>CAZBRH010000014.1:1600-7269 GCA_964494245.1 uncultured Planctomycetota bacterium | reverse complement strand
GGAGACCCCGCAAGAACATGTCGGTTGCGGCGCCTGTCCGGTTAGAAAGTCGTGCGTATTCTAGCCGCGCCATCGCCCGTTTTCTATCGTTTTCCCATGCGGCGCACACCCTCCTAAATTGCGGAGAGTTTCTGCTGCGAATTGCTTTCTTAGCGGTGCAGCGGAACGACTCGTCGTATTCCTTCCTTCGTGGGGCCGTTAGTCTGGGCGACGTCAAGTGTAGAATTTACGCCACGAGGACCGCTCGGCATCGTCGGGGAATCGGGGGAGGATTTGAAGTTCGACGACTGCGCCGGGGCGCGCCGGCGGCTCGTATTTGGCTGCCGGCTCGCGCACGGCGCGAACGGCCGTCCCAGGGCGGAGAACGTGAAGTCGCTCGCCGTGTATGCGAAGCTCGTGATTTGACCCACCGCACGGTCGGTGGCATCGACAATGACATGGCCGGGCCGGACGCTCTTGCGCCCCTGTCCGCGCAGCCGGATTACGCGGCGGCGCGGGTGGGAAACGCGCCGCATGTAGGCGTCGCGCCCGATGAAGAAGGGGACGTGGAATCGCGCGACGAAGCCGTATCCGGCTTCGGTGATGGAGAGTTCGCAAGGTCCTTCGAGTTCGTGGCCGAAAAGTGGCAGGCCGGCTTCCGTCCGCGTTGAGTCGCGAGCGCCCAAGCCGGCGGGTCGGACGCCGAGCGAGCAGCCCTCGTCAAGCAGCTTGTTCCAGAGCTCGACGCACTGCGAAGGATGGGCATATATTTCAAAGCCGATCTCTTCGCCCGTGTAGCCCGTTGCGGCTACAAGGCACCGAATGCCAGCGATGTCCGCTTTGATGAAGCGATTCAGCTCAAGCCGCTCGATGGCCCAGCGGGCGGTGCCGTCGGCCGCCAAGCGGCAAAGAAGCCGCGCTGAGACGGGTCCTTGAAGCGCCAGCCCGACGAGGCCATCGTCGCGGAGATTTCGCAGTTCCACCGGTCCCTCGATTTGTTTTCCCGGCATCGCGGGATCAATGATGACTTGCCGTGAGTTGACAGCATTGAGCCAGTCCCAATCGCGCTCTGCGTTTGCCGCGTTGGCGACGAGCATGAAGCGGTCCCGCTCGATCCGATAGACATACATGTCGTCGATGGCCGTGCCGTCGGGCCGGAGAAGGTATGTATACTGTGCCTCGCCCGGATCGAGCCGCGAGACGCAGTTCGCCAGCACGACGTCGAGGAAATGCAGAGCATACCGCCCGCTGACCTCGAACAAACTCATGTGCGAGACGTCGAAGAGGCCCGCGGCCGTGCGGACGGCTCGGTGCTCGGCGAAAATCCCGTCGGGGTATTCGACGGGCATTTCCCAACCGCTGAACTCGACCATTCTGCCGCCGAGTGCGCGGTGGGCCTCGTTTAGGAGAGTCTTGCGGGTAGGTAGGGCTGGCTCCGAGTATCTGTAGGGTCGCTTCGGAGCCGGCTTTGCCATCGCGGACTCGACACGCTGGCCGATGAAGTGCGGCTTGGTGACGTCGGTTATTGGCTTCGGCAGCGACGCAGGCAGCCGTCCGAGCAGGTCTTCGGGTAGCGGTTCGACAACCGTCGGGCCATCGATCTTCGCGTACAGATCGTCCGGGTCGAAAAGCAGATAGCCGTCAGACAGGCCGCGAACCCACTCGACGACCATGTCGGCCTTGTCGGCGTGGGCGAGCAGGGCGAAGCGTTCCTCACGGCCCTGCATTCCGAGGTTCACGGCGACCACGTCGGCGACGGCCGCCCCGTCGGATTGCAGCATCCATCCGGCGACCGCGTCGCCTTTGCCCAGTCCGGCAACAGGGCAGGTGAGCATCTGGTCAAGCGTGAGCGCCACCTTGTCGCCCCGGAGCAGAAATGCCAAGCGGTCGCCGACTCGCGGCGGCCTCGAGGGCGGCTTGGCGGCCGCTTTGGGCTTGGGGGGAAGCGGCAAGGTTTCGACGAGCTCCCGCATTCGGTCGGCCGCGTCGCGCAGCACACCCGGCGGCACTCTGCCCCGGCATCGCTCCTCGCCCGCAGGGACCCAGACGCGGAACGTGTGGACACTGCCAAGGACCGCTCTGATGATGGACGCAATCTCGGCAATCTGTTCGCGTGAGATGCCACGCTGCGTTGCCCACGGCATGCCGAGTCGGATGCCGCTGGCCTGTCCGGCAGTCGCGTCGCCCGGCAGAACATTCTTGTTGCAGACAATCCCCGCGATTTCGAGTAGCCGCGACGCTACCTCGCCATCGATTGGTGTCTCGGGGTTCGGATGCCCGTCAAACCGCTTGAGGTCAACGAGTAGCATGTGCGTATTCGTGCCGCCGTATTCGAGCGTGAAGCCCTCGCGCTCGAGGCAGTTAGCGAAATACGCCGTATTGTCGAGAATCGCGTGTTGGAGTCGGACGAACTCGTCGCAGTAGGCGTTGATAAACTCGAACAGCCGAGCAATTGCCGCGATCGTGTGCACGTGTGGCCCGCCCTGGAGGCCGGGGAATACACCCGCGTTGATCCGCTTCGCCAGCTTCGGATACGTTGTCAGGATGACAGCGCCGCGCGGCCCGCAGAGCGTCTTGTGCGTCGTGTGCGTGACGACATGCGCGTAGGGCAGGGGATTGTTCAGAAGTCCGGCGATGACCATCCCGGCGAGGTGAGCGATGTCGGCCATCAGATATGCCCCGACCTCGTCCGCGATAGACCGTAGCTCTGCCCAGTCAAAATCCCACGGATACGACGACGCGCCGCCGATGATGAGCCGGGGCTTGTGTTCTCGTGCGAGCTCGCGGATGCAGCCGTAGTCGAGTCGGCGGGACGCCGGGTCAATCCCGTAGGACTTGACGCGAAAGGTCTTTCCCGAGAAGTTGAACTCTGAGCCATGTGTCAGGTGCCCTCCGTGCGAGAGATCGAGACCTAGAATCACGTCCCCGTGATGGAGCAGCGCCTCATACACGGCGATGTTTGCGGGAGCTCCAGAAAGCGCCTGCGCACAGACATGGATGCCGCTGGGGTCGGGGCTGCCTTCGAGCCGCGAGTACGCTTCGGCAATGAGGCGCTGAGCGAGCAGCTCGACGCGGTTGGCGTTGACGCAGCCGCGGTAGTAGCGACCGTCTGCCAGTCGCGTTTGCCAGCTCTCGAACCGGGCGCTATCCGACGCGGCCTCGCGCGGGTCGTGCATCAGCGGCGGCGCCGGCTGCCCTTCTGCGTAAACGTTCGTGAATGGCGACGCCAGCACGGCGGCCGCATCAGGCAGGCAGATGCTCTCGGATGGGATGAGGATCAGCTTTTCCCACTGGCGGCGGCGCTCGGCGTCGATTAGCATCTCGACAGTCGAATCAACCATGTGCGGTGTCCTTTTGCTGGTTGGGTGTTCAAAGACCGTCCACGAGCGCATTGTATGCTGCCCGACTCTCGTGTCAACAAACCGGTGGAAACGAAGATCGCATCCTTGCTCAACTGCGGCGCACGGTGTAGAATCCGTGTCGTTGACCTGTCAAGGCGAGGAGGATAGACGCATGGCCAAGTGGTTTGAGACGAGCAAACGCGGCTTCCTGCTGGATTTTCAGATTCCTGACTCCTTCGACCAGGTCCCTCTCGGCCAACTTCCAACGCTGCGCAACATCGACCCCGAGCGCATCGTTGCGCAGTTGAAGGATGCGGGTGTCACTGCGCTCTACACCCACGCCCGCGACTACGCCGGCAACTGCTACCACGACACCCGCATCGGCCGTAAGCACACCGGCATCGGGCAGCGCGACTTGCTACGCGAGTTCTCGGTCGCCTGCCGCAAGGCGGGGATGGCGATCCTTTACTACGTCTACATGGGCCAGTCGCACGAGCCGCGCGGCGCCTCCTACACCGAGCGCGACTTCGGCGCCGTCGATGCCGCCGGTGCCCGCGCGACCGACAAGCGGATGTGCATGAACACCGGCGGCCGCGAATACCTCCTCGCACTGCTGAAGGAAATCTCCGAAAACTACGACTTCGACGGCTACTGGCTCGACTGCTTCGGCTGGGGCGCGTGGGGCGAGCCATGCTACTGCGAAACGTGCAAGGCCAAGTTTTTCGAAGACACACGCTGCCATCTGCCTGCTGCCGACGACCTCACGAGCGCCGCCCGACGAACCTACCAGCGTTGGATTCGCCGCCAGCGCCTCCTCGTCAAACGCGAGTTCAATGCCGTCGTCCGTGCCGCCAATCCGAACCTCACGATCGTCTATAACGAAGGCCCCAGGGGCATCCGCCGCGGAGCGGCCGGCCCCGAACACTTCGACGGCGACGACTACCTCTGCACCGAGTTCCATTACCAGGACGGCCACGGCTCGCTGCCGCTCGACTGCGCGGCGCACCTCGCCGTCAAGCCCGACACGCCCTTCGAGATCGAAATCTACCGCTTCTTCGTCCGGTTCAACAAAATGGAGCGGGCAAATCAGGTGCGGCTTGTCCCACAACTCTTCACCGAGATGGCCATCGTCGTCGCACACGGCGGAATGGTCCAATACTACGACCAAATTCAGATGGACGGCTCGCTCGACGTGCGGAGCGTCGAACACCTGAAGGCCGCGTTCGCCGAGGTGAGGCGACGCGAGCCGTTCCTGCCCGGACGCGGACACCGCCGCGTTCCCTACGCGGCGATTCTCTGGTCGAACGCCAGTGAGTCCTTTGCCACCGATCCCGCCGCCCGCGAGCACGGCAAGGGCGTCGAGGGCTTCCACTACGCCCTGATGGAACGAGCAATTCCTTACGTCCTTATGACGGAGCGGGCGCTGCTCACAGGCGATTTCGGCGGCGCCAAAGTCGTCGTCCTGCCGTCCGTCGCGTGCCTGTCCGACGCGGAGGCCGCGCAGCTTCGCCGGTATGTCGAGGCCGGCGGCGGCCTCGTCGCCACCGGGCGCACCTCGCTTCAGGACGAGTGCGGCAACCCGCGGCCGAACTTCCTGCTGGCCGACTTGTTCGGCGCCGACTACCTCGAACGCCTCAACTACAAATACAGCTTCGTCAAGTTCCCCGCGGAGGACCCGCTCGGCGAAGGGCTTCCCGCCGACTGGCCGATGAGCGTGTTCCGCGAATACCAGCTCAAGGTCTCCGTCCGCGAGTCCGCCCGCGGCCACGGCCGCATCGTCCTTCCGTTCCGCGGACACAAGCTCGGCCACTTTCCCGGCGAGGACACGCCTTATCCGGCCGCCGTCACGCATCTGGTGGGGAAGGGGCGGGTGGTCTACGTTCCGCATCCCCTGGGGCTGTGCTACGGCGAGTACGGCCATCCCGACCACCGGCAGCTTATCATCAACGCTGTCCGCTGGGCGGCGGGCGAGGCGCCGCCCATCGAGGTGCGCGGCCCGTCAACCGTCGCCGTCGTTCCGTGGACCAATCCGTCCGACCGCGGCTGGGCGATTCACCTCGTCAACCTGACCGCCGCCGGCCCGATGCGCACGAAGGGCAGCGTCATCGACGAGGCCATACCCGTTCACGGCGTCACCATCCGGCTGCGGCACAAGGTTCGCCAGGCCCGGCTTCAGCCGAAGAACCTCGCGCTCGACGTGAAGCCCCTCGAAGACGGCTGCGAGTTCACCATCCCCCGGCTGGATATCTATTCGATTGTGGTGGCAAGCTGAGGGGAAGGACGCCCCTTGCCGCCCTGTCGCGTGCCGCTCAGATCGATGCGAGGCCGAGGTCGCGGGCGGCGGCATAT
>CAZBRH010000014.1:0-1487 GCA_964494245.1 uncultured Planctomycetota bacterium | reverse complement strand
GGTCTCGGTCGGCTCGATCATCAGGGCTTCCTTGACGGTGAGCGGGAAGTAGACGGTCGGCGGATGGAAGCCCCGGTCGATGAGCGCCTTGGCGATGTCCATCGCGGTGACGCCGCGTTCCGCCTGTCGCGTCGCCGAGAGAACGCACTCGTGCATGCAGAATCCATCGCACGCAGCGTCGTAGTGGCTGCGGAGGCGGGCGAGCACGTAGTTCGCGTTGAGGACGGCGTGCTCGGCGGCCTCGATGAGGCCGGCGCGGCCGAGCGTCAGGATATATGCATAGGCCTTGAGCAGGACGCCGAAGTTGCCGTAGAAGGGGGCGACATAGCCGATGCTATGTTCTTTGTCATAGCGGAGGAAATAGGTGCCGTCCTGCCGCCGCTCGACAAGCGAGGTGGGGAGAAAGTCGACGAGTTGGCGGCTGACGCCGACGGGGCCGGCGCCGGGGCCGCCGCCGCCGTGCGGTGTGGCGAAGGTCTTGTGGAGGTTGAGGTGGACGACGTCGAAGCCGATGTCGCCGGGGCGGCACTTGCCGAGGATGGCGTTCAGGTTCGCCCCGTCATAGTACATGAGGCCGCCGGCCTCGTGGGTCAGGGCGGCGATGTCTTTGATGCGGGGGTTGAAGAGGCCGAGGGTGTTGGGGCAAGTGAGCATTACGGCGGCGACTTGGTCATCGAGCGCGGCGCGGAACTTGTCGAAGTCCATGAAGCCGTGCTTGTCAGAAGGGATCGGGACGACGGAGAATCCGCCGATGGCGGCGCTTGCGGGGTTGGTGCCGTGTGCGGAATCGGGGACAATGACTTTGGTCTTCGTCGCTCCTGTGGCGCGATGATAGGCGGCGATCAGCATGATGCCCGTAAGCTCGCCGTGTGCGCCGGCGAGCGGCTGCATCGTGAACGCCGCCATGCCCGTGATTTCGCAGAGGAGGCGTTCGAGGTCGTGGATGACCTGGAGCGCGCCCTGCGTGAGAATCCCGCCGATGCGGAGCTGGGGGAGCAGCGGATGCAGTTCGCGGAAGCCCTTCGGGTTGTATTTCATCGTGCAGGAGCCGAGTGGGTAGAAGCCGCAGTCAACGCCGAAGTTCCGGCGCGAAAGTTCGGTGAAATGGCGGACGACGTCGAGCTCCGAGAGTTCGGGCAGTGCGGCGTCGCAGTCGCGGAGAAGTTCGGCTGGCAAGTCGTTCACCAGCGGGAGCTCTGCTTCGGGCAAACTTGCACCCGTTCGACCGGCAGAGGTTTTTTCGAAGATGAGTTTCATAGCGCCGCCTCCAGCGCCTCGGCGAGGAGGCCGATTTCGTGCTTGGTGCGCTTCTCGGTCACGGCCACGAGCAGGCAGCTCCGCAGCGACGGGTAGTACCGCCCGAGCGGGAACCCGGCGGCGATGCCCTTCTCGATGAGTTCGTTGACGACCTCCGCGGCGTTGGCGACGGGGAGGCGGAGCGCAAACTCGTTGAACGTCGGGGCATTCGAGAGCAGCGCGACGCCGGG
>CAZBRH010000013.1:30110-34671 GCA_964494245.1 uncultured Planctomycetota bacterium | reverse complement strand
AAATGATGGAATACGTCCGCAAGAATGTCCCCGGATACGTCCGCGAGCTTGGCCGGCTTGCCGGCGACCTCGCCTCCCGCTTCGCCGAGGCCAAAATGCACGAGCGCCTGCTCGCCCTTTCCGAGGAATATCCAACTGCCCAGATGACCGCCGCGTTTGCCGACGCGATCACGGACGCATCAGCCAACCCGGAGAACCGCGACATCCTCGTCCGACTTCTCACACGCGCGATCTCGAAGCTCCCGCGCGCCGAACCACGACTGAACACCATTATCCATACCGCCGCCCTGAGTCTCGTCGCCGCGGGCGAGGCCCCGCGTGTTCTTGACATACACACCAACGCCGCTCAAGCCGCTGAGCCGGACAAAAACCTTGCGGCCAGTATCCTCTACCAAGGGGGAACGACGCTGCTCGAAGGTAAGGCGTTCGCGCCGGCAGCCGCTGCCTACCTCGCCGCGGCCTCTGCCTCTCCCGAGGCCAAAGCAATCGCTCCCCGCGCACTGCTGCGCGCCGCACTCCTCAAAAACCACCTCGGAAACGCGCAGGATGCCCGACAAACCCTCCAGTCCATAATCGAGAAATACCCCGATGCTGTCCCCGCGGCTCAGGTCGCACAACTGATGACGGGCGCGATGTCGGCAGACGAGTTCCGCAAGTGGTGTGCCGAAAACCCGACGGCCGTGCCGCCGCCGGATGCACAATTCTTCCTCGCCTTCCACACGGCAATGAACCAGGGTCCCGAGACCGCCCGGCCGCTGCTCCGCGAGCTCCTCGCAACCGCGCGCACCGCCTGGTTCGCCCCTATTGCCCAGGCGACGCTCGACGCTTTGGCGCAGACCGAGCCAAAACACGAATAAGAGCTTGACGGCCACTAGACGAGCCGTTGCAGCCGCTAGAGCTTTCCCCGCGCGCGCAGGGCATCAGCGAGCAACCGGACATCCTCCGCGAGCATGGTGGGCTTGTCCTTCGTGTAAACACCGACGCAGACGGCATCCTGCGGCCGCAGATGCTCTGCCACGAAGTCAAATGCCTCCCTCGGATCGTTCCGTCCAGCCGCCAACACCTTATAGTGAATCGCAGGGCGGCTCAGGCCAGCAATAACCTCCACCATGCGGTTCCGGTGTTCCGGAAGAAAGACCTCCCCGTGGCCGCTCGCCGAAGCGGGGTCCTTGCTGCGGTCGTTTGGGTTGTAGTAGGAGCACATATAGAAATCAACGTCGAGGTTCTCCTCCGCCCAGCCGAGAACGGCGGGGTTGTGGCAGGCGATACCTGCTGGCATGCCCGCCTCTTTGATCCTTCGGATGGCCGGCGGCACCTCATCGAGTTTGCCGTTTGCGAACAGGTTGTCCATCACGCCGCCGTGGATGTAGCAGGCGGACGCCCGACCCTGAATGGCGGTGCGAATGCCGACCTCAATCGGCCCGACGCCCGGACATGTCTGGGCGATCCACCGAATCTTCCCGCCCTCATCCCAATACTCCATCAGCATCCGCATGATGTGGTTGTCCGCCCGGCCGATGTGCGTGTTGATCCCAAGCGCTTCTGCCTGGCGAAGGGCATCCTTGATCCGAGCCACGGTATACCACCGCTGCATTTCGACATCCCGCTCCGGCGTCTGATGGGCGAAGCCGCTGAACGGATTGCCGCCGATAATCATGCGGCTGACACTGAGTCCACCGAGCCGCACCGTTCCGAGTTCCATATGCTTCTCCTGATTGCACACTCTTGCGGGACGCTGCCGGCCAGCCTGCCCCGCACACCCAAACGCATCTTATCACGAGAGGCGACACGAATCTAGTTGCTTGCGGGAGCAAGCACAGGAGCACCGGAGCCGTCAATTTTTGGGCTTGGGCTTTCAGAGCGGCCTTGCTATACTTCTGGCATGAAGCTTGCCATTATCGGGCTGCCACAGGCAGGCGCAACGACGCTTTTCCGCGCGCTCACGGGCTTGGGTGAGCGCACGCACGCACGCCCCGGCGAAGTCCACGTCGCCGCGGTCAAGGTGCCCGACCGCCGGGTGGACTTCCTTGCGAAAATGGCGAACCCTAAGAAAATCTCATATGCGACCATCGATTGCTTCGAGGTCCCAGGGTTTTTCTCCACCCGGACCGGCGGTGTCGGAGCCGACTCCGCCGCCGTAAATACCGTCCGCGACGCCGATGCCCTGCTCAAGGTGCTTCGCAAGTTCGACTCGGAATTCGCCCCGAACCCGCGCGGAGCAAACGACCCACTCCGCGACCTTCGCGACATCGATGACGAACTGCTGACCCTCGATCTCGCCATCATCGAAAAGCGCGTCGCGCGCCTGCAAAAAGACGTCACCAAGCCAACGCCGGAGCAGGAGCGGCTGCGCGCCGAACTGGCAGCTCTCGAACGTTGCCTTGCCGCGATAAGCGAGGGAACGCCGCTCACCGGGGTCAAGCTGAACACAGAAGAAGAAAAGCTCCTACGTGGCTACCGCTTCCTCAGCGCAAAACCCTGCATTCACGTGGTCAACGTCAACGAATCGAATATGGCCGACCCGGACTCGCTTCGTGGCCTGCCGCTTGAGAACTCGCTTTCGTGCTGCGCCAAGATCGAGGCAGAGCTACAAGAACTCGACGAGGCCGACCAGAAGGCCTTTCTCGCGGACCTTGGAATCGGCGAACTCGCGCGCGACCGAATCATCCACCTCGCTTATTCCGTTCTCGGCTGCATCACGTTCCTCACGTTCAGCTCCGTCGAAGTCAAGGCGTGGACGCTGCGAAAGGGCGGCACGGCCATCGAGGCGGCGGAAACAATTCATTCCGACCTGGCACGCGGCTTTATCCGCGCCGAGGTCATCGCCTTCAGCGACCTCGAGGCCCTCGGCTCTGTCCGGGAAGTCCGAACACACGGCAAAGAGCTTGTCGAGGGCCGCGACCACGTGATTCGCGACGGCGACATCGTCAACATCCGGTTCAACGTCTGACCCATGCGCCGCATCCTCTATATCTCCCACACTGCCCGGCTCGGCGGCGCCGAGCGGAGCTTGCTCACGCTGCTTGAACGGCTCGACCGCGGACGCTATGAACCTTCGGTCGTCCTGCCCGGGCCGGGACAGCTGGCGGACGAACTGCGGCGCATCGGTATACCGCAGCACACGGTTCCTGTGCTCGGACGGCTTCGCTGGACGCGGAATCCGCTGACGCTGTTTGCCTATTTCTGGCGCTGGCGTTGCGCGGGGGCGGCCATCGGCCGGCTCATCGAAAAGCTGGGCATCGACCTCGTCCACGCGAATTCCACGACGGCGCACCTGTTCGTGTCCTCGTCCCCAGCGGCGGCGCGTAGGCGAATACCGTGCATCTGGCACGTTCGCGACACCCGCACGCCTGGCGGCCGGCTTGACGCGATGATGACGCGGCGCGCGGCGGCGATCATCGCCGTATCTCGGTCCGTCGCTGAAAGGCAGCCGGGGAACGTGGCTGCAAAAACGGTCGTCATTTACAACGGGGTGGACACCGACGCCTTTGCGCCGGCGGATGGAGCGGCGCTGCGGGCCGAGTTCGGGCTGGACACCGGCGCGCCTGTTGCGGGAATCGCCGGGCAGTTCGTGCCGTGGAAGGGGCACGAACGGTTCCTCGATGCGGCCGCCCGGGTCGCACGGCGGCTCCCTAACGCCTGCTTCCTTGTCGTCGGCGACGACCGCTTCGGTGACTTCCCCAGCGCGCTCAATGACCTCCGCAGAAAAGCGTCGGACCTCGGTATCGACGGCCGAGTTATCTTCACCGGGTGGCGCGACGACATGCCCGCGCTGTTGAACGCCATGGATGTGCTCGTGGTGGCATCCGAGAACGAACCGTTCGGCCGCGTCATCATTGAGGCAATGGCGTGCGGAAAGCCGCTCATTGCGTTTCGGTCCGGCGGGCCAGCGGAAATAATCGAGCACGAAAAGACGGGTCTTCTGGTCGAACCGTTCGACGTCGCGGCCATGGCCGACGCGGTGGCGCGGCTTCTTTCGGACCGCACGGAAGCCGCCGCCTTCGGACAGCGTGGAAGAGAGGTCGCCTGCGAACGGTTTTCCGCCGAGGCGCACGCGCGCGAGGTGCAGAACCTCTACGCTCGGCTCCTCGGCGAGGAGGCCTGACCGTGCGGATCGGGATTGACGCTCATCTGGTGACCGAGCGGCCAACAGGTGTCGGCAAGGCGATCATACGAACCATTGAGGCGATAGCAGATGCCGCGCCGAACGACGAGCTGGTCGTCTATGCCAACCGCGCCTTCCCCGACGTGCTTGCTCGCAGGGCGAACTGCTGCGTCGTGCGGACACCGCTTATCGGAGGGTCGCGCGTCCTCCGCATCCTGCACGAGCGGTTCGTCGTGCCGCGTCACGCGCGGCGCGACCGGCTGGATGTCTTCTACGCCCCCGGCTATCTCTTTCCGGGCAATCTGCCGGTGCCGCTGGTGCTTGGAATCTTCGACTTGAATGCGCTGAAGCATCCGAATCTGGTGCGGACGGAGACGGCGACTTACTACCGCCACGCGCTTCCCGCGTCGGCGGAGCGAGCAGCGCGTATCATCGTGCCGACTCAAGCGGTGGCGC
>CAZBRH010000013.1:25792-30100 GCA_964494245.1 uncultured Planctomycetota bacterium | reverse complement strand
AACGGATTCTGCAGGTGGCCCCCGAGCGTATCCGCGTGGTGCCGTGCGCAGCGGATGACCGGTTCCGACAGCCGCCAGCCGACCCAAAGGCAGCCGCTCGAAAATACGGCATCGATGCCCCCTATGTCCTCTTTGTCGGAAACATTGAACCGAACAAGAACCTCGCGTGCCTTGTCGAGGCGTTCTTTGCAGCGCGGATGAACCGGCACCTGCCGCACCGGCTTGTAATCGCGGGCAAACGACGGTACCGGGCGGTCGCACTTGACCGCCTCATCCGCGAACTCGACTGCTCGGAGTTCGTTACGCTCACAGGATACGTGGACGACGCCGACCTGCCCTCGCTCTATGCGGGCGCGGCGGCATTTGTCTATCCATCGCAGGCAGAGGGCTTCGGCATCCCGCCGCTCGAGGCAATGCTTTCGGGCACGCCAACAATCACGTCCGAGGACGCGGCCGTCGTCGAGGTGACGGGGAATGGTGCTTTGCACTTTGCAGCTACCGACCGAGCAGCTCTCCGCGAGGCACTTGAACGGGTATTGACGGAACCGGATTTTGCCGCCCGTCTGGCTGCGCGTGGGCGGGCGATTGCGGAACAGTTCAACTGGGCTGAGACAGGACGCCGAACAATGGACGTGCTACGGGAAGCCGCGGAGACCAACAGATGAAGATCGCCTATGTTGTCGGAGCGTATCCCGTGCCAAGCGAACAGTTTATCCAACGCGAGATAGACGCGCTGGCCGCAGCAGGCGCGGATATTACGTTGTACCCTGTGGTCTGCAATGGGGAGTTTGCCTGCCCCCTCTGTGTTCTCGGTAAGCACGCGTGGCTTTCGGTTCTTCCGTCGACGTGGCGGGCGGTCGCGCGGTTCCCGTTCTCTGACCTTGTGCGACTTTGTGGCAAGGCGTGGGCGGAGTTCCCCGGCGGGCTGAGCCGTGCAGCGGCGTATGCGCGCGATGCCCGTGGGCGCGGAATCGAGCATATCCACGCGCATTTCGCGACAAAGCCCGCTGCTGTGGGTGCGATGATAGCGGCAATGACACGGCTACCATTGACGATTTCCGTCCACGCGCGCGACGTCTTTGCAGAAGGCGTCGCTCTGCGGCATAAGGTCGCTGCAGCGAGCCGCGTTGTGTGCTGCAACCGGGCGGCGATGGGCCATCTTGCTGCGCGACTCCCAGAGCCGTTGCGCGGGCGCCTTGCGCTCATCCGGCACGGAATCGATGTGTCGGAATACGAGTTCCGCCCCGATCGAGAGCTCCACAGGCCCGCACGCCTCTTTGCCGCCGGACGTTTCGTCGAAAAGAAGGGCTTTCGGTATCTGCTAGACGCGATGACGCGACTTGGGGGCTGCGTATGCGAGATTGCGGGAGACGGCCCGCTGGCGGATGACCTGCGCCGCCAGGCGAAATGGCTCGGCATTGAGACGAGAGTCTCCTTCCTCGGCTGGCTCGGCCCGGACGCACTTCGTACCAAGATGGCGACAGCCGATGTGCTCGTCGCACCAGCGGTGGTGGCGCGGGACGGCGACCGCGACGGGGTGCCGAACGTGGTGGTCGAGGCGGCAGCGATCGGGCTACCGATCGTCGCTTGCGACGCTGGGGCAGTCGGCGAGTTCGTCCGCGACGGGGAGACGGGACGGCTGGTGGCTCCGAGGAACCCTGCGGCTATCGCCCTCGCCATCCGCTCGCTTCTGGCAGACCGCGACGGGGCGCGGCGGCTCGCGGAAAACGCCCGGAAGAGGGTGGAGAAAGAATACAATCTGCGCGAGAATATGAAGCTTCTGATGGATGTTTTCGTCCGGCCGGAGCAGGGGAACCCTTGACGGAAGAGCACATCGGGCGTCGCATCGCGAGGGCGATGATCACCATCTTCGTCTTCCAGCTTTTCTGGAAGTTCGGCGGGCTGATTGTCAGCACGCTGGTTTACCGCCAGTTCGCTCGAGCGGGAGAGGAGTACAAGTTCGATGCGTTCAGCTTCGCCGAGGGCGCCGTCATCTGGGTTCTGTATAGCTTTTTCGACCAGTTCATCTTTCCGGTGTTCCTGCCGCTTTTTTCGGACGAGCGGGAGTTGCGCGGGGAGGACGCGGCGTGGCGGTTCGCTACCCCGTTCGTCAACGTGCTGATACTGGCCCTCGGCTTCAGCGTGGCCGCATGCACCCTTTGGGCACATGAGGTGGTGAACCTCGTCGCGCGGGAGTGGATCAAGGCACATGCGAGCACGGCCGACCTGGCAATCCGGTTCACGCGCTGGATGATGCCGGGGCTTTTCTTTGTCGCGCTGGGGTCATTCACACATGCGTTGCTGAATGCCTACAAGCGCTTCAGCTATGCGGCAGCTGGAGCGGCGATGCACCGGTTTGCGCAGGTCGTCCTGTTCCTGATTGCGTTCAAGGTGGCGGGGGCGCCGGCGATCTGGGCGGCGCTGGCGTTCACGCTGGCTGCACCTGTCAAGCTCTTGACGCATGCTCTGGGCCTGAAGGACAAACTCCGGCTCTACCGCCCTGTGCTTTCGCACGGCGCCCCGGTGCCCAAGCCGGTTCTACGGTGGCTTTTTGAGTTTCTCGCGGTGCTTCTGGTCGTGCTTCTGGTGGTTCCACTGCTGGCTTCGGGGTGGCTCGTCGAGGGGCCTATCGGGCTGGTGCACCTCGGTTTGATCACCGCACTCGTTTTCTTTGCAGTGCGGGGCCTCATCTCATGGTTGGCCGTCCGGCGCCTTGCCGAGAAAACGCTGCTACAAAGAATGTACCTGCTTGCCTATCCGACGGTTATGGGCATCATTGTCGCACGGGCGAGGGACGTCATTCAGGCGAGTTATGCCGCACGGTTCGATGAGAGCGGACTTTTTGGAGCAGTCTATTTCGCGAAGAAAATCGGCGACGCGCCGCTGGCGATCATTCCTCTGGCGCTGAGCATGGCGATGTTTCCGTTCCTCTGCGACATGTTCACAAAACAGAACCTTCGGGCGCTGGCGGAGGTGGTCGGTAGTGCTTTGAAGATGATCGTGCTCTTTCTGTTGCCGCTGACGGTGATGGTCGTAATCCTTCGTGTGCCCATAATCGAGCTGCTCGGCTCGAGGAAGGTGAAGCCGGAACTAGTAGACGCAACGGCGCTGGCGCTGGCGCTGTACTCGCTCGCCTTCATTTTCTATGCGTCCGAGATGGCGCTGATGCAGACGTATTTTTCGCTCCAGAACACGTGGATTCCGGCGGTGGTCGGCGCGGTTTCGTCGCTCGCACAGGTTGGGTTCCTTTATGTCGCGTTCGATGTTATCGAGGGGCCGCCTTCTGCGGCGCGGTCTTGGTTGGCCGCGCACAACATCACGCAGTTTATTGTTGTCGCGCTCGCCTATCCGCTGTCGCGGGCACTGAAAAATCTGATCCTTGTATGGCTGCTTCAAATGCGGCTCAAGCTGTTCCGCCTGCGGGATGCCGTGGTGTTCGTCCCGCAGGTCGCGCTCGTCGCAGCGGCAACAGGGCTAGCCACATGGCGCGCATGGCTCGTGGTCGCCGAGTTGGACGGTGCTGGCCTCGTAAAGCTTGTCCGGCTTGCAGCGCCGTCGGCCGTGGGCGTAGCGGCGTTTTTCGGAGCGCTTTTTGTCTTGCGATGGGCTGGCTGGCCGGTTCGGGAGTTCGAACTGGTTCTTCGCTGGTTCCGCGAGACGGGCTGGCAGCGCATGAAGGCCATGTTGCGAGGCAGGAAGTAGGAGATCAGCAGCAATCAGTTATCAGCGCACAGTGGTCCCTCAGCGCGAGGTGTGCGACCCGTGGTTAGCCGCCAATCAGGGATACTTGCTTGCTGATAGCCGGTTCTGTCTTTGAGGGGACGAACGGTGCGGGCGGAAATCATCTCGGTAGGCGATGAAGTCGTATCCGGCCAGATTGCGGACACAAACTCCGCATGGCTGTCGCAGCGGCTGCTCGACCTGGGCATCCCGGTCGGAGAACACGTGGCGGTCGGCGACAACGAGGAGGAAATCGCCAACGCGGTTCGCGTTGGGGCGTCCCGGGCGGCGGTGGTCATCGTGACGGGCGGCTTGGGGCCGACGCACGACGATGTGACGCGCGAAGCGGTCGCGGCTGCGTCGGGCGTCGGACTTGTCCTTCATCCTCCTTCGCTCAATCATATCAAGGAACTTTTCGCGTTGCGGGGAATGGAGATGCCGCGGTCCAACGAGCGGCAGGCGACCATCCCGCACGGCGGCGATGTGCTGCCGAACGCAACGGGCACTGCGCCGGGCTTCCGCGTTAGAGTCGGTGAAGCCGACGTGTTCGTCCTGCCGGGCGTGCCAAGCGAGATGAAGCAGATGTTC
>CAZBRH010000013.1:20563-25769 GCA_964494245.1 uncultured Planctomycetota bacterium | reverse complement strand
GGAGGTCGTCCCGCTGCTGCCGCGTGCTGACGGCGCCTTTGCCGTCCGGATTCTCCGCTGCTTCGGGATGTCGGAATCACTGATTGCCGAGACCCTCGCGGCCGGCCTGCAACACGACGGCTCGGTGCGGCTTGCGTTTCTTCCCTCGGAGGGGATCATCAGCATTAAATTCACAGCGCGTGCCGCCTCGCGCGAAGCGGCGGAGGAGCGCATCCGCCCGTTGGCAGAACGGACGCGGGGGTTGCTTGGCGATGTCGTCTTCGGCGAGGGTGAAGATACGCTGGAACTGGCCGTTGCGCGACTCCTTGAGTCACGGGGCACGACGCTGGCGGTGGCAGAGTCCTGCACGGGCGGACTCGTCTCGGCCCGGTTGACGGATGTGCCCGGCATCTCTCGATGGTTCCTCGAAAGCATCGTGGCGTATAGCAACGAAGCCAAGGTTCGGCTGCTTGGTGTCGATCCCGATCTCATTCAGAGGGTCGGAGCGGTCAGCGAAGAGGTGGCCTCCGCGATGGCCTATGGCGTGCGAACCCGGGCGGGAACTGATTTGGGCGTGGGTATTACGGGTATCGCGGGGCCCTCTGGCGGAACACCGGAGAAGCCGGTGGGCACTGTGCACATCGCCGTCGCAACCAAGTGCGGCACGGTGCATCGGAAGCTCGCGCTCCGCGGCACACGCGAGTTCGTCCGCGACCGCGCGGCAAAGCATGCCCTCAACTTGCTTCGGCTGGAACTGCTCAGCGCGGCACCAGGAAAGCAATAAACGCTGCCTGCCGCCCCTCGACTACTGGTCGGTTGGGCTGTTCTTCTCAGAGTCCTGGGTGGGGAGGCCGCCTTTGTCGGACCGGCTCTGATCCTTCCACTTCTTGTCGAAATAGTCGATCTTATGGAGGGGCATGACAACGCTCGACGCGACGTTGCCCAAGTGGGCGTTGACGCGCTTGAGGAAGCGAAACGCCAGGGCGAGGCAGACGGCCTCGTTCACCTTCAGCGAGTCGTCATTGGCGATTCTCGCCACCGTTGCGTCACTGCGCTTGGCGATTTGAACCTCCTCGTGGATGACTTCATTCCCGAGTACCTGGTCTTCATTGGCGAATGCCTTGCGCGTCTTGGTAAACGTTGCGGCCACCATGTCGGTCAGTTCGCGGAGGTCGCCGAGATACTTGGAGTTCGCCACGGGGTCTCGGAGCATCGCGGCAACCTCGAGCAGGTTCTTGCAGTAGTCGCCGGCGCGCTCCACGTCCTTCGAGACGCTCATGAGGATGAGACACGCCGGTGCGTCGCCTCGAGGATTCACCGCGAGATGTTCAACCAGGCGCTTGCGGATGTTTCGCTCCGTTTTGTTTACGATGATGTCTGTCTTGTAAAGCATGCCCTGAGCGTCAGCGACTTTGCGCGCGCCAAAAACGGCGTCCATCGAAAATCGGAACATCGTCTCCACGTTATCGATCATCGAAAGGAAGTCATTCAGGGCTTCTTCGAGCAGGTCGATCTTCTTCCACATCCGAATCAGCTCGCTGAGCACGGAAGCACTCCTTTACCAAAGCCATCGATACAGGAATATGCAAAGCGCGGGGACCAGATAGAACAGGCAGAAGACATACAGGAACGTCGCGCGTCGGGACTCCGATGCAAACCGGCCGATTCTCTCGGCGACTCGACACGGCAACCGACGCAGCGCCGGAATAGGATAGAAGATGAGCATCCCAATAATGTTGAACATGCAGTGAACACAGGCGACAGTGACGCCAAATGCACCGTGTTTGCCGCCGGCCAGCGAGGCAATCAGGCCCGTCACCGTCGTCCCGATGTTTGCGCCGATGGTAATCGGAAAAATCTGTAGCACCGTTACAATGCCCGCCGCGGCCATTGGCACCATAACGGACGTCGTGATGGAGCTCGATTGCACCGTCATGGTGATAACCAGCCCGACCGCAATGCCCATCCAGCCGGACTTGCCCAGAACACGCGTGATAAACACCTCAGCGCGCCCGAGCATGATGCTACGGAGAACTCGGACCAGCATCAGCAGCGCAAAAAAGATGCACACTAGCCCCACGGCAAGCACAACGCCGGCCCGCCAGTCCGGCCCGGACGGCTCGCCGCCGAGCAGAGCATAGAACTGCTTCAGCGGCGGGTCCAGAATGTATCGCAGCGGCTCAAACCGCTTGATATCCGTCCCGCCACCGGGCGTCGGCAAGAGGTTTGTCAGCCACGTAGCCACGGTCTCCAGCACGCGAAAACCAAGCTCAACTGGAAACAGGATGAGCACGACGAACACATTGAAGAGATCATGGACGACGGCTCCGCTGAGCGCCCGCCGGAACTCTTCCTTTCGCATGACATAGCCGAGCGAGACGAGCGTATTCGTCACCGTAGTCCCGATGTTCGCTCCCATGATGATGGGGATCGCCGCGCGCACGCCGAGCGTGCCCTGCGCGACGATGCCGATGACAATGGATGTCGTGGCCGAGGAACTCTGGATGATGCTCGTCACCAGAATGCCGACGAAGAGGCCGACAAACGGGTTGCTTGTCTCGGCGATAAGGTCGTGAACGAACGGCTGCTTCTCCAGCGCCTTGCATGCCGTACCGAGCATCTTGATGCCGCATAGAAAGATGTATAGGAAAACGACAATCCGCGGCACGGTCAACCACTTGAGCCGTGGGCGCGCATGTTGGACTTCCATTGTCGCTCCATCATGAGGAACTAACGCATTGGACGAACACTCGTCGCATTCGCGGCCCATCAAACTCGCACAGATAAACGCCCTGCCACGTCCCCAGCACAAGCCGGCCTTCTTGAATGATGAGCGTCTCGCTGCACCCGACAAGCGAACTCTTGATATGTGCCGCGCTGTTCCCTTCGCCGTGCTGGTAGCCGTCCTCGAACGGGACGACCTTGTTCAATTCCTTCAGCACATCCGCAATTACGTCGGGGTCAGCGTTTTCGTTGATAGTAATGCCTGCGGTCGTGTGCGGACAGAATACGAGACAAAGACCGTCTCGCACACCTTCCTTCGCAACGGCGTCGCGCACTTCGGCTGAAATATCAACCAGCTCGGTCTTCCGATGCGTCCGAACCGCAAACTCTTGCATCGAAACCACCGCCAAACGACTGGGCGATAATCGGTGAACCTTGATCAGCGGCGCACCTTCGACCGCTGATCTCCAATCACGGATTACCGGTGACTTCCTCAATCGCCTCGTCCAGCACGGCGACACCTTCCTCGATGGCGTCGCGAGTGGACGTAAGCGGCGGGGCAATCTTGAGAAGTCCCCCACCGAGCCCCACCGGGGAAAACATCAGCAGTCCCTTCTGCATGCACCGCTCGACAATCCGCACGGCGAGCTCGCCATCCGGTTCCTTGGTCCCGGGCTTGACGATGAAGACTCCTGCCACGAGGCCCTTGCCGTATGCATCCCCGCAGATGGGGTATTTCGCACAAAGCGTCCGAAGCAGACCCAAGAGAATCGTCCCCATTCGCGCCGCGTTCGCGTGCAGTTTCTCCCTGACGATCACATCGATATTTGCGAGCGCCGCAGCGCAACAAAGCGGACTGCCCGTGTGCGTGCTCGTCATGCTGCCGGGGGCGTACTGGTCCATCAGGTCTGCCCGTCCCAAAACCGCCGAGATCGGGAGTGAACTCGATATTCCCTTACCGAAGCACGCGAGGTCTGGCACGATGCCGTAGTGTTCGAAGCCGAACATTTTCCCCGTGCGCCCGAATCCTGCTTGCACTTCGTCGAAGACCAGCACGGCGTCGTACCGGTTGCACCATTCGCGAAGTGATTTCGCAAACTCCATAGGAAGGAACCCGCAGTTTCCGCCCTGATACGTTTCGCTCATTACTCCCGCGACGTTCTTCGGGTTCACGCCCTTGCGGCGCAACGCCCGCTCAAACGCCGCAAAGCTTCGGTCCTCGCACCGGTAGTCGCCGGGAAACGGCACCTGGACGAAGTTCCGGCACTCCATCGTAATCCATTCCTTGAGCGCAGGTATGCCCCCGGCGAGTTGTGAGCCGAGCGTTCGTCCGTGAAATGCGCCCTCGAACGTCACAAAGATGTTTTTCTTCCGCCCTCCGACCGCGAGGCCGTGCGTCAGCGAAAGCTTGATGGCGCACTCTGTCGTCTCCGCGCCCGTCGTCAAAATAAAGCACTTGTCCAAGCCCTTCGGCGCTAACTTCACGAGGCGTTCGGCGAGCCGCTCCCGAATCTCGCTCGGGAAGCAATAGTTGTGGAGAAGACCGTGTTTCACTTGCCGAATAATCGCGTCGGCAATCTCCTTGCGACTGTGCCCCGCACTGGCGACGAGCACGCCCGAGCTCCAGTCGAGCCACTGGTTGCCCCAACGGTCATATACGCATAGGTCACTTGCTCGGTCCCAAAGCACTGGCGGCTGCCCTGTCATTGAGACGGGCTCATATTTCCGGAGCTTCCGGAGGATGGGGATCGACCCTGGCGCGGGGATAGCTGTGACGATGCGGCGATATTTCGTGTGAACCTTCTTCACTTTTTGCGGAACGAGCGAGTAGCTGGCTCCTGCCATAATCTTCTCCTTCTGCCGGACCTCGGTTTCGTGCTCGAGGCCGAATGATAACCGCCGTTGCGACGAAAAGCAAGAAGCGGACCTCGTTCGCGCGAAATTGACAGGAGACATGGACATCCGTAGAATAAAATAGTCAACTTGCATGGTCTTCCCCTGTGAGGGATACAAACGTGCAGCGCGCGGTTCTTGCAGCGGTCTCGCTGATGTTCCTGACGCCCGCGGCAGGCGCTCGCGGAGCGGGAGCGCTTGAAGACCTGAAGAAGCAACTCGACCTCTCGCCCGTCGTCCGGCCGATCCTCCGCGTAGTCACGGGAGGCAGCGGGCGGCTCCCTCCGCTCCTGACCAACGTCCTCCGCACCGAGACCGGCAGCGAGCGCTGGGACAGCTGTCCCGTTCGCCGCGCGCTCGCCGGCGAAAGCGCAAAACCGAGTGGCAGTCGAACTGGAAGCGAACCCCCTGCGTCCGGCAACGATTGCACTGTCTGCAACCTTGCCGCCGGCGCAGTGCGCGGCTCTGGCGTCGCCCCAAACAGCACAACCTGCAAGGACGGCCGATGCACGACGTTGCCAACCGCGCAGCCCTCGCCCTCATTCACCGACGCCGGCTGGAACTGGGCGGACGCGGCAGATGAAACGCTCGGCCCGCACGAGGATCGCGC
>CAZBRH010000013.1:11701-20543 GCA_964494245.1 uncultured Planctomycetota bacterium | reverse complement strand
GGGAGAACTCCGACGCCGGCGCGGCCGCAAGTATGGCCCCTAGAGCCGGCTCTATCCCAGCAGTTTGCGGAAGCGGCTGTAGCAGTAAAGACTGAGGCCGCTCTGGGCGTGTTCCTGTGCCAGACGCTCGAACGTCGCCACCTTATCCCGTGCCGCTTCGGGCGCGAGGCCGTCGAACATCTCGAACCCCAGAATTCCCGCGATGAAGGGCACCGCCGGCTTCGGCTCCACCCGCAGCGCCGCCTGCTGAGCCTCAAGCGTCCTCACGAATGCGTCCGGCTCTAAGCCGTAGTCCATCGGAACAACAAGGTCGAGCAGCCGCTCGTCCACCCATTCGGACCAGCGCTGGGCGACTTCCTGCCCGCACCACGGATAGCCAGAAAAGACGGCGGCCGAAAGTTTGCGCCCGCGGCGGCGCGTCTCAGCGCTCAAGCGGCGGACAAGCGCCGTGACCTTCGAGGCCTTCCACGCATACCACGCCTCACGACGCGATTCATCGGAATAGAGCCACGCAACCCGCTCTGTCTGCGTCGGTCCAGCGCCCCAAAAGTTCACGCCCGTCTCGGCCTGAAACGCGCGGAGCGTCGGCTCGTCGAAGCTGAACCGCGCCGAACCATTGAGTTCGACGACCGGCTTCTTCTCGCCCGCGAACGCCTCTTTCTTGCCCTGAATAGCCCGCGCGGGCTTGTAGGTAAACCTAATATAGTCGAGGTGATAGCCGTCGAAATCGTAGCGGTCGAGCACCTCGCCACAAAGCCGAGCGTGGAAGTCGTGAACGTCTGCTCGGCACAGGTTGAGGAAGCTCATGCGATTCACTTCTGGGTCGGGCGAATCGAGCATCGACACGCCGGTCTGGTCGACGCAAAACCAGTCGCGGTGCGTTTCGGGCAGCGGGCGCGGCCCGGCGGAGCTGACCTGGACGTCCTTCGAGCCCCAGTTTGCGATGCAGACCCAGACGTGGGTTTCGATGCCCGCCTTGCGGCACTGTTCGACGACCTCGGCGGCCGGGTCCCACGTATCGGTCGCGACCGACCGCGGGGCGACGTTGCTCGCGTAGGTCATGAACCCGGTGCAGTGATTCACGCATGGAAACGCGAGATCGATCCGCTGGCACTGGCACCAGTCGGCGAACGCCGCAACATCCTCGCGGGATTGGACGTCGCGGTGGATGTCCATCCAGACCGCGCGGCGGAATGGCGAACGCATCAGTCGCCTCCTCTCACGAGAGTGGAAGCGGCTACTTGCCCATCGCGCGGAGGTTTTCGATGCACCGCCGCACCGTGACAAGCGGCGGCTGGGCATGGACTTCCTGCTCGACGATATACCACTCGGTCCCGCCGATCGTCTCGCAGAGGCCGAAGATGGTATCCCAGGGAATCTTGCCTTCGCCAATGACCGCTCCGCGGCGGCCTGCCTCGTCGTCTGTCCACTCCTTTAGGTGCACGGTTGTCGCACGGCCCGGATACCGCTCGAGGAAGGGAACGACATCGGCGCCGCCGTGCTTCGCGTTGCCCGTGTCGATCTGCATCACGACGTCTTTCCGCGTGTTCGAGAAAAAGACGTCCCACGGGTACTGCCCGTCGATCTTCTGGAACTCGATGTGGTGGTTGTGGTAGCCGGTCCGCATGTCGCACTCCGCGCAGCGCTCGGCAATCTCATTGAAAATCCCCGCGGTTTTCTTCCACGCATCAAGACTCGATCGGTATGATTCCGGGAGACCTGGAACGATGAGAAAGCGGTTGCCGAGGGTCTTGTTGAACGCTACGGTCTCGTCAAAGGCCTCGCCGAGCAGCGTTTCGATTTTGATGTGCGTGCCTGCGCACCGCAGGCCATTCGCATCCAGCATCTTGCGGAGTTCGTCAGCGCTGCGGCCGTGATAGCCGGCAAACTCGACGCCGTCGTAGCCCATCTCGGCCACCTGTGCGAGCGTGCCGGGCAGGTCGCGGGCGCAGTCATCCCGAACAGAGTAGAGTTGCAGGGCGACCGGAACCTTTTTGCTTGTCTTCACGGATTGCCTCCTTCGGCCGGCCGGAAACAGGGCGTCGCTTGACAGCGAGAATATATACGAAAGCCCGCGCATTCGCAAGCGCCGACGCGGGGCAGAGCCGGAACAGCGCAGGCACAGTGACAGTTGACACCGACACACGAGGCGGGTAATTTGCACTGGCGAACTCGGCCCAACGCCCCGATGCGTCTCGGGATCTTGCATGGGGGGCGCGCGGCAACGACTTGAAGTGCGGTGGGTTGACACGGCCTTTTGCGGGATACGGGATACGTAGAGGACAAAGACATGCAGAACGCAATTCGATGGGGCATACTGGGACCAGGACGGATCGCGCGGAAGTTCGCGGCAGGGCTCGGCGTGCTCGACGACGCAGCGCTAGTCGCCGTCGGCTCACGTTCGCAAGAGAACGCCGACCGCTTCGGCGACGAGTTCCACGTGCCGCGCCGCCACGCAAGCTACGAGGCGCTCGCTGAGGACCCTGAGGTGGATGCAGTGTACGTGGCGACGCCGCATCCCTTCCACAAGGCGAACAGTATCCTCTGCCTCGAGGCGGGAAAGGCGGTGCTCTGCGAGAAGCCGTTCACAATCAACGCCCGCGAGGCCGCGGAGGTCATCGCCGTAGCCCGCGAGCGCGGCGTCTTCCTGATGGAGGCGATGTGGACGCGGTTCATTCCGGCGATTGTCAAGGTCCGCGAGTGGCTCGCCGCGGGGGCCATCGGCGAGGTGCGGATGCTCGCCGCTGATTTCGGCTTCCGAGGCGGGCGCGACCCAAAGGGGCGGCTTTTCAACCCCGAACTTGGCGGCGGCGCGCTGCTCGACGTCGGCATCTATCCCGTGTCGCTCGCCTCAATGGTCTTCGGCGGGCCGCCGGAGCGGATTGTGTCGCTCGCGCACCTCGGCGAGACTGGTGTGGATGAGGAAGCAGGCATCGTCTTCCGCCACGAAGGCGGCCGCATCGCGGTCCTGCACACGGCGATCAGCGTCACCACCAGCCATAGTGCGCACGTGATGGGCACGGGCGGCTCCATCGAAATCGCGCCGCCCTTCTGGAAGGCCGAACGGGTCGTGCTCCGCACTGCCACTGGCGAGGAGCGCGTCGAACTCCCTCTCACCGGCAACGGTTACAACTACGAAGCCGCTGAGGTGATGGATTGTCTGCGCGCGGGTCGAACCGAAAGCAACATCATGCCCCTCGATGAGACGCTTGCAATCATGAAAACGCTCGACACGATCCGGCAACAGTGGGGCCTTACATATCCGATGGAGCGCAGAAAATGAGATACGGCGAAATCCGTGGTGTCGGCAAGCCCGTCTCGCGGATCGGACAGGGCACAATCATGTTGACGGAGGCGGCGCGCGACACGGGCTTCGCGCTGATAGACGCCGTGTTCGAGGGCGGTGTCAACCTCTTCGACTGCGCGTTCATCTACAACGGCGGCGAGTGCGAACGCGTGTTCGGCGAATGGGTCCGTTCTCGCGGCGTCCGCGATAGCATTGTCCTGCTCGACAAAGGTGGCCATCCGAAGCAGAATCGCAGCACGATCAACGCCGCCGACATCCGTAAGGAGATGAACATCTCGCTCGACCGCCTCGGCTTCGACGAAATCGACCTCTACCTCTTGCACCGCGATGATCCCGCCGTGCCCGTCGACGAGATTGTGTCGTTCATGACCGAGCATGTGCGCGAGGGGCGCATCCGCGCGTGGGGCGGATCGAACTGGACTTGGGAGCGTGTCAGGGCGGCAAACGAATACGCTACGGCACACGACCTCGCGCCAATGGCCGCGAGCAGTCCCAACTTCTCGCTCGCCGTCCAGTTCAAGCCGATGTGGGCGGGCTGCATCAGCATCGCCGGCCACGACGGGGCGCCGGCCCGTCAGTGGTACGCGGCCGTCAACCTCCCGCTCCTCACGTGGTCGAGTCTTGCGCGCGGCTTCTTCTCTGGTCGCGTTACCCGCGAAAACTACATGCGCGACGACGTCATCGAGCCCTGCGCCCGTCAGGCCTTCTGCTACGCGGAGAACTTCGAGCGGCTTGACCGGGCAACCGAGCTGGCGAAGGAGAGGGGGCTGACCGTCCCGCAGGTCGCACTGGCCTACGTGCTGGATTACCCGCTCAACACTTTCCCGCTTGTCGGCCCTTGCACACCGGATGAGTTCCGCGAGAATTTGGCCGCGCTCAACGTGGGGCTGACGCCTGAGGAGATCGAATGGCTGGACGGCCGGAGAAAAAGTCGATGACTTCGCGCGAGCGGATGATGATCGCCCTTGAAAACGGCCGCCCCGACCGCCTCCCTTGCCAGTCGCACGGCTGGATGCGCCACTGGCTCGACCACGCGCTCGGCCCCGACGCCGACCAGTGGACCGCCTACGAGTGGTCGGGCATGGACTTCGCCATCTACATCTCGCCGACTTACACCTTCGACGAAGGGCACCTCGCCAACTGGGATGTCCGGCACATCGATTTGGGCCGCGATGCCGACGGCAACCGGCGCTGGCAAGAAATCATCACAACGCCGAAGGGGACGCTGCGCCTTGCTGGAGCGTCCAACGAAATCACCTCCTGGCGCACCGAAACCCTTCTCAAGACCGAGGCAGACTTCGAGCTTTGGAACGAGTTCGTCCCCCTGCCCGTGGCCGCCGACTTCACAGCGATGAACCGAGCCCGGGACCGCCTCGGGGACCGCGGCATCATCCGCTGCCACCCCTACGCCTTCGGCCAGGGGAGCCCGTGGCAAAGCTTTTGCATCCTCTTCGACACCACACCGGCCATCCTGATGGCGATGGACAAACCAGATTTCGTCCATCACGCACTTGAGGCCATTCTGGCGAAGATCCTCCGCGTCTTCGAGCTCTGGGAAGGCATCCCGGCGGACATGATCGAGACGGGCGGCGGCGCC
Organism: uncultured Planctomycetota bacterium; assembly: GCA_964494245.1. GTDB lineage: Bacteria > Planctomycetota > PUPC01 > PUPC01 > PUPC01 > CAZBRH01. The sequence continues at coordinate 15,639 of CAZBRH010000013.1, read as the reverse complement.
GGTTCGAGCACGGTCATTAGCCCGAAGTTCCACGAAGAGTTCTGCCTGCCCTACGACCGTCGGCAACACGAAGTCCTTCGCTCCCTCGGGCTCAAGATTGTCTATCACCTCTGCGGTGGGCTGATGTTGCTCCTCGACCTCGTCGCCCAGAACGGCGCCGACGGGCTTGAAACGATGACTCCGCCGTCGATGGGCGGCGACTGCGACCTTGCCGAGGCCTCGCGCCGCTTCGGCGACCGGCTCTTCTTCATCGGCGGATTCGATCAGAACGCCGGCTTCGAGACCGGCACACCCGAGGACGTTCGGCGGCTTGTTCACGAATGCTTCGAGGCCACGAAGGATCACGCCGGTTACATCATTGCTCCGTCCGACCACTTCTTCCGGGGCGATCCCGCCAACGTCCTTGCCTTCGCCCAAGCCGCGAAAGAGTGTGTCTACTGATGGGCAGCGCAACGCGAGCCGATGCACGAGGGGAGTCGAGCGCAGCCGCGGCCGGCCTCGCTGCACGCCGGCGCGAGACAATGGAATGGGTTCTTGAAAATCTGCACCCTCCCGCGGACGACCCCTACTCCCACCAACACTGGTGCCTGAACCACGCTCGGCTCGTCCTCCAGAGAGATATTGAACCTGCCAACCGGTACTTCGAGACGGTAGAACTGGATCCGCGGCCCTATGTCTGGCCGGACGGGTCAGTCGAGGGGGTGGACTGGGACTTCATGGGGATCAACCTTCTTCGGACGCTACTGGACTTTTCGGGCTCCGGTCTGCTGGGCGACGGGGCGAAGGCCCGCCTGCGGGCGATGTTCACCAACTGGGTGCGAAATGCTTACCGCAACCCGCGGCAGAAGCATTTCAAGGACAACGACCGCGCGGCACGGTACCCGGTCATCTTCACCGAGAACCACGACCTCATGTGCCTGACGATTGGCTATTTCGGCGAGCTCTTGGCCGGCCGCGACGCCAGCGGCCACGAAGCTCAACTCGCGCAGTCGCTGTCGTGGCGCTTTCGACGCGGGTGGACCGAATGGCACTCGCCGTGCTACCAGACCGCGTATCTCAATCCGCTGCTTATCCTGGCAGACCACGCCCCCAACGCGCGAATCCGGCAGGGCGCGCGCGACCTTGCTAACGTGCAGATGGCCGAGCGGGCGGCGCTGAGCGTCCGCGGCTACCTCGGCGGCCCGTACTGCCGCGGCTATGAGCGCAATTTGGCGAACGACCGGAACGACAGCTACTTGGCGGTCATGTGGATGGCGTTCGGCTTGCCGGACAGGGAAGACGGTCTGTCGCAGGCGGGCGTGCATTTCGCCTCGTCGGGTTTTGTGCCCCATCCGGTGGTGCGGGAACTGGCGAAGCTGCCGGCGCGGACGCCCGCGGCGTGGCACCGCGGAACGCGCGATTGCTCGACGCAGGTGGAGTTGCCGCGGCGCACTATCTGCTACTACAACACGCCCCACGTGTCGATGGGTTCAATGCGGGTCGTCGGCCGCGCTCATCAGCCGCGATTCTTCAACGTGATGTTCGCCGCCGAGCCGTCCAAGAGCTTGCGCACCTATCTGCGGGATTCCGGCGAGCCAAGCCCCTGGTATCCGCGACACGAACGCGGCGAAGTCGTTCAATACCAGAATTGGTTGATTGCCAGAGGAAGTCTTGCCGAGGAAGGCGGACTGGCCGCAGAGCAAGCCAGTGCGTTCCGGCTTTATCGTGTCGGCAGGGGGTTGTGCGCCCACATTGCCATAGCTCCCGACTTGCATGTGTTTCAGGTGAGCGATCTGGACCTGCACCGCGACGCAGCGGCGTTCGTCGCGTCGCTTTCCGTGCCGACCGTGGATAGGGGCATGGTTCGCGCTCGGACTTCCTCCGGGGATACCCTGGTCGTCAACGTCGCCGACATGAGCATCGAGGTCAACGGCCGCCCGGGCCACAACTGGTCGGACCGGCTGCACGCAGGGCTTTGGCTCTTCGCCGATTGGGATGGTGGGCGGATCACTATCCGCACTGAAGCCAGCGAGGCATCTTTTTCGGATGAGGCGCTGCGCGCGATGGTGCCGAATATGGGGGCGCTTGGTCGGGTTTCCTGACGGCGCCCCGAACGGGACGCCATCTCCGACGGCTCACTGCGGCAGCCGTAGTTTCCTGCAAACCGCGATGGCATATCGCTGCCGCCCTATCGTCTGCAACCGCGGGTCATTGACCGGCTCAACCGACTCGAAATACTCCCGCAGTTTTGCAATGGAGCCCTCTTCGGTGTCGTCAACGTAGAGGCAGTCACTCCCTCGCCAGCGGTTCCGGTCGGCCCAGTAAGGATAGGCCAGGCCCTGCCCGCCAAGAATCCACTGGCTGGTGGTGTAGCGAGTCGTATCGACGTCCTGTTCCAGCGGTCTGCGGTAGAAGGCCAGGACACTGGCAAGGCGGTATTTGCCGTCGGCAATGATGAGGGGTTCTTTTCCGCTCTCCTGCTCAAGCCGGTCTTCGTGTTCCTCGACGATGTCGGCCAGCTCTCTCCACGGCCCAAATGCCAGGACCCACTGGAGACGCGGCTGAAGCGCCAGAAGGTAGACCGCCACGAGCAGGTTGACCAGAATGCAAGGGACAGCTGTCCACGCGATCCGTCGCGCCCACAGCCGCCGATCGCGAGCGGTGGACAGCCGGCGCGTCCGCGCAACCAGCCATGCCGACACTGCAGGAAACAAGCTCAGGAACGCGGGAACCGTCCAGTTGATGTTGACCGAATACCGCAGCGACTTGTATGCCATGACCAGGAACAGAGGGACGCTGAAACTAAGCACGACGATGGATCGCGGCGTCATCAACCGTCGGCGCATCCGCAGCACCCGTGCCACAAACACACCGCAGCCCCACAGGACCATCGGCGTGGCGACCAGCAGTTGCATCATCACAAACCCCAGCGGCCTTCCGACGCTCAGCGGCTCGGGGTCCCAGCGCTCCAAAAACTGGAAGCGGAAGCTGGCCCAATCGTGTCGGGCGTTCCAGATGATGGTCGGGCTGAAGATGGCTACGGCAATCAGGAAGGCGATGTAGGGGTGCGCCGTCAATAGATGTCGTCGCCACGGGCGATATACGACGACCGCCAGCGCTGCTCCTGCGAGCAGGAACAGCCCGGTGTACTTGCTCATCAGCGCCAACCCGGATGCGGTGCCCGCCACGTACCAGCCCCACGGCCGTTCTTCCCGCAACGCGGCCGTCAGCCCCACAAGGCACAGCATCCAAAAGAAGATGAGAGCGGGGTCCATCGTCGCGATAAACCCGACCCCGTAATACACCGGCAGAAGCTGCAAGAGCAGCGCCGATAACAGCCCTGCCGCCCGCCCGAACCACGCCCGACCGAATCGATACATCAGCAAACTGGCGCCAAGCATCAGCAGGTTGCCGACGATGCGGACGCCGAACTCCGTGTGGCCGAAGACGGCGGTGCCCAGGCCAATCATCCACGCCACCATCGGCGGATGATCGAAGTAGCCCGGAGCAGGGTGCTGCGAGTACATCCAATAGTAAGCTTCCTGCGGGATCAGTGGTACGGCCGCCATTGTCACAAGGCGCAGGCCGATTGTCGCGGCCAGGACCAGCACGAACGCTCGCACCCAGCCGCGGCTCAGCGGCGGCCGCCAGGGCACCGAGCTACGGTGTTCATCATTCGGAAGCTCGTCCCGGTCTGGGGTCCCAGAGATCACCGGGCCATTGATAGCACGCGAATAGTGGTTCACGAGATGAATCCCTCGAACGGTCGGCTGGAAGCTCGACCGGCATTATATCAAAACACGGACACCTTCTAACACAGGTTTAGCATCAGTGATTCAGACAGTCTTCGTCTTCCTCGGTGGCCGCCAAAGGCCGTCCTTTGGCGTGCGGTGGCGGGACGCCGCGCTTTCAAAGGCCGCGGAGCAGCCCGGAGAGATCCTTCTCCCCATCTGTGAGGT
>CAZBRH010000013.1:6316-11650 GCA_964494245.1 uncultured Planctomycetota bacterium | reverse complement strand
GGGCAAGTCAACGCAAAGCCCGTGGCCCGGCGCCTTGGTCCCAAGGCACCCAAGACCGTCTGAATCACGGACAGGATCAAGGCGGCGCTTGTCAAGACTCGCACGGCGGCTAGAATGCATCCCGCAAGGAGAAGCGGCAACCTGTGTGAGGAGAATCATCGCATGCCGTTCGCCTTTCACCGCCCCGTCGATAATGTGGGCTATGTTGAGGTTCCGGTAGCCGGCACCACCTCGAACATCTACGTCGTTGGCGCCCCCGGTGATGTGCTGCTCGTCGATTGCGGCGGAGCGCAGACGGCGGAAGAGGTCGCCGCAACACTCGCACAGAACGGCCACAAGCCCAGCGGCATCCGCGCGATCCTCATCACCCATGGCCACGCTGACCACTACGGCGGCGCTGCTGCGCTCGCCGCGTGGAGCGGAGCGCCCGTCTGGGCAAGCCCCGCAACCGCCGTCAACGTCGAAGACCACTGGGGCGACTACGCCAATGTCGGCGGTACGTCGCCCAACGCCGCCCCCGGCGATTGGAAGCGCTTCCGGGCCGGCGCTGGCGAACCTGTTCGTGTGAACCGCCTGCTCCGCGAGGGCGATGTCATTGAGCACCGGAACTTCAAGCTTGAGGTGCTCCAGATACCTGGACACGAGCGCGGGGCGATCACTCTTTTTGAAGTGGAGCGGCGTCTGGCGTTCGTCGGCGACCTGCTTCAGGGCGCAGCGGACGCCTTCGGCAACTGGCTCGGCCTCTACACCGATGCCGCCGCACAACGGCAGAGTCTTGAGCGGATCGCGAAGTTGCAACCTGCATGGCTCTTCCGCGGACATCGACCGCCGAGGACCGACGGCGACATCGCAGCGGACTTCGCATCCGCCTCCGGTCGGGTCGAGGCCATCGAGCGAGCGTTGCTTCGTGCTCTCGCGGAATCGGCCCCTCTGACCGTCGCCGCAGGCGTCCGAGCAGCATTCCGCGACGTGCTCGGAATGACAATAACGGAAACGCCGCAGTACGCCATCGTGACGGTGCAGGCGTTTCTCGCCGACCTTGGACGGCGTGGCCTCGCGCGACGGAACGCCGACCTCTCGTGGGAACTCACATAGGCCGCCTTACAGCAAAAGAAAGGCGGGCGGCAGGCCGCAGTCCGCCGCCCGTCCTGTTCGTTCACGCGAACCTATCTCTCACTTGATTTCGACGTTGATCTGCTTTGGCTTCGCCTCAGGGATGAGCGGAAGCGTCAGCGTCAGCACGCCGTTTTCGTACGAGGCCGAAATCCGATCCCGGTCCACCGTGTGCGGCACAGTAACGGCACGGGAGAACGTGCCGCACCGCGATTCAATCTGGTGGTAGTTCCGGCTCGCAACATGCTCTTTCTTTCCTGAGATGGTAAGCAGGTCGCCCTCGATGTGGACGTCGAGGTCTTCCTTCTTGACGCCGGGAACTTCGACGCGGACGATCACCTTCTCATCGTCATGAAATACGTCGATGGGAGGCAAGAACCCCTCGCGGTGCGGGGCCACGTCCTCGTCATACCAGGGCTCCAACCAACTTGCGAAATCCCTGCCAAGCAGATGCCACAACAAATCCGACGGCCTTCTCACCAACGCAGTAGTCATGTCAAACCCTCCTTTTCACACGTTTCCGGCCAACGATTGTTCGTCCGAAAAACTTAGATAGCAAATGACATGCCAGAGCACCGCGCGAAATCGCAGTTCTAACTGATTGGCATGTCTGGCGTTATACCGGCGGTTATGTGGCGACATCTCCTGTTGGTTTTCCCCGCCTGCCGTCCTGCCAGAATGACATAGCACACGAAAGATGCAAAAGTGGATATGGGCGCCCGGCGAGGCTCGGTTCTCGCCCCGACCGGCTGTTGGGGTTCGCCCGTCAGGCGATCCCGATCAGCGCCAAACGATCATGATAGAGTTCGAACATCCGCTGCCGAAGTGGCGCGTGTTCAGGCGTTTCGAGTCGTGGGTCCGCTGCGACCAGCGCGGCGGCATCGTCGCGGGCCTGCTCCAGAACTTCTACATCTCCGACGAAATCCCCAATCCGCACATCGGGCAAACCGTGCTGCCGAGTTCCGAACAGTTCCCCTGTGCCGCGCAGGCGCAGGTCTTCCTCAGCGATGCGGAACCCGTCGTTTGTCCTGCAAAGAACTTCGAGCCGGCGACGGGCGTCTTCTGACCGTGCGGAGCCACAGAGCAGGAACGTCGCCTGTTCAGTCCCTCGGCCAATGCGTCCGCGAAGCTGATGAAGCTGCGTAAGGCCGAACCGCTCGGCATGCAGCACAAGCATCACTGTTGCGTTCGGAACATCGATCCCCACCTCGATGACGATGGTCGAGACGAGGATTTGCACGTCGCCGCGGACGAACGCGGCCATCACCCGCTCCTTCTCCTCCGCTGCCATCCGTCCGTGGAGGAGGCCGACGCGGAACTCAGGAAACACGCGCTCAGCCAAGTCCGCTGCTGTGTCCGTTGCCGAGCGGAGGTCGAGCGCTTCCGATTGTTCGACGAGCGGGCAAACGATATAGGCCTGGCGCCCGGCGGCGATTTCCTTGCGGACGAACTTGTAGGCGCGACCCAGCTGCCGCGGCTCCAGCCGCCTCGTCACCACCGGCTTCCGGCCCGGCGGCAGCTCGCGGATCGTCGAAACGTCGAGGTCACCGAACACCGTAAGCGCGAGCGTCCGCGGGATCGGCGTCGCCGTCATCACGAGCACATCGGGGCAGAGCCCCTTCCATCGGAGCGTTGCCCGCTGCATCACGCCAAACTTGTGCTGCTCGTCGATGACGACCAACCCAAGCCGCCGAAACGCGACATCGGACTGGATAACCGCGTGCGTGCCGATGACGATGTCAACTTCGCCTCGCTCAATCTCTGCGAGCACCGTCCGCCGGTCCGATGCCCCCGTGAGCAACCGCACGCGAACCTTCGACCTTTCGAGGAACCTGCTGATTGTGCGGCTGTGTTGCTCGGCGAGAATCTCTGTTGGCGCCATAATCGCCGCCTGATACCCGTTCGCCACCGCAAGGAGCATCGCGTATAGCGCAACAACTGTCTTCCCGGAGCCGACATCGCCCTGAAGCAGCCGGTTCATTGGCGCGGGGCTTGCCATGTCGCTCTTGATTTCCTGCAAAGCCACGTCCTGAGACCGCGTAAGTCGGAACGGAAAGAGTGCACGAATTCGTCGGTCGAACTCCGCTGATGTTTTGAACGCGATTCCCTCGGCGGACTTGAGCGTTCGGCGCCGCATCGCAACGGCAAGTTGGAAGACAAGGAACTCTTCGTACACGAGCCGCCGCTTCGCCGCTTCCTTCTGCTCGATGGATTCGGGGAAGTGCGCGTGGGCCAGCGCCTCGGCAACAGACAAGAGGTTGCGCTTTGCGCGAAGCGCCGCCGGAATTGCCTCTGGGACGCTGCCGCCGTAGTCATCGAGCGCCGCGCGGATAATCGGTCGCAGCTGCCCTTGCGACATGCCCTCCGTCAACGGATAGACAGGGACAAGACGCGATTTCTCTTCCTTCAGCGCGATCCCGCCATGCTCATCCGTACCGAGGTGCTCGAAGCCAGGATTGATGATTTCCAGGCCGCTGTATTCGCGGACCGGCCCCCAGAGGAGCACCGTATCGCCCACATCGAACCGCTCGGCAAGGTAGTTCTGGTTGAACCAGACGGCCCGCACCGAGCCGCTCTCGTCCTGCACTTCGACCGTGAGAACGCCCTTGCCGCGGCCCCGCCGGTGCAGATGGACTTTGACGACATCGCCGAGCACCGTCGCCTGTGAGCCGGGCTTCGCCTGCTTGATGGGAACCAAGCTCTTGCGGTCGTGATATTTGCGCGGAAAGAAATACAGAAGATCGCGGACGGTGCGGACGCCGAGCCGTTCGAGCATTTCGGCACGCTTCGGCCCGACGCCCCGCACATATTGCACAAGGTCATTGACGCCCGGCATGCGGTTCCCTGACCGAAGGGATTCGCCAACCCGCGCTACTTGCGCATAACGTTCAATCTCAAGAGTCGCTTTTCACCACGGACAAGCACGGATGAACGCTAATGGAATACCTGCGTCGGCCCACGTTGATCGTTCCGTGCTCATTCGTGTTCATCCGTGGTGAGTTCTTATCTTCTCGCCCGTGCCAGTTTCGCCGCTGTCTCGCCGCCGTTCAGAAGATAGAGCAGCGGGAGCGGACGGTCGACGCCTTCGACGTATGCTGGGCGCGCCGCCCACGGCGCCACCGAGAGCACGTTCGCCAGGTCCATCCAGTGCTCGAGCCGCCGCGGCGCAAGGCCCCAGACCATGTGGAAATGGTTTGCCGGCGCGCATTGCTTGTATTCGGCCATCGTTGCGTATTTCGGGACGACCCACGTGTGCGGCCAAGTCGGCGTGCTTGTGCTGGCGACGGCCTGTGCGAGCTTCGCGGGCAGTTCCGCCGTCTCCGCCTCGTCCCAAACCATGCTGAACATCCCCGAAAGGTCGCTGTAGGCGAGCCGCCCGGCGATGCCCTCAATCCCGCCGGGGGTGAAGAATGTGACGCTGTTGCCGCCGCCGGGGAAGTAGAACTCGTCGGCAAGCGGCATCGAGACCCGTTTCAGGATGTCGGGTACGCTCGTGCCGGGCTTCGCCGCCCAGTCGGGACTCGCCGACCCCGAGTTATCGCCATCGACGAAGCCGCGCTGCGCCCAGACGGTGCTTTTCGTGAACGGGACGCGGAGTTTCCTTGCGAGCTTCTGGATTTCCCACGGCTCCCAAACTTTGCGGAAGTCCATGAAGAGCGGCGGGTTCCCGCCCGAGAGCCACGTCATGAAGAGCATCGTGAGCAAGCCCTGCACATCGGCCTCGGTGGCGAACGGGGTCGCGGCCTTCGCGCCGTTGTGGTCGAAGGTCGAGTTCATGAGCGACTCGGCGGCGTCGGCGATGGGGAGCGGGATGCCACGCAGGTCACTCCCCCATTCGAGCTGGTTCATGAACCCGCCGCCCACGGCGTTCAGGTCGGCGAGCAGGTCGCGCATGATGAGGTAGAGCGCGAGGCCTTTGTCGAAGCGTTCGCCGTCGGCGTCGTCGCGGAGTTCGATGCGCCCGCCGAGGTGCTCGTCGAGCCACGCCCGCAGCGCCCGCAACTCACCCTCGTCGTATGCCCCCTTGTGGAGCAGGTCGGCAAGGAGCTTCATATCAAGCCGAGTGATTTCGATGCCGAACGCCTTGCGCATCGGGATGACGTGGGCGAGGGCGGTTTCCATCCCCATCGAGTCGTGGCCGAATACGACGACGCGACGTCCCCGGAGCCCGGCGGCGGTGAGCGCGGCGTAGCACCAGTCGATGAGCGCGGCCGATGTGGC
>CAZBRH010000013.1:0-6262 GCA_964494245.1 uncultured Planctomycetota bacterium | reverse complement strand
ACTGCGCGAGCGCGCCGTTGACGGCGTGGGCATAGACGACGCCCGGCTTCGGGCCGGAGTTGCCGCACGTGATGTTGACGGGCGTGTCGGGCGGAAGCTGCGAAAGGAGACTGATAAGCGTAAGCTGGGGGAACGCCCATGTGTCCGGCGCGACCACGACGGCTCCGACGCCGGCGTCGCGGAACTGCCGAGCAACGATGTCCGCCTGCTTCTCGCCATCGATGAGGACGGGCGTCCAAACCACGTTGACCGGCACGCCGTTCGGCATGCGAACAGCACCGGCGATAGCGTCGGCGACCATGCCGACGATGTTGACGCAGCGCTCACGCGAGGCGCGGTCGATTCGCGGGTCACTCGCCGCGCACACGCCGAACGTGACAACGCTCGGTTCCGAAGCGGCTAAACCCGTTAGTTTTCGTGCTTCTCCCATTGCTGGACCCCTTCTGTTAGAGCGGCGATGCCCTCTCTAGAATCCACACCGGCTGGCCGATGTCAAGCGCCCAGACCGCCTTCGCCGGGCTTGCGCCGTGAGGCCGCATCCTGTATTCTTGCCTGTGGGCTGATTGCATGTATCGGTCCGGCTACTGCGTGGAAGGAGCAGAGAATGAGCCATGCACGAACCCGAAATTGTCTTGCTGTCCTCGCCGTGGCAGCAATGGCGGCATCCGGCGAGACGGCGCAAGCCGCCGAGGGAAACTTCCTGCCGCCGCCGCCCTTCGAGCCGTTCGACCTGAAGCCGTTCCAGGGATGGGTCGTCGAGCACGTCGCCTTCACCTATGGCCACACCGGGAAGCCCGTGGGCGGACCAGCACGTTGGGCCGTCGGCGGCGTCCTGCCCAGCGCCGTCACGCCAGCCGACCAGCGCGGCAAGCTCTATACGGGCGAAAAGGACTCCGACGTCCGGCTCTACTTCAGCGACCAGCGCCGCCGCTTCTGGCTCCTCGAAAAGGGCGAAATCTGGCCCATCGCGGGAATGGACGACCTCGGCGAGAAGGACGGCCCCAACACGGTTGCGACCTTCATCTACACGGGCGTCTACGGCGGCCACCACGACGGCATGGTCGCCAGCGGCTACACCGCCTATGTGGCCGACAACGGACGGCTCCGCCGCATCCAGCGCCGCGACGACGGCTCGTGGCACGTCGACACCGTCGCTGGCACGGGGGTCAAGGGCCTCAAGCCGGGGGAAACCGGCAAGCTTTCGGACATCGGGCGGCTCGGCAAGGGCCTCGCGATGGACGAAAAAGGCAACCTCTACTTCACCCTCGGCGGCGGCCTGGTGAAGGCCGACCCGGAGGGCAACACCACGTGGCTCGTCACGCCAGACAAGGTCGCGGCGGACATGGCTGCGGTTTACAAGCGGAAGTGGCGGGACGCCAAGCCCCCTCGTCCCTCGCTCGGCAGTGGCGAAAGTGTCAGTCTCGTCGTCGGACCTGACGGCTCCATCTACGGCGGCGGCCGCACATGGCCCTCAGCGTGGAAAGTCACGCAGCAAGGGGAGTTCGTCCCACTCGTCAACTATGCGCCAAAGGACAAAATGATCACCGGCGCCCGCTGGGGCCCCGGCGACCCGGCGTGCTACGAGCCGCACTGCTGCATGGGCTGGGGCGTGACGAGCAACGGCCTCGTCTGGATGCAGAACGAAATACCCTTCGCCCGGTCGCGCTACGAGGAGAACCAGGTCACCGTGCTCAAGAAGGACCTGACGTGGGGCCTGCTCCAGCCCGATTCAAAGGACTTCTTCCGTCCGCCCGAGTCGCTCTCGATGGACGGCGAGTGCACCGTGGCCGAGGGCAGCGCGCCAGGGCCGTTCCACGGCCGTAGCGTTTGGATCCGAATGCGCCGCATCGCCGACTGACGGCGGACCGCCACTTCCCTGTGGAGGAGGAACCAGAAATGACTCGCACGCTCGCTTGTGAAATCGCGCTCGCCGCCGCTATCGCCTCCGCTGGCGTCGCCGGAGAGGGCCTCTCCGTCGGCAAGCCGTTCAACGTGACGCCCGACCTAGCCCAGGCCGACCAGCGTTGGCCGGCTGTCGCCTACGGGAACGACGTGTACCTCGTCGTCTGGCAGGAAGGCGAAGCGATGGCCGGCGTCAAGGACACAAACATCCACGCCGCTCGCGTCTCCGCCGACGGGCAACCGCTCGACCCAAAGGGCTTCGTCGTCTGCGCGGCAGCGGGCTTCCAGACCTACCCCGCCGTCGCGTTCGACGGTACGCACTTCATCGTCGCCTGGCAGGACTACCGAAACACCGAGGACTGGGACGTCTATGCCGCCCGCGTCACACCTGACGGTAAGGTGCTCGATGCCGATGGCTTCGCCGTCGCCGCCGTTCTCGGCAATCAGATATACCCGACGCTTGCCTCGGATGGAAAGGTCACTTTCGCCGCATGGTCGGACGTGCGCCCGACGAACCCGCCGGAACTTTACCGCCTCTACGGCACGTTCATCAGGGACGGCAAGCCCGTCGAGCCGAACGGGAAGGAACTCGCCAGGGGGGCCGCGTCGCTGCTCCTCCCATACACGCGCTGGGACGGCGAGGGCTTCCCGCTGATTGCCAACCTCGGCGTCACCGGCTGGGAGCCGGGCGCTCCCTTCGCCACGCGGGTCGGGCTCGACGGCAAGGTTCAGTCATGGAACATGCCTGCGTTTCGCTCGCAAACATACGCGCTCGCGTCCGACGCAGCGAGCGGAAAGTCGCTCGTCTGGGGCAATTCACGCATCGAGCACGGAAGCTACTCCGTCGTTTACGCAACCTCGCTTCAGAGCGCCAAGGGCGACGCCGGCCTGCGTCAGATTGTCCTTGGCCTCCAGTCGAAGCACCCTCCGCGGAACGACCTTTGGTGCGCGGCCGTGCACGACGGGAAAAACTTCGTCGCGGTCGTTGAGCAATCGCCCGCGTTGGGCGGAGAACCGAAGGGGAATGTGCCTGTCAGTGTCGAACTGGCCATCACCCGCTTTGATACCAACGACGGCACCGCATTGGACGCGGGCAGCTACCGCATCCCCGATAGCCTCAAGGGCGACTTGCGAGCGGCGATTCACAGCAAGGAGTGCGGCGAGGCCGCGAAGACCGCGAAGCCGGGCATCCGTATTGCTGAGGGGCCGGACGTGCAGCTTCGCCATCCGGCGCTGGCCTCCGCTGGCGGCGGCCGATCTCTCCTCGTCTATTCGCGCCACGGCGGACTGGACGACTTCAGGATCCGCGCGACCGTGCTGAGCGAATAGAGCAAGACCCCTCGGCACTCTTCCCCGTCAACGCAGTGTGCTGCTGTGCCCTCTACGGTAAGGCGTTTTCGCAGAGTTGCGCTAGGCGCGAATAACCATAATCTTGAAGGGCCATTTGAGCCGGGACCAGGATTGCTCCCTCGTGAAGACGACCGGGGTGTCTCCGGCGGCGCCGAGGTGCTCGGCGAGGGCGAGACAGGCGCGGTCGCCGAGCGAGGCGCCGATGGGCCGGGTCCTGCGCTGCATGAATGCGGCGATGGCGGCCAGTTCGGCATCGAAGCTCACGATGGTCAGACCGAGGTCGTCAAGCGTCGCCAGTGCCTCCTGCGGCGGCATCCCCCTCTCGCAAAGCTTGCCGAGAACCTCGCAGGCGTTGACGGCGCTGATCCGGCACGGACCCTCATCGAGTGCCGCCTCGACGCACTCGTGGCCGCGTCCGGCATGCAGCTAGGCCAACACAGCCTTCGTCAGCGTTAGTCAGCGTTGGTCAGTGTTCATCAGTGTCCATCCGTGGTTAGCTTCCTTCAGGCACGCCGCGCTTTCCGCTCATTCGACGTGCAGGTGGTGATAAATGACCTGGGCGAGGTCCGGAGAGATGCCTTCGACGCCGGCAAGCGCCTCCGGCGTCGCATCCTTGATGGCGCTGAATCCGCCGAAGTGCTTCTTGAGCGCGGCGATCCGCTTCGGCCCGAGGCCGGGGATGTCTTCGAGCGGCGAATGGATGAACTTGCGTTCGCGCAGCTTGCGGTGGTAGGCGACGGCGAAGCGGTGGGCCTCGTCGCGGATGCGTTCGAGCAGCAGGAGCTCGCCGCTATCGGGCGGCAGCAGGATCGGCTCGGGCAGGCCGGGCCTGTAAAAGCGGTCGGCGGGGACATCGTGCCGCGCCTTTGCGATGCCGACGAGGTCCACGCCCTCGATGCCGAGTTCGCGGAGCGCGTCGCCGGCAGCGCTGACCTGCCCAGCGCCACCGTCGACAAGGAGCAAGTCCGGCAGGTCCTCGGCGGGGTAGAAGTGCCACCCGAGCGTCGGCAGGACGACGACGTCCGCCCCCTCGACCGCCTTGATGCGGCAGCGGCGGTATCGCGCCCTGTCCGGCGCGCCGTCGGTGAACGCGACGAGCGAGCCGACGGCGTTCCGGCCATGGATGTTCGAGATATCGACGCACTCGATCCGCACGGGCGGGCGCCGCAGTCCGAGCATCCGCGCGAGCGATTCGAGCAGCAGCTTCGCGCGCTTCCGGTTCGTGTGCCGCGCCTCGAACGAGCTGCGAGCGTTGCGGCAGGCCATCTCGACGAGTTCGCGCCGCGAGCCGCGCCGGGGGACGGCGAGTTCGACGGCCCCGCCCCGTAGCTCGGCCAGCCACTCGCGCAGCGCGTCCGCCCCCGAGGGCATGATGGGCAAGAGGATTTCGGGCGGGGTGAACCGCATCTGGCCGTAGAAGCGGCTGATGAACTCGGCCAGCAGCTCGGCGTCGGGGAGGTCGTGTGTGTCGAACTCGTGCGTGGCGACGTCTTCGAGGCGGCCGCCGCGGACGAACATGGCCTGGAACGCGACCCGGCCGCCCTCGCGGTAGAGGCCGAAGACGTCGCGGTCGATGTTGCGGTCGGCGGAGATGGTCTGCCTCTCTATGGTCCGCTCGATGGCGGCGATGCGGTCGCGGAGTTCGGCTGCGCGCTCATAGTCACGCGCCTCAGCGGCGGACCTCATCTTCGAGCGGAGCGCGTCCAGCGCCTCGGCGTTCTTCCCTTGCAGGAAGAGAATGGCATCCTTGAGCATCTCGCGGTAGGCCGCCTCGTCCACCTCGCCGGAACAGGGTCCCATGCACTTGCCCATCTGGGCGTTGAGGCAAGGGCGGGCACGCTTGCCGAAGACCGTGTCGCTGCACTTGCGGATGGGGAAGACGGAGTTGACGAAGCGGACGGTCTCGCGGGCGGACTTGGCGGAGGAGTAGGGGCCGAAGTAGAGGATGCCGCGTTCGCTCTTTCGGCGTTCGACCTCGGCGCGGGACGCCGCTTCCTTCGGGAACTGGATGCGTGGAAATGGCCGGTTGAGGTCGATGCGCAAGCTGATATACGTCTTCTCGTCGCGAAGGCGGATGTTGTAGCGTGGCTGGAACTGCTTGATGAGGTTGTTTTCGAGGATGAGCGCTTCCTTCTCGCTCGCCGTGACGACGAAGTCGAGGTCGGCGATTCGCGGGACGAGGAGTTGAAGGAAGGCGCGCGAGTCGCCGCTTTTGCGGAAGTACGAGCGGACGCGCGGGCGCAAGCTCTTCGCCTTGCCGATGTAGAGCACCTCGTGCCGCGCGTCCTTGAAGATATAGACGCCCGGCTCGGCGGGCAGCTTGGCGAGTTTTTCTTCGATGTTGGTCATCGGAAAATCAGCAGACCCGCGCACTCCGGCGCGAGCGGATCACCGTCCGGTTTTGCCCACGACTGGAACGCCGGAACCATCCTGAAGGGAAACCGTGTGGTCTGAAAACGAAGAACGAAGTTCGCGGCCCACGCCGTGCCAAGTTGCGGGGACTTCTGGCCAAGCGCAGCAAAAGGGATGTGCACCTCCGCGAACCACCCGGCGTCGGCGTCCCGCGCTCCTGCCGGAGGCGACAATGCGGCGGAGCGCCATTCGATGCCGCGCGTCGAACCGACTGAACCGCCGTTTCTCTGAACGGAAATTGCGATTGTGTGCCGCGCATCGCGCGCAGGCGATAGCGTGATTTCGAATGCCTCCTCCACTGGAGCAGCCGGACCAACCGCGCCGGCCGCCAAGTCGCGTGGAAACTCCGCAAGAAGGTAGAGAGCGGAATCATCGTATGCCAAGCGGATGCGGACTGGCAGGACAGACGAGGTGACGCCGGATCGGAAGACAAGAGCATCAATTGCGACGGCCTGCCCCCACGCCGTGTCGTCGGGTTTGCCATCGAGAGCAATATCTCCCGTCGAACGGCGGACAAAGACCCAGGGGACCGGACAATCCTTCCGCAGGCCGCGTAGCCAGAGTTCGGCAGCGGCAAACCGTCCAAGAGCCCGTCCGG
>CAZBRH010000012.1:21726-35155 GCA_964494245.1 uncultured Planctomycetota bacterium | reverse complement strand
TCGAGGTCGTCCTTGCCGTTCCAGTAGAGCGTCTGCCGCAGCGAGTTCTTCTGGAACGGCTCCGGCGCGTTCGGCCCGAGCACGCCCGACGCCAGATGCCGCACAACGATCCCTCGTCCCTTCACCAACTCCTTCGTCGGGTCAGGGTCCACAATTGCCACCGTCACGTCGCAATAGCCCTTTACGGCGAACGTGATTTCGTAGCGGTCCTTGCCGACATGCTTCACGGTGGGCCTTTCTGTGAACTCGAAGACGTTCTCGCGCTCGACGCACGGCGGAGAATACGGCTTCCACCAATCCTGCGCGGCGAGTCGCACGGAATGCAGCAGCCAGGAGCCGAGAACGAGAGCCACGAGCCATTTTCGGACAGGGGTTTTCATCGGATCGATTCCAGCGCCTTCTGCGCCGCCTCCTTCACTTTGGGGTCCTTGGTTGTCTGGATGAGCTTCTCGATATGCGGGATGGCTTCCTTCGCGGCGGGTCCGATGGCCCCGAGAACCCTGACCGCCAGCAATGGGATGTGCGGGCCTCCGTACTCGGAGGGCTGCTCGGTCAGGAAGCGGATCATCACTGGAACCGCCGGCTCCGCCTTGGGGCCGAACTTCTCCAGAACCGCGAAGCAGGTCGGCACGTAGTCCCGCGCCCTGGGCTCGCCCAAGAGCAGGTCATGCACTGCCATCACCTTCTCCATTCGGTTGAGGATGTTCTTCACCACGTTATCGTGAACCGGTCCGATCTTGCCGATGGCTTCGACGACGGAGGGGAACGTGTGGCTGTGCATCATGGCTATCAAGCGATCGATCTGGTCGGCAGCAAGCGGTCCCATGCACCCGCAGGCCCATGCGGCGCGTTCGCGGACGAGTGCCGTCTCGCCCCACGGGTGTTCTCCATCGGCAAAGAGCGGCGGCAGGTGCGGGATGCAGGATTTCGCCGCCGGGCCAATCATCCCGCAAGCGGTGACCGCTTCACGCCGCACATCGGAATACTTGTCGCCAAAGGCCTTGATGAGCGCCTGCGTCACCTGCTCGACTTCCTCCGAGGGTTCCGCGTCTTTGAGAATCTGCCCGAGCGCGTTGGCGGCCGCGGCGCGGTTGCGTTCGAACTGCGTGCCTTCGAGCAAGGGCAGCAGGTCCGGCACGGCCGAGCGGGCCATCGGGCCATATTCGCCAAGAATCTGCGCCGCCACAAAGCGGTCGTTCTCGCGGTCCGAGCGGAGCAATGGAACCACCTTCGGCAGGATTGTCGGTCGGAGGTTTTCCGGCGCTTCCGAGAGCGCCCTCGCGGCTCGCACCTGCAACCCGCGGTTGTCGCTCCGCAGTTGCTGCACCCACTGGGAAAGCGGCTTACCGTTGAGTTCGGGGTTCCCTTCTTCCGCTCGGCATAACCCGTCCGCCAGCGCGGACGCGATCAGAGCCGCCAGAAAAAGCCGTGTTCTCACCATGCCGACCTCCTCAAGACGTGCCACCGGGCCAGATGCGGCCTTCGGCCGTTCCATATGTTATCAGAGCAGTCAATCGCCCGCACTGCCAAACTCGGCAAGGGAGTGTGCAGAGCATTCGCTAGATTGTGTGGCCGGAATCTTCGGTTAGCCCGTGCGCCCGCCTGTGCAGGCAAGGCGTGTGCGCGGTTCATCTTCGACACGGTCCCGTTGTGGGCGCCTTGCTCACTTGGCGGCGCGAATCTTGGCCAGCGCATCCTCTGCGGCCTTCTTGATGTCCGGGTCCGAGGAAGTCAGGCAGTTGGCCTCAATTGGTTGTATTGCCTCGTTGGCCGCTGGGCCGATAGCCCCCAGCACTTTCAACGCTCCGAGCGCGTAGGCCTTGTTCTTCTGCCATCCCGGCGCCGATATCAGTCGCACCATGTAGGCGGTCGCAGGGGCGGATTTCGGTCCGAGCCGGGCAAGCGCCTCGAAGCCCTTTTCCATGTAGGCGCGAATGGCCTCGCCGCTCATCCGATGCGTCCGGTCTCCTTCCCTGACGATGACGCTGCCCGCCGCGACTTCTTCCATCCGGTTCACGATGTTGGGGACGACGTTTTCGTGAACCGCGCCGATCTTGCCGATGGCCTCGACTGTCTCCGGCACCGGCCCGCCGTGCATGATGCTGATGAGGCGGTCGATGTGGCACGCAGCAAGTGGGCCAAACTCGCCGCAGGCCCAGACGGCATATTTGCCGGCGTCTCGGACGACGGAGTTGCCACCAGCGGCGTCGCCGATCCTCTTGCTCAGCGCGGGGATGCAGGACTTCGCCGCGAGGCCGATCATCCCGCACGCCGTCACTGCCTCGCGCCGGACGTCCATGTATTTGTCGTCGAAAAGCCGAACGAGCTCTTGCGTGACCTTCTCGACCTCTTCGCTTGGCTCGGCGCCTTTGAGAATTTGTCCCAGCGCCTTCGCCGCCGCGGCGCGGTTGCGCTCGAACTGCGTTCCTTCGAGCAACGGCAAGAGGTCCGGCACCGCCGACCGGGCCATTGGGCCATATTCACCCAGCACTTGGGCGGCAACAAACTTGTCGTTTTCCCGGTCCGAGCGGAGAAGCGGAACTACCAGCGGCATGATAAGCGGCCGAAGCTCCTCAGGCGCTTCGGCCAGTGCCCGCGCCGCCCGCACCTGGAACCCTCGGTTGTCGCTGCGGAGCTGCTGCACCCACTCCGACACGGGCTTCCCGTTCAGTTCCGGGTCTGCATCTCCTGCTCGAACTGGGGCACAGCAAAGAAGCGAAAGCACAGCAACCACGCAGATTTCGACCAGAACCAATGATATCCTCACGGGCTGCCTCTCTATCCAACTGCGGGTATGTTGTGATCTGCGACGCCCCACAGATGCGAGACGCCGGGCCGGGTTTGATCGCCACTTCTCTTCCTTCGAACGATTATGCTACTCCAGCGCCCCGCCAGATGCAATCGCTTTTGCGCGAGGATTGGGGGAGACTTCAACGCGTGCATCTGCTGCCTTTCGTTTTCACCGGGACGGCAGCACTTCCACGGTTCTTGTCACACTTCGCCCAGCGTCCTCGGCGGCGGGAAGATCAAGAGCCACATGCTGTCCACCGATGGTAAGCATGACGGGCTTCGGTCGGCTACCCGTCGCGTCCGGCTTGGAGAGCGCGACAGAGAGCTTGCCGTCGGCCAGTTCTCGCACGAGCACGATGCACGACTGGTCCGCCGCGATGGTCGATCCGCCCGGAATTTCCAGCCTGCCGGGCTCGTAGAACGCTGCACCGATAAGTTTCAGTCCCTTGTGCCGCACGGCCTGAAGTGTCGCTGTGTTCGACAGAATTTCAACGCCGCTGTTCTTCAGGTACGCGGGCATTTCCGCGGCCTCGACTTCCGGCACGAGGACATAGGCGTAGTCTGCGTTTTCCGGCTTTGTGCCGTGGTCGAACCAGACGCTGAATACGTCAAGCTCCACCTTTTCGGCCGAACCGACCGTTCGGATGCTGCGCCAAGACCCAGACTGTGATCCGCCGCGCAGCTGCACAAGCCCCTTCTGTGGGAATACGTAACCGACACCGTTGTGGTGAACCCACGCCGGAGTCGCAAGTTCCCTTGCGCCTTTCTCTACCGCTCCTGCGGAAGTAGAAATCGGACCTCTCAAGAGGCACTGGTTGACCGAGGTCAGCACCGGCTTCTCCGTCCGGCCGGCGATGCCGGCGCCGAGGCAGACGGTTTCTTCGTCGAAGAAGCACCACGCTTTCCTTGCGGTCAGAGTCACGCGAGCGGGGTCCATGCGGCCGCCCTGGACGGGTCCGCGCGCCAGGTCCATCGCTGCGATGCCGTAGGTCCCGTCGCTCACGGCGCCGGCAAAGCTCCGAAGCCCTTCGGTGCGGACAGTGGCGGCGGTCAGCGGAGGGTTCTCTCGCTCGACCGTCGTGCCGGGAACCCGCTCCCAGTCCCAGACCGGATAGATGCGGTCGTATTCACCGCCACGCACGAAGATGCACATCGCCCCGTCGGACAGATGGTGAGACCGGATGCCCTCGCCGTTCGAGGGGGTGTCCGTGTTGGCGAGGCCGCTCCGCAGCATCCGTATCGAGACATAGTAGCCCGAACGGCGGTGGACGACAAGCGCGGAACGCCAGAAGAAGCGGTTGCCGACCGGTTCCCCTTCCGCGGGGGTCGCGCCGGCCAATCGCTCGGCAAGGGCCTTGAACTCCGCTTGCCGCTCCGACGGAAGCTGCGACATGTAGCGGCAGGCCGGCAGCACGAAGGCCGATACCCAGCTGTAGGCAGCGTTCGGGCGAGAGATGGAACGGCCGAACGCTCCGAAGTCAAACGCGCCGCGATATATCATCCATTGCTGACCGTCCAGAATGAACTGCGACAGGATGCGCATTCTGTCCTCGGGAAAGGCGAACCGCGTGCCGTGCGCCAAGTAGGCCAGACGGGCGCAGTTCTCCGCATAAACCGCGCCGTATCCGCCTGAATACAGGCATGCCCCGTGCTGATGGAACGACCAATCGGGCTGGATGCCCTCGTCCGAGCCGACCCTGATCTCTTGTGCGACACGCGCGAACGCGGCGGAAACGAGTTCAAGCGAATCTTCGATGCAGCCGCGAAGAATTACGTTCCGGGCGAGTTCGACCATGTTGGCGCCGGTCATCCGCAGCCCGCTGCGCCGCACGATCTTCAGCCCCGCTGCGAGTTGCGCCGATGCGAGGTCTTGCTGCATCAGGAGACACAGCTCGCCGATGTGTCGTGGCACGGTGATTTCGTTCGGATACCAGTTCGCGTTTCGGTAGTCCTTCGCGAGCCAGTGGTCGAGACCTTTCAGAATCTTGTCCTTGAGGTCCTTGCTCTCGAAAAGCAGCTGCCCGGGCATGCGAAACGCAGCAGCCATCTGGCCGAGGCGTGCCAAGTGTCCGGGCACCGGCCACGCGGCGGCCTGATTGTTCCCGTAGTCGATGTCTGGCCAAGTGCCGTCGGGTCGGAGGGCGGCAGCCCATGCCCTCACCCGTTTGAGCAGCGCCTCGGCCTCGGCGCTCTTCGGGTCCGTTGGGACCAGTTCCGCAATCACCCGCTCCCTGACGGTCTGCACGTGCTGGTCTGCCCCCGGGCACGGATGCGACGACAAGGCAACCAGGACCGTCGCCGTGCCAAGAGACCAGAAGGAAAGACGAGTCATCAGATTCGAGATGCCCATTTCCTGTGGTCGGACGCCGGGTGCGATACTCGCAAGTGTGATGGCATCACTCGACAGGGATCCTCGCGGTTTCTTCGGCGTGGTAAACGAGCCGGAGCAGCGTCAGGCGTTCGCCCCAGCAGTCAAACGAAAGGTAGTCGTCCGAGCCGCCAATGAAGCGAGCGTGGTATACCCCGATGTTATCTCCACCCACGGGAATTCGGCTACGCGCGCCCTCGCCGCTGTCGAAATTCCCATACCGTCCCAGATGCATGATGAGGTTACCGTTCGTGTCCAAGATGCCTATGGAATGGCGATAGACCTCAGGAACAAAGGAGCGCTTATACCAATCTAAGAATGGTCGGCTGGATGGGCATTCGCATCCCCCTTCCACGATTGGGGACGCTCCCGCGTAGAGCCATTCGGCGCCCTCGATCCAGTTCGGTCCGCCTTGCCAGAGTTCCGGCGGGCGCGCAGGCGGCGGGTCGAGGGGAACGGGGGCGTTCTTGAGCAGCGCCCTGACGCCGGAAGGCCGCGATTTGATGTAGGTGCCCAGATACGGGTCGCGATTGCTCGCGTCCTCCGGAGCGCCGAACGTCCCGCCTTTGCCTTTGAGGAAGGGCTGCCCGTGAATCATCCGCGAACGGAAAGTCGAGAAGTAGAGATACCCGTCCTCGTCGATACCGACACCCGCCAGCCGGCCGCCGAGGATGGCCGCTGGTCCGCCGTGCCGCAGTTCGCCGGTGGAGCTGAACGTCCAGATGGTGTCTCCGGCCAGGGGAATCCCCGGCTCGCGCTTCAGGTAGTACACCATCCCCCCGGCCTTCTCGACGTCCTGAACCATCTTCATGAACTGGGAGTAGGAGGGGCGGTAGCATCCCGACGACGCCACGCCGAGGGGGTCGCCTGCGTCAAATATGTTCTTTGCCAAGTCATCCATCTTTGGGATGTAGGTAATCCGGCTGGAAACGGCCACGTCGCCGCGCATGTTGACTCCGAGGCCGTGCTGCCACGGATGAGCGGAGGCCTGTGACTTCGCGGGCAAGGCGCCGCGCCAAACCTTTGGCAGGTCGCGCCCGGACACGCTCGAACTCTTGTCCATCGCATCCGATAGCATCCCATCTGCGAACATGCGGAAGCTGGAGTTGTCCCGTCCGAGAACCCGCTCCTCACCGTAATCGTAGGGTATTTCGGGGAAGAGGAAGACGGGTCGCCCGGTTTCCGTTTCACGGCCTCTCGCGAGCACTCTCGCCCGCGCGGGGTCCACTCGCCAAACCCGCGCGTCCGGTCCCGTGCCCCACGAATGGCCGTGCATGTAGCCCCGCTTGTCGATCGCAATGTCGTCGTATCCCAGGGGGTCAATCACAGCGAAATCGCCCAGATACTCTCCGGTCTTGATGTCGAAGATGTGTTTGTTCCGGTAGTATAGCCATCCGCGGAGCGGGTCGATGACGGACTTGAGTGTTTTGGAGTTGCGGTCGTCGGAGCCGCCGCCGGGGAAGCGCCCGAAGTAGCCCAAGCCCGCCTCTTTTTTGGCTTCCTCGTCAAAGTCCATAATGGGAACAAGCGTTCGATCCCGTTCCTCAAAGATGCGAACGCTGGGGCCGTAGCCGACCACATCGCGGACGGTGTGGCTCGCCGCTTCGCCGCCCGTCCAGAGGCGTGGCCGGGGCGACCATGAATCCAACGCCATCACGAGGGCGCGAAAATCATCAACGTGGAAATCCTCTTCGGGCTGCTCAAACGACTTGAACTTGGTCAGCCGCCCGATGGTTTTTCCCGCGACACGTTCCGAGTGGAGAACGTAGATGCTGCCCGTCTTCTTGTGAACGGAGACGAGTTGCGGGCTTTGCACCGGAATGGTCTTCAGCCATTCGCCCGCCGGCGAAAACACCTGCAAGCGGTTGTTCAGCGTGTCGCAGACATACAGCCGTCCCTGTGCGTCGCAATCGAGTCCACGGGGGCCGTTGAGCCGCCGGTTGTCGCTCCCCGGTTGTCTCACGTTTCCCACGAACGGCTCTGCGGGGTCATTGCCGTCAGCCGAAACGCGCAGGACGGCCGGCGTCGAGACGCTGCTCTTGTGAAAGCCCGGTCCGGTCGTCAGATACAGCGTCTTGCCGTCCGGCGATGCGGCGAAGCAGGGCTCCGCGAAATCCAGCATCGCCAGCGGGCGCCCCTTCATACCCTTCACATCCGTCGAACCGTCCGTGTAGATGTAAAGCAAGAGGGCGGGGAGTTTTTTCTTGAAGTCGGCCTGGCCGGTGGGGAAGAAAAGCCGCCCTCCGGCCAGCGCGGGCTGACACGCCGCAGCGCCGAACTTCGTCTCCGCCGATGCGAGAAAGAAATACCCGTCGCGCGAGAGTTCCGTGATGTCCGCGCCGTGCAGAGCTCGCTTTCCGGGTTCGTACTCGACATAGCTCAAGCCGGCCAGTTTGCTCTCCGGGAGATTCGCCGGCGGCGGAATGAGTGTCCCGACATACGCCCCGTCGAGGTTGAACTTCCGCAACGTGCGGTGCCCGTGTCCGCTTGTGCCCTGACCAAACACGTAGGCGCCATCCGGACCGATCGCGATGCCCCAGACATATCCCGGAATGTTGTGCGGACTCGTCCCGCCCAACCGCTTGTCAAACTCCGGCTTCAGACCGAGCATCACCCGCACGTGCAGCTTGCCCGGATCCTTCACGTATTCGTCAAGGTCGTCCTTCCCGTTCCAATAAAGCTTTTGCTTCAGCGAGTTTTTCTGGAACGGTTCCGGCGCGTTCGGGCCGAGCACTCCGCTGCCCAAATGCCGCACGACAAAGCCGCGCCCGAACCCGGAAACGTCCTTGCTCATGTCCACGATGGCTACGGTTACGTCGCAATAGCCCTTGACGGCGAACGTAATCTCGTAGCGGTCCTTGCCGACGAGTTTCACCGCCGGTTTTTCGGTGAACTCGAAGATGTTTTCCCGCTCCGTGCACGGCGGCGAATAGGGCTTCCACCATTCCGCCTCCGCCGCCAGCGACGCAGAACCTGCGCACATCGCCGCCAGGAATGCAAGCACTGGTCTGCGAACTCTCATTGTGCGTCAAACCTCCGGAAAGTCGGCCGGACACGTTGCCCTACGTCACGGGAAGGCCCCTTGATGCCGACGTGGGCAGCAGACCCTCCCTACACGCAGCATAACCAGTTTCTGCTCAGACGGCAAGCAAGAACCGGAAGGCCGGAAGGATGTCGCGCGGCAGCCCTTCGGTTCTCCCTGGAGCAAAGTGCCGCTTATTCCGAAATTCGTCCATCCCGATTTGACAACCCCGGATCATGTGGTATAGTTCAAGTGGAGAGGCGAAGAAGCTGATTTGGCCTTCGCCTTTGCCCTTGGAAGTGGCGGGGCGCGTTAGAGCTGATGGCCACCTGAGAGGTGCTGTGGTTGGGTCGGAGTGGTGTGCCTCTCGCAGGTCGCGCCCCTAGGCACCGCAAGGAAGGTCATTTCTTCGGGCAAAGGCGATTCCGGGGCAGCTGCGTCGTCCGGTCGCGGCTGCCCCCTTTTCATGCCGTCCGAAGCAGAACCCGCTTGCAGGCGGAGACGCGAAGGCCTATAGTAGCGGCTGAAGTTCGACTGCAACTGGATTGCGACTGAGAAGCATCTTTGATGCCAGCCCGCTGGATTATTCCAAAGCCAGACTCGGCGCTTCAGGGTTCGCTCTCGCATCGGCTGGGCATTTCGCCCATCAGCGCGCAGGTGCTCATCAACCGAGGAATCCGAACTGTGGAAGCCGCCCGCGCGTTTCTTCAGCCGCAGTTGAACGATTTGCTGGAGCCGGACCTGCTTCCGGGAATCGAACCGGCTGTCGAGCGAATTCTTGCGGCAGCCCGGAACAAGGAAAAAGTCCTCGTCTATGGCGATTACGACCTGGACGGCACGTCCGCCGTTGCACTGTTCGTGCGGTTTCTACGGCTGGCCGGCCTCGACGCGGAGTATTACGTCCCGCACCGAATCGAGGAAGGATACGGCCTACACATTGCCGCCGTTGAGGAATGCCGGGCGCGGGGCGTCCGCCTCATTATCACCGTCGATTGTGGTATCGGCGCGGTCGCCGAATGCGAGCACGCCGCTCGCTGCGGCATCGATGTCATCATCACCGACCACCACGAGCCGGGCGAGCAGGTCGCCCCCGCTTGCGCCGTCATCAATCCGAAGCTGACCGGAAGCCGCTACCCGTTCCGCGAACTCTCCGGCGTCGGTGTTGCGTTCAAGCTCGCATGGGCCGTTGCGAAGCGCTTCTCCAACGGCCAGCGCACGTCCGACGAGTTCCGTGCGTTCCTGCTCGACTCTCTCGGCCTCGTCGCTCTCGGCACCGTCGCCGACATCGTCCCGCTCCTCGGCGAGAACAGGGTTCTTGCCCGATACGGCCTGCGGGCGCTCGGTGCAACCGCCGGCCCCGGGCTGCGCGCCCTGATGGACTGCGCCCGCGTTCGCCCTGGCCACGTGACGCCAACGGATGTCGCCTTCGGGCTTGGCCCGCGACTCAACGCCGCCGGGCGCATGGCCGATGCCGGCGCGGCCGTAGACCTCCTTCTTGCCGACGACGTCGCCGTAGCAGAACAGATTGCCGCAAAGCTCGACCGACAGAACGCCGACCGGCAGAAGCTCCAGACCGACATCTTCGAGCACGCCCGCGAGATGCTGCTGCACCAGCCGGACTTCGAATCTGCCCGTGTCGCCGTGCTCGCGCACGACAGCTGGCACCCCGGCGTCGTCGGTATCGTTGCCTCGAAACTCGTGGACGAGTTCAACCGGCCCGTGGCGCTCATTGCCATCGAGGGGGGCATCGGGCGCGGCTCCGCGCGTTCCGTGCCGGGGTTCCACGTCTTCAACGCGCTCCAGGGCTTGCGACACCGGATGATCAGTTTTGGCGGGCACGCGGGCGCGGCCGGCTTCCAGATTGCCGTCGAACATATCGGCGAACTGCGCGACCACCTGAACCGCGCCGCCGCTCCGCTCGCCCCTGATCTCTTTCAGCCGTCGCTTGCCGTGGACGCCGAGGTGCGGCTCGCCGACCTCTCGGAGCGACTCATCAGCGAACTTGAACAGTTTGCCCCATACGGCGCGGAAAATCCGCGGCCCATCTTTGCCGCACACGGCCTCCGCATCGCCGGCAAGCCCCGGCTGATGGGCACGAAAGGCCAGCACATCGCGTTCTATGTCGCCGACGGGGACGCGAGCGTGCGCGCCGTCGGCTTCGGGCTTGGCGAAGACCTTTATGACAAGATCCTCGCCGGAGCGCGAAACTGTTCGATTGCGTTCAGTCCGCGCATCGACACGTGGAGAGGCACAGGCGCCCTCGAACTGCGCATTGAAGACATCCGCCTGGAATAGAATCGGCAAACTGCCGTGCCCCGGCTCTATTTCGCGTCAAGACGATCCCAATATTCCTGGAGCGACTCGGCGACGTGCTTGGCTTCCCCGTCGAACCAATGCACGGACCCGCTGAGCCGAAGGGCGTTGATGCCGTCCCGGTGCGCCGTGCGCATCACGTCCACCTCAGGGGCTTCGAGGTCGGTTATGCAAATCTTCTCCCCGTGCTTGTCAACGTGAACTGCTCCATTCGCGGGAAGGCGGAATTCCACCGCGCCGCGCAGCACGTAGTTTCCTCGGCACACCCGCCCCGGCGCGTCGAAGTTCTGTTTTCCCGACACGGGATCGTTTGGTCGAAACGCCTGCTGGCTTGGACAGAAGAACACGTCGAGGTTCTTTCCTAGATAGGGAAACGCTCGACCAACCGAGATGCGGCGCTGCCCATTCCAAATCGTGTTTCCCGTGTTCCCTTCGAATGGGGCGATGCCGCTGTGCCGCTCCGCATACATCAGCACGGCGACACCGACCTGGTGCAGGTTGCTTCGGCAGACCGTGCGCCGTGCTTCCTCTCGCGCCACACTCGTTGTGGGGAGCAACAGACCCGTCAACACCGCGATGATCGCGATGACGACGAGCAACTCGATCACCGTGAAGCTGTTTTCGGAACGCGAAGGCATCCAATACGATTCCTTGCGAACAAGTCCTATTGTTCTTTACGCTATAATCATGTCCGCTGCCCGCATCGGAATCAACTCAGGGCCAGCGCTTTGCACTCTTCGGGCGCTTGACGCGCTGGGTTGGGGCGGCTAGACTATGAGTCGTGCTCATTGACAGCGAGGTGTTGGAGGCGAGGCAGCCGCTCGCGCTGAGGCGCGGGAGGAAAGTCCGGGCTCCAGGGATCACGGCGGTGGGTAACGCCCACCGGGCGCAAGCCCAGGGAAAGTGGAACAGAAAGCATACCGCCTGAAGTCTCTCCGGAGACGAAGGTAAGGGTGAAAAGGTGGGGTAAGAGCCCACCAGCGGCGCGGCGACGCGTCGGCTCGCCAAACCCCGCCGGGAGCAAGGCCAAACATGGGAAGAGAGCGATCCCCTCGTCCGATTCCCGGGTAGGCCGCTCGAGGCGGGCGGCAACGTCCGCCCCAGATGAATGGCTGCCAGTCCGCAGCCCACGTGGCCGTGGACAACAGAACCCGGCTTATCGCTTCCAGTGCCTCGTTCCACACGAAAGACGCGGACGAATAAGGTTCCGCCCGTGTCTTGCCTGACTCCTATACGCGCGCCAACGCGCGTGGAGAAACGAGGTTCGTATTGGCTGAAATCAGGCCCTTCCGAGGCATACGCTACAACGACGAGCGCTACGCTGAGCTCTCGGCAGTTCTCGCTCCGCCCTACGACGTCATCTCGCCCAGCGAGCACAAGGAGTTGCTCGCGCGCTCCGACCGCAACGTCGTACGCCTGATCCTCCCGGAGCCGTCGCCCGGCGGAGCGTCCAAGAACAAGTATGCCGCCGCAGCGCAATACCTGGAAGACTGGTTGAACGACGAGACGCTCATCCAGGATCGCGTTCCCGCCGTTTACCTGCTCGACCAGCAGTTTGAGTCAAACGGCGAGCGCAAGCTCCGCCGCGCCGTGATCGTCCGCGTTCGAGCCGAACCGTTCGGCCGCGGGGCCGTCCTGCCACACGAAGACACGATGCCCGGACCGAAGGCCGACCGGCTGGAGTTGATGAACGCAACTCGGATGAACATGTGCCAGGTCTTTGGTCTCTATCCGGACGACGGCGCCGCAGCCGCTGTCATCGCCCAGATGGCCGAGATCGATCCGGTAGCCGAGGGAACGGGAATCGACGGCGTCCGGAACACCGTCCGCGTCGTTTACCATACAAAGCTGATTGCGGAGCTCGCCGCGCTGCTTCGAGAGAAGCGCATCGTCGTGGCCGACGGGCATCACCGCTACGAGACGGCCGTCGCCTACCGCGATCAGCGCCGGGCCGAACGAGGCATCGTCACCTACGAAGAGCCGTTTGAGTTTGTCTCGATGGCGCTGGTGGCAACAACCGATCCCGGCCTGAGCATTCGGCCGACACACCGCCTCGTCAAAGGGCTGATCGGCTTCGCTCCCGACGGGCTTTTCCAGCGAGCCGCCGCTGATTTCAACATCGAGGAGGTGGCAAGCGACGCCCGCGCGATTCTGACACGCCTCGGCGAACGAGCCGACCGCCACGCCTTCGGAATCGTTACCGCCGCCGGTTCCCGCATCTTCACGCGCAATACCGGCACCCGGACCGCCGACGGCTCGGTCGAAAACCTCGACACCCACATCCTCCACCACCGCGTGTTTCACCAACTGCTCGGGTTAGGGCCCGATGCATGGGCAAAAGGCGGCCCGGTGGACTACGTCCAAAGCCCCGACGAGTGCGTCGCATCAGTTCTCGGCGGGCGCAGCCAGCTCGCTGCGATACTCAATCCGACACGGATCGACGAAGTGATCGCCGTCGCACTTGCAGGGGGCAGAATGCCGCCTAAGTCCACGTTCTTCTACCCCAAGCTCCCAACGGGTATCGTCATCAACCCGCTTATCTGATCCGCTTGGCGTCCACGTGCAAGTTATCTTTCTCGGCACGGCGCGGGCTTTTTCTTGCCGCTGGGGCGCGGCTCGGACACGCCAGCAGGGCAGGGAGAAACAAGACGCTCCATGCCAGACACGAAAGAATGCCAACTCCGCCCGAAAGCCCGATTGCCATGGCCGCGGGATTGTCTGCTATGCAGAGCGCGAAGAGCGCCGCGGCAGTCGTCGCGGACGCCGCGAGGATCGCCCGGCCCGTCGTCGCCGCCATTTCGTCCACAGAATCCTGACGCAGGCGAAGCACGACATGGACGCCGTAATCCACCCCCAGCCCGACGACCATCGGCATCGAGATGACGTTGAACGCCGTCAAATCGGAACCGACGAGCCGCAGTCCGCCAAACATCCAG
>CAZBRH010000012.1:10296-21716 GCA_964494245.1 uncultured Planctomycetota bacterium | reverse complement strand
ACCCCGCCCGCCAGAGGGATAACGGCTGCCAGAACGTCGAATGGCCGACGCAAGAGACAGAACAGCACCACCCCCGCGGTCAGCACCGCCGCTAGTCCTGTCCGGACGATGTCGCCGCGAGCCAGAGCGAGCATGCGGCTGTACACGAGCGGGGCGCCGGAGAGCCGGAGCACGTCGTCGGGGTTGAGCTGCCGGACCGCTCCCACGGCCTCGTGAATCCGCTCCAGGCCGTTGCCCGCGTAGGGGTCGAACGCTGGGAAGAGGACGACGCACATCCGGCCGTCCTCCCCCACGAACGGTCGCACCGGCGGGATAAGCCGAAGCATCTGCGGACTTGTGGGCACGATGGCCCGAACCGGCTTTGGGAGGCGATCGAGGTAAGAAGAGACGGACTCGACTCGGTTGAATGCCTTGTCGGGGCCGATGAGGTCTCGGATGCGGTGGAGGACGCGCCGCTCGGCGGCGATGTCGGGGACCGCGGCGAGGATTGGCGTTGTGATGATGTCCATCTTTGCCGCCAGTTCGAGGTAGAGGATGCGGCTGGGCAGGTTGGGGTCATAGGCCCGCGGGTCCGAACTGATGCGGAGCTGCGTGGCCGCGACCAAAACCGGCACCGTTACGATGCCGAACACGGTGATGGTAGCGGCTCGATGACGTGTGGCCATCTGAACCGCGCGGCGGAGCCATGCCATCGATGCGGGCCGAAACCGTGCGCGCAGCCAGCCGGAGCAGTCGGCCAGCACGGGAAGCAACAGCATAGTTGCCGCGAAAATCAGCACAATCCCCATCGCTCCCACGCCCCCCATCGCCGGCAGCACATCGAGCCGCGCCAAGAGGAGTGTGAGGAACGCGGCGGCCGTTGCCAGCATCGCCGTAAGGAGCGGCGGGCCAGCCGTTCCGTAGACGCGGCGCCACCGCAGCACGGCATCCCCGTCCCGCTGTTCGATCCCGGCAGACCATAGATGCAGGGCATAGTCCACCCCGATTCCAACCAGCGTTGCGGGGAGAGCAGCAACGAACAAGTTGATGCTTCCAAAGGCCGCCCATGCAAAAACAAGGCACCAGACGATACCAACCCCGACCGGAACCATCGCAACCACAGGAAAGGCCACATCCCGAAACACAACAACCAGAATGATCGTCACGAGGACCGCGGCGACAACGCCCGTGCGCTCGATGTCCCGCCGCAGCGAACTCTGTGCCTCATCAAGGAAGACGGGCGACCCCGTGAGTTCCGCGCGAACGCCCGTCTCCTGCAATAAGCGGCGCACCTCCGCCAGCATCTCGCGGTTGAAGCCGGGGTTCATTGACGATTGCTGCGGAAAGGCAATCAGGACGGAGAAGAGATCATCCTTTTGCACGTCCCGCCGAACGACCGTCGTGAAATAGGGCGACGAGCGCACCCGGGCTTCGAGTGCATCGATACCCTGCGGGACGGTTCCCGGGTTTCCGCGAATCGCGAAGACAAGGATGTCCGAGAGGCCGAAGTTCCCGGCGAAATACCGAAAGTCCGCAAGGGCACCATCGTCGGGGCGGAAAAAAGACATTGGGTCCGCGTTGATCTTTATCCGCGGAATCAGAAAGAGCGCAGGAATCGTCGCCAGGAGCGTGACCGCAACAATCGTGCCGCTGCGCCGACGGGCAAAGGCCCCGACGGACGCCAGCGCCCTCGAAACATTCTCCAGAGCAGTCATCACTGCCCTCGCATCACCCGGCAGACCGGACCCCGGAGCAAACCGGCGGGAGAGTCCGGCCATTCTACTGCCCGCAAACCGCGGGAACAAGGCGGCGGGCGAAGGGCATAGTTGCGCGCACGTCCTTTCAGAGTCGAGCACCAGATCGGGCATGAGGACAAGGACAAAGTGACGGCGCCGATTTGACACAACCCCAAACGTAGTGTATATTTACAACAAAGCGGGTTCCCAGCTCTTGAGGGCCATGCTTGATACTCGTCATCGACAACTACGACTCCTTCACCTACAACCTCGTGCAGCGGTTTGGGGAGCTCGGCGCCGAAGTCGAGGTTTACCGCAACGACAAGACCACCATCAGTGCGATAGAGCGCCGCAACCCCTCGCACATCGTCATCTCGCCCGGCCCCTGCACGCCGAAGGAAGGCGGCATCTCGAACGACGTCATTCGGCACTTCGCCGGTCGCGTGCCGATTCTCGGCGTCTGCCTCGGCCACCAATGCATCGCCTACACCTTCGGCGGAGAGGTCGTCAACGCCGAACGGCTGATGCACGGCAAGACCTCGATGATTGAGCACGACGGCCGGACGATCTTCGCCGGCCTCGACAACCCCTTCGAGGCGACGCGGTACCACTCGCTTATTGTCAAGGAGGCGACGCTTCCGGACTGCTTCGAAATCACGGCGCGCTCGGCCGACCGCAAGGAAGTCATGGGCATTCGCCACAAGGAGCACCCGGTCGAGGGCGTGCAGTTTCACCCCGAGTCATTCCTGACCGGCGAGGGCACAAAGTTGCTGCGGAACTTTATGCGGATGTAGTGTAGCGTGATAGGGTTCGGTTTTCTCTGGTAGGGGGTGCGTGCGATGCAAGCCGCGAAGCAGTTGTCGGTGATGCTGCCGAACAAGCCGGGGCAGTTGGCTGCGCTCTGTGGGAAGCTGGCGGCGGCCAAGGTCAACATCAAGGCCGTGGCAGTGGTCGAAACGACGGAGCAGGGAATCGTCCGGCTTGTCGTTGACAAGACCGCCGCTGCGCAGAAGGTGGTCAAGAAGGCCGGCCTTGGGTGCGTCGTCTCCGACGTGCTCTTGGTGGAGATGGTCAACAGGCCCGGCGTGTTGGCCGCCGTCGCCGCCAAACTGGCGAAGGCGAAGGTCAACATCCAATACGTCTATGGCAGCGTTGGACCCGGAGCGCGCGACGCCGTCGCCGTCTTCGGAGTCGACAATCTGGCCAAGGCCAAGACGCTGGCCTGAAAGGCCGGACGGACCGCCGGGCCGGGCAGCGAACCTTGCCGGAAGGGCCGTGTTTGTTGGGGCTCGCCCTGAGGACCTCACGGGCAGCTCAGGGCGGGCCTCACGCGGTCCTAGGCGTTCGCCGCCCGCAGCGCTTCCTTCGCGGGGAAGCGGTGGCTGTCCTCAATAACGGCTATCGTGCGGTGCGACTGCGTTCATCGCTTGAGGACCGGAAGAGGGTCTGGAACCTGTCCTATCACGCCCTGTTCAACCAGGGCGACGGCAAACTCCCGCATGTTGGTGTTCACAAAATCGACGACCTGTATGTTCTCGGGCTTCCAGCCGTACTTCTGCATCTCGTTGAGCACGAAATCCGCCGGCTTTCTCTGCACAAGCAGGCGATAAACGGCTATGACGCCTCCGGTGCGCTGTGCGCCGGCGCCACAGTGCACGAGCACGGGCGTCTCCTCTGCTACCGCCTTGTGTATCCGGGTGACCGCGCCCACGTAGTTCTCAATCTTCCCGGTGCCATCACCTTCGAGCGGGAACCTCACCTGCTCGATGCCCGGTTCGGCGCATGCCCGCTCCTCGGCCTCTTCGTCGATGGAGAAGGGCTGTGTCTCCTCCTCGAGGTTGATTACCACCCTGATCCCGTACCGACGCAGCATTCGGGTGACCAGGAATCGGGAGAGTTGGCCGCTTCGGTAGATGAGACCGGGTTCGACCTCGCCCCAGTTGCGGGGGAACAGGGCGCGTCCCACCTCCTGCCTCCACTTGATCGCGAGTAACACCACCGCCGCGCTCACGACGCAGATGACGATGACCCACGGTCGACGGAGGAGCCGATTTGGCTTGCAGACCGGTTCACCCATGCGCAGATTCAAGCGCACGGACCGCGACATGTCAAGTGCGGCGCACGGGTCGCGGAGCAGCCCCCTAATCGCTCGCGGCAGTCCTGATCTGCGCGAAACTGAGGCCTATTGAATAACAGAGGTCGTGCTGGAGCGGTTGAAGCTCAGCACGCCGACTGGTATAATCCCGGCCAGAGGAACGGCTGCACTGGAATCCAGGGCGGTGTGCGCCGCCCAATGGGAGGACTTTGTGCTCGATCGTGCCCGCAGTTGGCTTGACCGCCTGACTGCCATGCACCTTCTTGCTCTGTGCTTTCTGGCGGCCATCCTGGTTGGCACGGGACTGCTTCTTTTGCCCTGGGCCACGAAGGAGCCGCTCAGCGTTATTGACGCCCTGTTCACTGCGACCTCGTCTGTCTGCGTGACGGGTCTGATTGTGGCAGAGCCCGGCACGGAGTTCACCGGCTTCGGCCAAGCCGTAATCCTCGGCCTTATCCAGCTCGGCGGGCTGGGGATTATGACGGCGTCGTCGTTCCTGCTCTTGGCGCTCGGCGGGCGGGCCTCGCTGCGGAACCTGAATCTGCTGCGCGACGAATACACGCTGACCGGGCACGGCTCGGCCCGCCAGCTCATTCTTACGATTGCGGCATTCACGCTTATCGTTGAGGCGGTCGGAGCGATCATCCTGAGTCATCGGTTTGCCGCAGAGCCGTCGCTGGGGCAGAACCCTGTCTGGTGCGGCGTTTTTCATTCTGTCTCGGCTTTCTGCAACGCCGGCTTTTCGCTGTTTCCGGCGAGTTTCTGCCACTACCGCGGGGACCCGACGATCAATCTGGTCGTTCCGCTGCTTATCGTTCTTGGTGGGATCGGGTTTCCGGCACTGAACACGCTCGTTGGCCATGTGCGTGCCCGGTTTCGGGGCGAACCTCACGTATTGAACCTTCACGTGAAGATTGTGCTTGGGGCGACGGCGGCTCTGGTCGTGCTTGGCATGGTCGCCTTCCTCGCTCTCGAAAGTCCGAACGAACTGAAGGATGCTCCAGTCGGCGAGCGGGGCGGTGCGGCGTGGTTCCAATCGGTGACCACGCGGACGGCCGGCTTCAACGCGATGGACTTCGCGAAAGTGTCGGAGCCGACGCTGCTTGTCACCATCGTCCTGATGACTATCGGTGGGTCTCCCGGTTCGACCGCTGGCGGCATCAAGACGACGACGTTCGTGGTGATT
Organism: uncultured Planctomycetota bacterium; assembly: GCA_964494245.1. Classification (GTDB taxonomy): domain Bacteria; phylum Planctomycetota; class PUPC01; order PUPC01; family PUPC01; genus CAZBRH01. Next base: position 16,720 of record CAZBRH010000012.1, on the reverse strand, counting down.
CTCCTGATCGTCCTTGCGCGGCTCCGTGGACACGACCGCGTCGAGGCGGGCAAGCGGACGATCCCCAATGTTGTGATTACGAAGGCGCTGACGGTCGCCATCTTGGGCGTCGCGCTCATTGTTGTGGCGACGCTCTTCCTTCTGGTGACCGACGGTCCGGCCTTGGGCAGGGTGCTGGTGGAACGGAGCGCGCGGCACGGCAGCTTCGTGAGTTTGCTCTTTGAGGTTGTTTCTGCCTTCGGCACCGTTGGCCTCAGCGTGATCGACACGGCGACTGCGGCCGCCTTGACATGGCCCGGCAAGCTGGTCATCATATGCGTGATGTATCTTGGGCGGCTTGGCCCTCTCGCACTCGCTCAGATGGTGCTGACGGCAGACCGTCCGCTCAACTATAAGTATCCGGAGGAGTATCTCCTCGTCGGATGAAAGGGGGTTGGCGGTGAGGCAGTTTGCGGTTCTCGGACTTGGACAGTTCGGAATGGCCGTAACCGACAACCTACTGCGCCATGGCTGCGAGGTTCTCGTGATCGACTCCGACCCGGACCTTGTCAACGAGGTCAAGAGCCGGGTTACTACGGCGGTCGTGGCCGAGGCGACCGATCGCACGACGATGCTCAAGTTCCTCAGCGAAGGAATCGACTGCGTCATCATTAGTTTGGGCCCGCAGATCGAAGCGTCGATTCTTGCGACGCTCTACGCCAAAGAGGCCGGCGTCAAGGAAATCGTCGTCAAGGCCAACTCGCCCGACCACGCGAAGGTGCTCGAAAAGGTTGGCGCAACGCAGGTCGTCCGTCCCTCCGAAGAGCAGGCGAAGCGCGTCGTGAGAAGTCTGGTCCGTCCGAACGTCCTGGACTATCTTCCGCTGGCCGATGATTTCAGCGTATCCGAGATACTCGCGCCCAAGGGGTTTGTCGGCTCCACACTCCGCCAGCTCGATCTTCGCCGCAGGATGCGGGTCGATGTCATTGCGCTGCGGCACGGCGCCAACCGGGGCGACGATACGGGCGAGCTTGAAATCATCCCTTCGCCCGACCGTGTGATAAGCGAGGGCGACGCGCTTCTCGTTATCGGGCGCGACAGCGACATCGCCAAGATCAAAGAGTAGGCATGGATATTTTTCCCGCCATCGACCTCAGGCAGGACGCGGGCGGACGCTGCCGCTGCGTTCGTTTGCTTCAGGGACGAGCAGACGCCGAGACCGTGTTTTCCGACGATCCGACCGCCGTCGCCCGACGCTGGAGCGACTGCGGCGCGCGGTGGCTCCATGTCGTTGACCTTGATGGCGCCTTCCGAGGTCAGCCGGTCAATTCGGACACGGTGGCGGCCATCGCTCGCACGACGGGCGCGCTCCTCCAAGTCGGCGGCGGCGTCCGCGACGACCGCTCCGCCGAACTCCTGCTCGGCGAAATCGGCGTCCGGCGCATCGTCGTCGGCACTCGGGCGCTGCAAGACATGGCGTGGTTCGCTGCTCTATGCCGCCGTTATCCGGGGCGGGTGGCCGGGGGCGTGGATGCTCGGAACGGGCGCGTCGCCGTCGAGGGCTGGACGCGCGAATCGGAGGTGAGCGCTATCGATGCCGCCCGTGCGCTCGCCGATTGCGGAGCGGCTGTCATCATCTTCACCGACATCTCCACCGACGGCTCCCTTTCTGGTCCGAACGTGGAGGCGACGGAAGAACTGGTCTCGCGGCTCAACGTTGGCGTCATTGCGTCCGGGGGCGTGGCGACGTTGGACGATGTTCGACGGCTCGCCGCTTTTCCGCTGGAGGGCATCATCATCGGGAGGGCCCTCTACACCGGCGCAATCGATCTTCGAGCGGCCATCGAAGTGGCCTTGAAGGCCTAGCGGTCGTTCCTTACAATACCCGAGGGTCTGCCGCGCGTCCTGTGGAGAGAGCTGTGCGCGTGTGGTGTATGAAATGCGGGGCGCAGGGGAATGCACCGGACGGAGACGCCGCGAAGGTTTTCAAGTGCCCACGGTGCGGGGGTGCGATGCGACCCATGCGCAGAAGTCCCACACCGCAGCCAACTCGAAGGTCGGCGGCTGGGACGCTCCCACCCGCTGGAAAGACAAGCCGCCTCTCGCTGCGACGCAGGCGACGCCGGAAACTCAGCATTGGTAAGATTCTCTTTGCTCTGCTGACGATTGCCGCCGGAATCGCAGGCGGATACTTCTATTACAAAGCAAGCACGCAGCCCGGCCCCGGCGCCCGGGCGCTTGGTCTCTTGCCGGCCTCGACGCTGGTGGCGGCATCGGTCGAGGATTTCAACGGACTGGAGGGGTGGTTTCTGCGGGTGGCCGAGTCCGACAAGCTCCGACTGGAGGGAGCGCTGGCTCAACACCGGGCGCAACTGGAGACACTCCTTGCCGATGCTCTCGCGGTCCCGGTCAACGACGCGGCTCGTGTGCTCGCTGCGACCGGTGCGGCGGGACTGGGAATTGTTCCCGTTGGCAAGGATTCCCACGTCGGCGTGGTCTTCCTCGTGCTCAAGAATACATTGCCCTTTGACCGCTTGCTCGGAAAGGAGATACGGAAAGAGGCAGACATGGGACGCCTCGCCCTCTACAAGGGCGGTGTCTTTCTTGTGAAGCTCGGCGACGTGGTGGCGCTCTGCCGCGAGCGGCAAGTGATGGAGCAGATGGCGGAAGCGTTCTTGCTGGGGGGCGCCAACTCGCTTGGCGAAGAGCGGGATTTCGTGGCCGCGCGCTCGGAGCATGCGCGGCAGGGCCGGGCATGGTTCTACGTCGCCGGCCGCGCGGTTCGTGAAGGGGCGGTCTTTACGCTGCTTGGCGCGGCGGCGAATGTCTCGCAGTTCCTGCCGCCTGTCGGCCCCATCGCCGGCCACCTGAAGCTCGTGGCGGCGACGTTGGAGCTCAGCGCTCGGATACCGCTTCTCGAACCGCGAGGCCTATACGAACAGCTTCGTCTGCCGCCAGGGCCGCTCGCGGTTCTGGAATCCACGCCTGCCGATGCGGATTTTGCGGCGGGCGTGCTTCTCGGAGACGATCCAAGGGAACTCTATAGGCGCGTCCTTGCCGCCCTTGATCCGTTGTTCGAAAAGCACTTGGGCGGCGTCACGCTGACACGCCTCATTCGCAAATACGAACGCCAAGCCCAGGACCTCGTTATCGAGACCGAGATTCTTCCGCTCTTGGGCCGCGAAGTCGGCCTCTTTGGGACGACGGACGGTGCGACGCCCAAGGCCGCGCTGCGGCTTTCTGTTAGAGCCCCCCGGCGGGCACGCGAGACCGCCGACCGTCTCATCCGTAAACTCCTCAATGCCGAGCCGAAGTCTTCCGTCGTAAACGACGTAACGGCGTGGACTGCGCCCGGCGCAATACCAGTCACATACGGCTTCGCCAACGACGTAATGATACTTGGATTGGAGCCGGACGCGGTGCGCGCCGCACAGCAGGCGATTGCCACGGGCAGAACGCTCGCCCGCGAACCGGCGTGCCAGCGAGCGATGGCTGTGTTGTCGCCCCACGCCAGCGCGCTGCTTGCCTTCCGCGAGAGCGCGGCAGCAGCCCAGCGCCGCCACGGCGAGGAACGCGCATTGCTTGCAGTAAGCATCGCTCTGAACGAGTCGAGCGTAAGCATCGTCGCGTCGGTTCCCAACATGCCCCAAGCGCTGATGGCGACCGCACCGATGTCCCCGGCGCCTGTTCCCAGCCCGGAGCCGTCGCCAGAGGATGCGGCTAAGGCAGAATTAGCGGCAAGACAGACGAACATTGCCGAGATTGCTGCCTTCTGCCGCAGGTTCCTGGCCGAAAAGGGCGAGGGCGCTCGATATCCAAGGGGCCTTGCCGACCTCATGGGGTTTGGCTACATCACCAGCAAGAATATGTCCATTCTCATCCGCCCAGGCGACACGTCCCCGGAGCGGCGGGCCGGACTTCGCACGAGCTACGAAACGGCCTTCGACGCCATGAAGTCGCACCGCTTTACTGCCGATACGCCCGGAGGGCTCCCGATGGTCTGGGAGATTGGCACACCATCGGCTGGGCAACGGCTCGTCGCATACTTCGATGGGACCGTGAAGCCGGAAACAGCGACGGAGCAGGAACTGATTCAGCGGCTCCGCGAGGGCCTCCCAGCGTCCGCCGAACCGCCGAAGGAACAAGCGCCAGAAAAGCCGCCCGACGAACCGCCGCCCCACAAAGAACCTGAGAAAGACCAGCCCCCCGACCAGACCCCCGGTCTCGAAAAGAAGCCCAAGAGTCCCGTGGAGGAGGCGCTTGAGAATGCCCTCTAATGCGGCTCGACGTTGCGGTGGCAGTGCCCGCTGCGCCTCGGACCTCGCCGCCAGGGATAAGCAATATCTCTGGCACCCCTTCACCCAAATGAAAGACTGGCTCGACGCCGAGCCGTTGATCATCGAGCGCGCCGAAGGGACAACGCTCTACGACGTTGAAGGGAACGCCTATATCGACGGCGTCTCTTCGCTCTGGTGCAATATCCACGGACACCGCAGGGCCGAGATCGACGAGGCGATCCGCCGCCAGCTCGACCTTGTCGCGCATTCGACGATGCTCGGCCTGAGCGGGCCGCCCGCCATCGAGCTTGCCGAGCGGCTCGTTCGCCTCGCACCGCCCCCGCTCCGCAAGGTCTTCTACTCCGACAGCGGATCGGAGGCGATGGAGATCGCGCTGAAGGTCGCATTTCAGGCCCGCAAGCAACGCGGAGAGCACCGGACCAAGTTCGTTGCGCTCGACCTCGCCTATCACGGCGACACCATCGGCGTCGTCAGCTTGGGCGGCATCCCGCTTTTCCACGCCGTCTATGGGCCGCTCCTCTTTGAGACGCTTCGCGCGCCGGCGCCATACTGCTACCGCTGCCCGCTTGCGCGGGAGCCGGGGACGTGTTCAATGGCATGCCTGGCGGCGATGGACGCCTTGGTCCGGGAACACGCCGACGAGGTGGTCGCAGTGGTTCTTGAACCGCTCGTTCAAGGCGCCGGGGGGATGATTGTTCACCCTCGCGGATACCTTGCGGGCGTCCGAGAGTTGTGCGACCGCTACGGCGTGCTGCTCATCTGCGACGAGGTCGCCGTCGGCTTCGGCCGCACGGGGCGGATGTTCGCCTGCGAGCACGAGGGCGTCGGGCCGGATATCATGGCCGTTGCGAAGGGCCTCACCGGCGGATACCTTCCGCTCGCAGCGACGCTCGTCAGCGACGACATCTTCGCCGCGTTCCTCGGCGAATACGAGGAGTACAAGACGTTCTTCCACGGCCACACATACACGGGTAACGCCCTGTGCTGTGCTGCGGCGCTCGCGTCGCTGGACGTCTTCGAGAAAGACCGAACGCTCGAACGCATCCAGCCGAGAATAGGGCGGTTGTCGCGGCGGCTGGAGGAGTTTTGGCGGCTGGAACACGTTGGCGACATCCGCCAGTGCGGCCTTATTGCAGGTATCGAACTTGTCCGCGACCGCGCGACAAAGGAAGAATACGCGCTGGGCGACCGCACGGGCATTCGCGTCACGCAGGCGGCGCGGAAGCGAGGGCTTGTCACTCGTCCGCTTGGCAACGTCATCGTCGTCATGCCCGCACTGTCGATGGACGACGGCACGCTCGACCGAATGCTGGACATCCTTTTCGACTCGATCCGCGAAGTGACGGAGAAGACGTAAGGTGGGAGAAATGAAGAAGCGTCGAAAAGGGGGAGGCCGCGGTCGCACGGCCGCGCCGGCGTGGCGCCTGCTCGTTGCGGCGCTGTTCGTCGCGTTGTTCGCCGTGCGCGCGGCGGCTTTGACGAGCGCCCCGGCGACGAGTGAGCCGTCGCAACTTGTCCGCTGGCTGGAACGGCAGCACCTCGGCCCAGCGGCCGTTGTCGTCATCTCCGCGATGCTGCCCATCTTCGAGCTCCGCGGCGCGATCCCCGTCGCCGTGCTCTACTACGGCATGCCGTGGTGGGAAGCGTTCCTGCTCTCGGTTCTCGGGAACATGATTCCGATTATTCCCATCATTTTGCTCATCGGGCCGTTGTCCGACTTCCTGATGCGGCGGTCGAAGCTCTGCCGTCGGTTCTTCACGTGGGTGTTCGAGCGGTCGCGTCGGCGTGGGGGCGACCTCGTCGAGAAGTATGAGGCGCTCGGCCTCGCCATCTTCGTCGCCATTCCGCTGCCGATGACGGGCGCGTGGACGGGTGCGTTTCTTGCGTTCCTGATGCGGATTCGCGCCCGTCGCGCCTTCCCCAGCATCCTCGGAGGCGTGCTTGGGGCCGGCGTCATCGTCACCCTCGTCGTCCTCTTCGGCCGCGAGACCTTCCGGTTCCTCTTCAAAGCATGAGCGGCGCCTCGCCCAAGCGCCTGGCACAGATTCAGGGAACCTTTTGCCGTGCGGAGCGTCTAACAAAGTGGGCATGAACCACATGCGCATGCAGGAGACACCGGAATGAACGGGCGTTTCTTGGCGTGTCTG
>CAZBRH010000012.1:3750-10284 GCA_964494245.1 uncultured Planctomycetota bacterium | reverse complement strand
CGCTGGCGGTGTTGGCGGCGGGCGGGGCGGCTGCGGAGGAGACCGACGCGGCCAGACGCCACGATGACTACGCGAGGGTCGTCCGCGACACGGCGGACATGGTGCGCGACCCACATGCCCAGGCAATCGTCCGCAAGAACGGCCTGGGTCTCGTCAACCTGACGTGGGAGGATACGGGTTGGTTCAAGAACTCGGCGGTCGGCCCGAACATATCGGACATGACCATCCAGATTCAAGAGATGGATTCGCGGACGGGGCGGTGCCGCCTGACGTGCATGCCGGTCATCCGTTATCCGAACTTTTCGGACAAGACGGCGGACGTGCGACTCGACCGCTTCTTCGTGCTGGTCGGCAACGAGTGCGGGCGGAGCTTGCGGCGCGTCTCGCTCCGCGAGTATCTCGGCAATTTCCGCGGCTACCTGAGCGTCCCGCGGTCGTGGGCGGGGGACGGCTCGTCGCTGCTCGCGCCGCGCGACACCCACGTCCTCGTGAGCGCGCAGGCGTGCTTCCTGCCTGTCCCGCGAGGCGGAAAGGCCGAGTTCAATCCGGTGCTCTTCAACTATCAGTCTGTCCGGGGCGATCCGGCGGTGCTGGCGATTCTCGTGACGCGCGAGGGGACAAGCGCGACGGTGATTGACAACGCGCGCGACGGGTTTGCCGCCGGCCGCACATGGGGGCAGCGGCTCTTCTTCAACCAGAATGGACGGCGGGCGAGCTTGACGGGCGAGCGGATGAGCGACTTCGGCCCGCCGGCCCGTCCGGACGAAGTCGGCGTGGCCCCGCGCGGGGAGCCGGGGCTGAACATGGTGATGGTGATTCAGGTTCCGCTGAGGCAGCGCCGTCCGCCGTCGCCGCCCGTGTATATGGATGCCGTTGCGGCCGGCGCGGCGGAGGCGAAGGCCGGCCGTGGGAGCGACGTCGAGCCGGCCATCATCGGACACGGCCGCGTCGAGGGGCCGTTTACCGAGATCGACAACCTGCCGATCGAGCGCGATCCGAGGTTTCCCATCCGCGTGACTGTTCAGTACTACAAGGCGACGAGCAACGGCGTCGTCACCGAGCGGGACATCGCGGAAATCCGCGCACAGATCGACCGGACATACCGCGATGGCGACTACGTTGGCAGCTTGATCGTCGAGGGGGAGACGGGTCGGCCGACGGAACACGAGGGGCCGAAGTTCGAGCCGCCCGCCTGGTGGGACGAGTTCTGGAAGCGCTACGAGCAGGATTCGGGCGAGACACGCTGGCAGGCAATCGAGCGGCTGCGCCGGTTGCTCGGGCGCGAGCGGCTGCTGCTGATTATCGACGACCCCATTCTGCTGCGGAAAAAACTCGAGGAACCCAACCTGTGAGCGGGCGCACAGAAGGGTTCTTATTGAAGGTGCTTGTCGAGGGCGGCCTTGAGCGCCGCCTCGCTCCGCAGCCCGACGAACTGCTCGACCTTCTTTCCGTCCTTGAACACGATGAGCGTTGGGATGGAGCTGATGCTGAACCGGTCGGTGGCGGATTTGTTCTCATCGACGTTGAGCTTTGCGACTCGGGCTCGGCCTTTGTAGGCGGTGGCGAGGCGGTCGATGATGGGGCCTTGCGTGCGGCAGGGCGGGCACCAGGGCGCCCAGAAATCGACGAGCGTCACGCCCGACCTGATGGCTTCGTCGAAGCCGGCGTCGGTCAAGTGGACCGTGTCGGGTGAGCCGCCGGGCGGACTGCCTTGGATGCAGCCCAACGCAAGACTGAGTCCCGCGATGCACAGAGAGTATAGGATGGGCCGTGGCTTCATTGTTTGTCCAGAAGTTCGCTGAGCGACAGGCCGATGTCAGAGCTGAGCGTCGAGTGCCTTGCGGAGCTTTTCTTCGCTTTGAACACCGATGAACTGTTCGACTTTTTCGCCGTTCTTGAAGAGGAGGAGCGTCGGGATGCTCATGATGCCGAAGCGAGCGGCGGTCTTGTCGTTTTCGTCCACGTTGATCTTGGCGATGGTGGCCTTGCCCTGGTAGGCCTTTGCCAGCTTATCGATGATGGGGCCTTGCATCTGGCAGGGGCCGCACCAGGGCGCCCAGAAGTCAACCAAGGCCACGCCCGACTTGATGGTTTCATCGAAGGTCGCGTCGCTGATTTCTAGCGCCATCCATCTTCTCCTTGCAAAAGTGTCGACTCGGCCAGCACTTGGATTATAGGGGCTGCCGATACGAACGCAAGGGGCTTGCGGCGAAAAGGTTCGCACCGTAGACTAACCGACGTATGGGTATCCGAATCATATCTGAACCGATCTCGATGAGTGATTTGGCCGCGATGACCATGCCCGGCTTCTTTGATATGGTCAAGGCCGTTGTAGATGTCGAAAGGAAGGTTATGGCGGTCGGCGGCGAGCTCCATGCGGACGAAGAAGCATTGCTCCTCGAACGGGGATCGTCGCAGCGGAACCTGTGGGGCATCAATCTTTATCCCGGCAGGGCTGGCGACGAGTTCATCGAGTTCGACTCGATGATCAATCTGCGTCCCTCTGGCGGCAACCGGTCTAGGGGAGTAGATGATCCGAGGACGCGGGAGAATATCGCCGCCATCGTCCGTGAGCTGGTCAGGTGACGCGATGATTCATTCGGAACTCGCGGCGGGGCGGTGGTTCAAGCTCACGTTGATGGAGCAGCTCGGCAACATCGGGAGCGAGGTCAGCCGAGCCATCAAATGGCGCGGACGCGACGAAAAGCTTTTTATGGGCGCCATCGAACGAGCGCTCGAACTCTTCGACCTGACGCTTGCCGACCCGCGCTGGCGGGGGCGGCTCAAGGAAATCTGCCGCGCACGCGAGGTCCTCTGCGACGTCGTTTTTGGTGACAATGCTTACGCGACGACGCTCGAAGACCTCGACCGCTACTTTACCCAGTTCGCCATCGCCGCGCGAAACCAGTGTTGCACGGATTCAATGGCAGCGACCTCGGCGTCGGACGAATCTCAATAACGGTGTGCCAGCATCAAGACACCACACGAACCAGAGGGATATGATTCAAGTGAGATGAGGGCAGGAGCGAGGAGACTCGCCGCAAGCGCAGGATGTCCCGCGCATAGGATGTAGCGGCTTTTCTCGACGAAAGTTTGGTCTGCTCCCTCGACGCTGCCCGTAATGGGTTGCGTTTTGGCATGCAAGAAGCTGCGCTGCTGTGGGGATGAGGTCGCGGCGCGGGATCAGATGAGCGGCGTGAGCAGCGCGATGGCCTTGCGGATGCCTTCGTCCTGCGCGGGGCCTTTGACTTCGCGTTCGATGGTGTAGGGGCCTTGGAAGCCCTTTTCGCGCATGCGGCGGACGAGCACGGGGAAGTTGACCTGGCCTTCGCCGAGGGGCGTCTCGCGGCCCATCCCGCGCGGCTCCGTTGGCCACGTCCCGTCCTTCATGTGGCAGCCGCGAATCCATTCGCCGAAAAGCTCGACGCAATCGAGGGGATTCGACTTGCCGTAGAGGATGACGTTCGCCGAGTCGAAGTTGACGAAGAAGTTATCGGCCTTGAGGTCGAGGATCGTCCGCCGCAGCGTCGAGGCGAGTTCGCAGCCCGTTTCAACCAGCGCGTTCTGGCCGTTCGCCGCGAAGTGGGCGCAGACATCCTCCATCATCTCCAAGAAGGACTTGTACACGGGGTCCTGCTCGTCGTCCGGGATGAAGCCAATGTGGCAGATGATGTTGCGGATGCCGACGTCCTTGACGACGTCGGAGAAGTGCTTGATGAGCGGCACGCGGACGGGCCGCAGCGCGGGCGGGACAAGTCCGAGCGTCGCCGGGCCGTCGATGTTGTCATATTTCTGCCCCCGGAAGCCGCAGGTAATTGCGGAGATTTCCATACTGGTTTCGGCGATGGCGGCCTTGACCTTGTCCGGTGCGAATACAGTATCGACGTCCTCAGCGCTCACGTGCAACTGGCATGTGGGGATGCCAAAGCTTTGTATCCGCTTGAACGTCGCCACGAGGTCCTTCCCAACGCCGGCCATCAGTCCCAGTTTCGCCTTCGCCATGTTCGACTCCGAGAGATTACGCGATTACCGATCTGGAAGCGTCTATTTGGTTTTGGCGGCGTGAGCCGCACGGACGATCCGGTCTACAATCATCGTTGCCGTTGTAAGATCGGGCGAGAGCAGGCCGCGCCGCGCCCGCACACGAACACGGGTCATGTTCGACTTTATCCGGTCGAGCCCGACATCCACGTTGATGATCTCGTCTCCCACGATGGCCGCTTCAAAGTCCCAGCGCACAATTTCCCCGGCTTCGCGTGTTGGCTTTTCGCTGACGATATCGACGCCGAGTGCCGACATTGCCGATCGGGCGGCTCGCTCCACCAAGTCTATCGGCAACGAGATTACATCTTGCGATCCATCGGTGGCGACGTGCTCGCTGGCTGAGAGTAGCGCGCCGCCGGCCAGGCCGCCGGCGACAGTCGTGCAGCCGGACGGCAGGGCAGCCATAAATGCAAGCCCTAGCCAAATCTCAAGCGAACGGTGGTGGCACATGTCCGCGCCTCCTATTCATTTCCTGTGTTCGGAGCGGATATTTATTGTCGCCGCCACCTCGGTGTCGTTCCAGTTTTATTCGGGATCATTTTTCCAGCAACTTCCGTATGCGCAGCCGCAGCGCGTTCAGCCGGATGAAGCCCGTCGCATCGGTTTGGTTGTAGACGGCATCCTTCTCAAACGTTGCGACCTCGGGATCGTAAAGCGACACGTCGGACTTGCGACCGACGACGACAACGTTGCCTTTGTAGAGCTTCAGCCGGACGACGCCGGTGACGTTCGTCTGGCTTTCGTCCACGAGCGCCCGCAGCGCCCTCATCTCCGGCGAGAACCAGAAGCCGTAGTAAACGAGCTCGGCGAACTTCGGGATGAGCGAATCGCGGATACGCATCACCTCGCGGTCCATCGTGATGGATTCCATTGCCCGATGCGCGACGTGAAGGATCGTCCCTCCGGGCGTCTCATAGACACCGCGGCTCTTCATTCCGACGAAGCGGTTTTCGACCATGTCGACGCGGCCGACGCCGTTCGCGCCGCCGATTTCGTTCAGGCGCGCGAGCAGGAGAGCAGGGGAGAGTCGTTCGCCATCCACAGCGACGGGCGTGCCCCGTTCGAACTCGATCTCGACGTACACGGGCTTGTCTGGCGCCTTCTCCGGCGCGACGGTCAGCAGGAACATGTCTTCCGGCGGCTCAGCCCACGGGTCCTCCAGAATCCCGCCCTCGAAGCTGATGTGCAGCAGGTTCCGGTCGCTGCTATAGGGCTTCTTCGCTGTGACTGGGACAGGGATTTTATGCTTCTTCGCATATGCGATGAGGTCCGAGCGGCCTTTGAAGTCCCACTCGCGCCAGGGGGCGATGACGCGGATGTCGGGCTTGAGGGCGTAGTAGGTGAGTTCGAAGCGGACTTGGTCGTTGCCTTTGCCGGTCGCGCCATGAGCAACGGCATCGGCGCCTTCCGCATCGGCGATTTCGATCTGCCGCTTTGCGATGAGAGGCCGGGCAAGCGACGTCCCAAGCAGATACGTCCCCTCATAGACTGCGTTTGCCCGGAGCGCGGGGAAGACGAAGTCGCGGACGAACTCCTCACGGAGGTCGTCGATGTAAACCTTGGATGCCCCCGTTGCAAGGCCTTTCTTTCTGACGGGCGCGAGTTCCTCTCCCTGGCCGAGGTCGGCCGCGAAGGCGATGACCTCTGCGCGATACTTCTCGATGAGCCACTTGAGAATGACGGATGTATCCAGCCCGCCCGAATACGCCAGCACGATTTTTCTTACGTCGCTCATTTTTCTCCTCGCAATGACTCAGGCAGCAGCACAAGCCGAAACCCCGCGCTGCTGATCTGGAACGTGGGGGGATACCAGAAGCGGTTGGCCGAGCGGAGGTCGCGTGCCAGGTACGACCACGCGCCGCCCCGCAGCACGCGGGCTCCGCCTGACTCCGGCCCGGTCGGGTCATCTGTGGGGCTTTTGGCGTAATAGTCCTCCGCGTACCAGTCCTCGCACCATTCCCGGACATTACCGTGCATGTCATACAGACCGAAGGCGTTCGGGCTGAAGCTGCCGACGCCCAACGTCTCGGCGTTATTGATTCCTCTTCTTCCATCGCCGTATGTGTAGTTTCCGTTGTAGTTTGCCTGTTCCGTCGAGATGGTCTCGCCAAAGTGGAACGACGTGGCCGTCCCGGCTCGGCAGGCGTATTCCCATTCGGCTTCGGTCGGCAGTCGGAAAACACCCTTTCCGAGTTTGTTCAGCGCCTTGATGTAGTCCTGACAATTGTCCCAGGATATTTGCTCGACGGGCTTCGTGGCGCCCATGAACGTGCTGCGGCTCTTTCCCATAAGCACCGCCCATTGTTCTTGCGTCACCTCGTACTTGCCGATGTAGAAGGGTTTGGTGATCCGGACGAGGTGTTGCGGGTGCTCATCTTGGAACCATTCGGCCTGTGCCGTTATCGAGTTCGTTTTTCGGGCTACCTCCTCCGCCGAATCCGCCGAACCCATCATAAACTCGCCCGCGGGGATGAGAACGAACTCCATCGT
>CAZBRH010000012.1:0-3740 GCA_964494245.1 uncultured Planctomycetota bacterium | reverse complement strand
GACGTTGTCGCCCAGGTCAATCGCGACTTCGACGGCCAGGCCAAGCGCAGCGGCGGTTTCCTCCTGCCGCCGTCGGGCCTCTTGGGCATCAAACGGCCACTTGGCATAGACTTGGGGCGCCGAGCGCGTGGGGGACGGGCTATTCGTATTTCCTGCTGCTGAGGGTTCAGCAGCATAGGCCGATACCGCGCCGAGCGCGAATCCGGCGCCCCCGACGACAACCGCAGCTGCGAGAATGACTCGCTTGGTTCTCACGACGCGCCCTCTACGACTTTTCCTCGGCCTTCTCGGTTGTTTCTGTCCCTTCAGAGCGACGGTGAGCCGAGCATTTCTGTCTGCCGCCGTATAAGCACAAGCGCTTGTCCTGCCGCAACTGCGGACGAAGCCCTTGTCTTCTGCTAACTCGCAGTATAGCCGCCTCTACGTCTTGCCGCAAGCGGCGTGATTGCCCCACGAGTTCGGAACGCCGATGGGCATTGACAATGCGGTGCACCGGGCGCATTATGGCGTTGCGGATGTGCGACGGTTGCGCTTTTCCGCTTGTGCGAGGGAACTGTGGATGACCGCCAAGGACTTCCTGAAAGCCGTCGCCAAAGGGCGTCAGGACGCTCTTCAGATTCTTCTCGACGTGCTGGCTGAAACGGGCGCGGGCTATTGCGTCATCGGCGGCCTCGCCGTCAATGCGTATGCGGAGCCAGTTGTCAGTCTTGACCTTGACATCGTCGTTGAGGCGGAACACATCGATAAGGTGGTAGAGGCAGCCACGGCGCGCGGCCTGAAGGTCGAGCGATTTGAGCACAGCATCAACCTGACCGCCCCCGGTTCAGACCTCCGCGTGCAGTTGCAGACGAACGAGCGATACCAGGCGTTCATTCCGCGAGCTGCCCTGCGGGAGGCGCTCGGCTACCGGATGAACGTCGCCGCCGTCGAGGACGTGCTGCAAGGGAAGGTCTGGGCGTGGCAGGACAGGCAGCGCCGCCCGAGCAAACGCCAAAAGGACCTCGCCGACATCATGCGCCTCATCGAGTCCAATCCCGCTCTGGAGAGCCGCCTTCCCGCCGATGTTCGGGCACGCCTCCGGTAGCGTTTGGTGTCGAAGGGAATCAACGCATTGCTATCAGACCGTGAAAACTACCTGCGCACCGTGCGGCGAAACGGGCCGCCGCCAGAGTGGATTCCCATGTCCGTCTATCTCTCGGCTGCGTCCTGGGCCGAACTGCGCGAGGAACTCGACGAGGTCTGCGCACGCCACCCGCTGATCTTCCCCGATCACCAGAGAGGGAAGCGGGATTTCGAGACATGGAAGCCGGACCACGTCGCGGGCGATTCCGAGCGCGACCCTTGGGGCGTGCTCTGGAAGTTCGACTACGACGGCCTCGAAGGCCAGGCGGTCGAACATCCGCTCGATGACTGGGCGAAATTTGACGGCTTCGTTGCACCCGATCCGATGCGGTTTTCGGACCGCGGGACGTATGACTGGCCAAAGTTCCACGCCGAGATGAAGCGGCGGCGCGAGCGGGGCGAGCTCACGGTCGCCTCGCTTCCCCACGGCTACTTCCTGATGCGGCTCTGGTATCTCCGCGGCTTCGAAAATCTGATGGTCGATTTCGCGCTCGGCGAACCCCGGCTCCACGAACTCTGCCGGATGCTCGTCGAGCGGAACAACGCCATCGTCCGCGAGTTCATCCACGCTGGCGTTGACGTCGTTCACTTCGGCGAGGACATCGGCACGCAGACCGCCTCCATCGTCAGCCCCGCGACGTTCCGCACCTGGATCGTCCCCGCGTACCAGCGGATGATGAGCCCCGTCAAAAACGCCGGCATCATCGTGGACACCCACAGCGACGGCTACATCATCGAACTGGTGGACGACCTCATTGCCTGTGGCTGCGACGTGCTGAACCCACAGGACCTCTGCAACGGGATCGACAACATCGGGCGGACGATGAAGGGCCGCGTCTGCATCAAGCTCGACGTCGACCGGCAGAAGGTTGTGCCCTTCGGCACTCGAGCCGAGATTCACGCCCTCATCGAGGAAGAGGTCAAGCGGCTCGGCTCGCCCCAGGGCGGACTCCAGTTCGTCTGCGGCATCTATCCGCCCACCCCGCCGGAGAACATCGACGCGCTCTGCGAGGCCTTTGAAAAATACAGGCGCTGGTGGTGGAGCTGAGCGGCACAGAGAGACGACAGGGCGGGCGGATTGCGCCCTGGTCCTCAGAGTGCCAAAGCGCAAGGAGAATGGTGATGCCGGAGAAAATGCTGATTGCGTTCGCGCTCATACTGTTCGCGGCAACCTGTCCCGCCGAGCAGGGGTGGCGCTCGGCGGTGAAGTTGTCCGGTGAAAGCCCCATCTGCGCCGCTCGACAATCAGCGCCGGCCGCAGCATATGATACCGCACTTCGGTTTCCATTCGCTTCTCTCCGGCAACGGAACTCGCACTGTCCGGATGGTAATATTTGTGTTGTCGCGGAGCCAGAAAAATCTTATGCTTGGTAAGGATGGCAGCTCGTGCGACAGGGGAGCCGTAGCCGCTCGGAGGGCAAACCGTGGACAGCGACATCGGGAGGCGCGACTGCCTCAAGCTTCTTGGAGGAACGCTCATCGCCGCCATGACGCCCGCGTGCATCGCCGCCGAACAACCCGTCTCGCAACCGAAGACCCTCAAAACGGGTCTGCTCGCCGACCCGATCTACAAGGAACACGACACCGGCCCCGGCTTTCCTGAATCCGCTGCGCGATACGACGCTATCGTCAACGCTCTCGAAAAGGCGGACCTCGGCCTGGAGCACATCAAGAGCCGCGCCGCCACCGAGGAGGAACTGCTCCTCTGCCACACCGCCGAATACATCAAGACCGTCCGCCACGACGTCGAGGCGGGCGAACGCTCCCTGAGCACCGGCGACACCGTCATCTGCAAGAAATCGCTCGACGTGGCGCTCGCCGCCGCCGGCGGCGTGCTCGCGGCGACTGACGCCGTCGTCGAGCGGCGCATCAAAAACGCCTACTGCGTCGTCCGCCCGCCCGGCCACCACGCCACCCCGACGCGGGGCATGGGCTTCTGCATCTTCAACAACCTCGCGCTCGCCGCCCGCTACGCCCAGAAGAAGCACAAGCTCCGCCGCGTGCTCATCTACGACTGGGACGTTCACCACGGCAACGGCACGCAGGACATCTTCTACGAGGACGGCTCCGTCTTCTTTTGCAGCACCCACCAATGGCCGCTCTATCCCGGCACCGGCCGTGCGGACGAGACCGGCCGCGGCGCGGGCATCGGCACGACGCTCAA
This sequence comes from uncultured Planctomycetota bacterium, assembly GCA_964494245.1. GTDB lineage: Bacteria > Planctomycetota > PUPC01 > PUPC01 > PUPC01 > CAZBRH01. The sequence goes on along the minus strand of CAZBRH010000012.1, from coordinate 454 downwards.
CTTCCCCTTCCCCGCAGGCAGCGGTAGAAAAGAAATCCTCGGCGCGGTCCAGGAGAAGCTCGTCCCCGCCGCCGACCGCTTCAAGCCCGACCTTGTTCTCATCTCGGCGGGGTTCGACTCGCGCGAGGGCGACCCCCTCGGCCGGTTTACGCTGACGGACGCGGACTTCGCCGACCTGACGGACGTGATGCTCGAAATCGCTGCGAAGCACGCGGGCGGACGGCTCCTCTCCGTTCTCGAAGGGGGCTACAACCTGAGCGGAATCGCATCCGCGAGCGTTGCTCATGTCCGCGCTTTGACCAAGGCGTAGCGGCCCTTGAGGAATGTCGATTCGCAGGACCAGCCGGCAGAGAGTGCCGGCTGCCCGGTTCCTGTGGACCGCCGTGCGCGAGGCGGCTTTCCCGTCGCACGGGATGAGAACGTGACAACGCCTTATGTGCAATCGTTGCCGCGC
>CAZBRH010000011.1:31929-35910 GCA_964494245.1 uncultured Planctomycetota bacterium | reverse complement strand
CCTGCCCGCATCCCCTCTGTCCGTGCCTCAAAACACCACATCGCAAATGCCTCAGGACGTCAATGGATATGCACGGGCGAGTGATCGGCGATATAATAATTGCCCTGCGCCCGCTCGTGGTTTGGCTGGCGAAGCTGGCAGGGCGGGAACGCGTCGCTCCCGGAGGCGGTTGCGTGACGGTGGACAGCCGGTGGATCGCCGTGGGAGTATTCCTCCTCTCTTCGGCGGCGACCGTGCTTCTCATCCTGAGGCGTCCCTACCTGCGGGTGCGGATGTGGAACCGCCATATCCTTGTCGAAACGTATTTCCTCGGGGCGCTTCTCGGCCCCGTCCTCATCATCGCTGCGGGCATCCTGAAGAGCGAACGCATCCTCAATGGCCTGAATGGACAGAACGGCCCGAACGCCCTCGGCATCCTTGCCCTTTTCCTCTCGATGGTCTTCATTAGCGTCTTCTTGGACATCACGGGCGTTTTCGAATACTTCGCCCGGCTTGCGCTGAAGATGGCGCACACGAGCGGGACACGGCTATTTTTCTCGCTCTACATCACCGTTTCCGTGCTGACCATCTTCACCTCGAACGACATTGTCATCCTGACGTTTACGCCGTTCGTTTACTATTTCGCTCGCGAGGCGGACATCAACCCGACGCCCTATCTGATCGCGGAGTTCTTTGCCGCAAACACATGGAGCATGATGCTCTACATCGGGAACCCGACGAACATCCTGGTCGCCTCCGCGTTCCACCTCAGGTTCCTTCCTTACACGGCGTGGATGCTCTTGCCGACGATTGCCGCGGGGACAATGAACGCCGTGCTCCTTTACCTGCTTTTCCGCCGCGACATTGAGAAGCCCATCGCTGTGTCGCGGAACCTCGATCCGACATCGGCAATTACAGACCGTGCAGGCGCCGTTGCCGGCGGCGTTGTGCTTGGAGCGGCCGTGGTCGCACTCGCGGTTGCCCCGTATCTGCATGTGGATATGTGGGCAATCGCGGTCAGTGCGGCGCTTGTGCTGGCGGCGGTGCTTGTGGTGCGGGATTCGTATGCGCGGAAACTTCGCCGCGCGCTTGGAGGGGCGATTCCGCATCATTCGGTGCATCTGACGCTGCGGCGGATGCCTTGGTCCATCGTGCCGTTTGTCGTGTCGCTCTTTGTGACCGTCGAGGCGTTGCGGTCCTCCGGCGTGATGGCCGACGCGGGGGCCTTCTTCGCCCGCCTGTGCGGCGGCAGCGAAGTCGCCCGGGTGCTCCTCTACGGCTCTACTTCCGCGCTGGCGGCGAACGTGCTCAACAACATCCCGATGACCGTCGCGTTCGCATCCGTGATGGCCGGGCTTTCCGGTCGCGCTCTTCTTTCGGCGGCGCTCGCGACGACCGTTGGGTCCAACCTCGGCGCGAACATCACACCGCTGGGCGCGCTCGCGGGCATCATGTGGATGAGCATCCTGCGCGAGAAGGATTACCGCGTGAGCTTTAGCAAGTTCGTCTCATACGGCCTGATTGTCACGCCGCCATCGCTTGCCGTGTGCCTCGGCGTTCTCGCTGCCGAAATTCACCTGCTCGGATAAGGCCTGCGGAGGGCGCGGACCCGAGCGTGGCAAAACTGCCGTGTCCGACGGCATGAAGCATAAGCGGGGAAGCACACCAAAAGACGGGAAGGGACAGCAGTCACGCGAGGGGGAGGACCCGCGTAACTGTCTGTCCCTTCCTTGACGCCTCGGGCAACACGCCCGAAGACTAGATAAGCGGCCGCTGGCCGGATCCAACCGCTTATCATTCTGCTATTGGGAGTAGAGCAATTTTCGTGCCGTTCAACCTTTTGGAGGAGCGCGTGTGGCCAGCACGCACATAACATCTTGGCCGTGAGCGCGTTACGTTCGGGAAGATGACAGAGGATACAGACGATGCGGAGGGAAACTGGCGGAACGGGTGTTCCACCGACGTTTCATGTTGGAACGTTTTGTGCCGGCACTGTTTCAGAGCGAAACAGTTTCCGCTTTGGGGCGATCCCTATTCCGAGCTCTTTCATTCGACGCCAGAGCGTAGTCCGCCCAACACCTAACCGATGGGCAGCCAAAGACTTGTTGCCGCCAGCCGCTCGAAGCGCCGCCAGAATGATTGCCCGCTCGTCTTCCTCGGCAGGCCGAAGTGTCTGCGGGGGAACCCCGACCGCTGTCGTCGAACCGCTGGGTGCGCGGCCTGCTTCCTCTTGCTCGGTCCGCAACTCAATCGGCAGGTCGGCCAACTGGATTTCGCTCCCAGAGCACTTGACGAACGCGTGTTCGATGGCGTTTTCGAGTTCGCGCACATTTCCGGGCCAATGGTAGTCCATCATCCGCGCGAGCGCCACCCGCGACACGCCGGTGATGGGTTTTTGCATGGAGGCCGCAAACCGCTTCACAAAGGCGGCAACGAGCAGCGGGATGTCCTCTCGCCGCTCCCGCAACGGCGGCAGGGAGATCGGGACAACGCGGAGGCGGTAATAGAGGTCTTCGCGGAACCTGCCGCTTTGCATCAGATCGCGGAGGTTGCGGTGCGTCGCCGTGATAATCCGGACGTCCGTCGTTCGCGGCGTGTTGTCGCCGACCCGTTCGAACTGGCGTTCCTGGACGACGCGGCGGGGCTGATGTCCCCGATCTCGTCGAGAAGAATCGTGCCGCCGTCCGCCGCCTCGAAACGGCCCATTTTGTCGCGGACAGCGCCTGTGAATGCGCCGCGGACGTGCCCGAAAAGCTCGCTTTCGAGCAACGTCTCAACCAGCGCGCTGCAATTGACCTGCACGAAGGGCTTGTTGGACCGGCGACTGCGAAAATGAATCGCCCGGGCGACGAGCTCCTTGCCCGTTCCGCTCTCTCCTTCGATGAGCACCGTTGCATCTGTGTCGGCGATCTGCTCGATAAGCCCGTAGATTTCCTGCATCCGGTGGTTTTTGCCGATGATATTATGAAACTCGTAGCGCCCTTCGAGCTCGTGTCGGAGTTCCCGCAGCTCGGAAACGTCGTGCAGGATCATCGCAACGCGAACGACGACGCCCTTCTCGTCAAAGAGCGGCACGGCATCCAGCGACAATGTGCGTCGCGTGCCGTCCGGAAGCGTAACAGTGGAATCGACAAAGGTGCAGGGACGGCCGCTTTCGAAGACCGAGTTGATGGTGCACGGGCGCTGATGGCCCACAGCGCAATCCGAGCCCGAATCGACGCCCGTAAACACGCTATGGCAGACCCGCCCCAGCGCGTCTTCCGCCTTGACGCGCGTGATCCGCTCGGCCGCCGGATTGAAAAGACAGATACGCCGGTCGCGGTCCACCACGAAGACGCCATCGCTCAGGCGATCGAGCAGCGGGGCCAGCTTCGAGCAGCCCAGGATGTCCTTCCCTGCGTCATACATTGTCGCAACTCAAATGAACGCAACGGAAATCGCCCGATAAGGACACGCCGGCACGCAATACTGGCATGCGATGCACTTTTCCGAGTCGAGCGCCACGCGCCGCGTCGCCGGGTCCACGGCCAGCGCTCCTGTCGGGCACTGGCCGACGCACGCCCCACAGTGGATGCACTTTTCCACATCGAGCCGAATGTCCTGCTGAAGCGGTTCAATCCGGACGCCTTTCTCCTCAAGGTAAGCGAGCGCCTCGCGGACAACCCTCTCCTGCCCGTGCAGGCCGAGCACCATCATCCCGCCCGTATCCTGCTCGACCTCCGCTCGCAGGACGCTGAATTCGACGTCGTATTTCTTCGCAAGGCGGCAGATGAGCGGCTGCTCGACGATCTCCTTCGGAAAATGCAAGACGATCCGGTGTGCATACATGCCTATGCTCCTTCCACAATCTCCAGCGCTCCCCACGCTCCAAGCGTCTGCCCGATGGCGATGAGCAGGCCGTCGATGAGGCCGCGCTCCTGCTCCGCATCGATCGCCGCCTGCACATCCTCCGGCCGGTGAATTCCGTTGCAGATCGCCGTCGCCGCTGCGTCCGCAAGCACC
>CAZBRH010000011.1:20573-31893 GCA_964494245.1 uncultured Planctomycetota bacterium | reverse complement strand
GGCGTGTCCGAAACTCAAGCTATGTCCGACGGTGCCCGAGGACGTGCAGACGCCGCCTTCGGTCATGTCCCTCGGCACAAACCGCACGCGGCCTGTAAAGGGGGATCGCGTTCCTGCGTAAAGCCCGAATGTCGGCGGCTCATTCGTCCGGAAGAAAATATCCCCGCCGTTCTCGACGATCACCTGCCGCGAGTATTCCAAGAGGTCGCGGCCGACGAACTCGGCCACCGTCCCCGCGACAGCCGCCATTGGTCCGACGCCATAGAGCGCGCACGCCTGGCACATTCGCCGGACGGGCGCGGGAGCGCCGGCCTGCGCCTTCACCGGCCGCAGCGTCGCGACGAAGCCATCGTGAGCAGCTGCGTAAAGTTCAATATCCCTTCGGACCCGGCGGACCGCCGCCTCCGTCTCTGCCGCCAGCACCCGGTCGGCGAACACCTGCAAGTCCGATTCAGCGACCACGACCTCGAACGCACAGAGGCCCTTGCCGCAGGCCCACGACCGATAGAAGCGTTTCGCCCCCGGCTCTGCGTTTTGGCTGCCACCCTGCGCCTTCATGACGGCATTATAGCTGCGGAAGCCGCACGCCACAAGGGACGTTCGCCGTTTCACAGTGAAACGAACCCTGGCGGCAAGAGGCGAGATAGAGGGAACGGAGCGCACGTAATCGGGCGGCGACTACGAACCCGCGAACACAAACGGCGAAATGTAGTTGCCGTGCTTTTTCTGCGCGGCAAGGAGCCGCTCCCGTTGGGCTGCGAGCACCTCGGCAACGACCGGCGGGGCTCCCGCCGCCTCCTTGCGGAAGAACTTTTCGACACGGTCTATCCGGGCAAGGTTCTCAACCACACGCAGCGTGAACTGCTTCTCATACGTCGCCCGCGCATAGCCCGAACCAAGCACCTCGCGGAAGAGCGGCGCCAGGTCATCGTATTTCGGAATCCACCCCGTCGGCGTCTCGATGGCGCCGACTTCCCTGTGGACGCGCCGCTCCATCCACTTCACCCAGACGCGCTTGTCGTGCATGCCCGTGAGGAATTTCCCCGATTCGTCGCGAAGGAAGTAGTTGACGCCAAAGATGGGCGGCGGGCTGGCGAGCGACCGGGCGAAGTTCAGGTTGTTCGCGATGTATTTCCCGATGGGAATGGCGAGGAAGTCCTGGATGCTCATCACGTTGATTTCGCGTCTCCCTTCCGCGCCGAGGATGGCGAAGGTCGTCTCGGTTTCGAGCGAGGCGCCGCAGGTGACGATGCCGTGCGCCCAGTCGAAGCTCTGGCGGACGGGCACGCAGGTGTCGGCATCGCGCCCCCCGTAGATGATACCGCTGAGCACGACGCCCTCGGGGTTTTCGAGCTCAGGGTCTACGTTGGCAAGCGCGCGGAGAGCAACCGTGTAGCGAGCGTTCTTGTGGGCGGGCGGGACCTCGGCGCCGTCCGGGCCGATCTTCCCGCGATACCATTCACCGGAAAAATTCTCTCCGTCCTCCGGCAGCACCCGCCCCATGCCAAGCCAGTAGGGGCGGCCGTCCTTGACCAGCACGTTCGAGAAGATGACCTCGCCGGGCTTCGTGAGGACGTCGTAGATGACGGGGTCGTCGGTCGGGTTGACGTTCTGGATGATGCCAAAAATCCCGGCCTCGGCGTTGACCGCGCGGGGTTCTCCGTTGACCGCGCGGAAATAGGCGATGTCGTCGCCCAGGATTGTCTCGCCGGGCAGCATCGCCGTCGCCGTCTTGCCGCAAGCGCTGGGGAAGGCGCCCGCAAAGTAGGTCTTGCGGCCTCCGGGGCCTTTGACGCCCATCAGGAACATGTGCTCGGCAAGCCAGCCCTCGCGGTCTGCCTTGCGAATCGTCAGCCGCAACGCGAGCTTCTTCAGTCCGACGGTATTCCCCGCGTATTGCGTGTTCACGCTGTAAATCCTGTCGCGCGTGTAATCGATGTAGATGCGCTTGTGTGCGACATCCACGCTCACCTTCCGCTCGTCCACCTCGCCCGACGAGTGTAGGATCGCGAAGAAATCCGCGTCCGGGCCGAGCGCCTTGAACGCCCGATACGCCGTGCGGTAAAGCAGGTCTTCGCTGTGAGCGACGTAGTAAGAGTCGGTGCATTGGACGCACGGGATGCTGAAGACCGACCCAGCGGGGCCGAGCGAAAGGAAGCGGACGATCATCGTCCGGCCGCGCATCGATCCCTTGAGCAGGCGGCGGATCTCTGCCAGCCCCTTTCGGCGCTCTATCTGATTCAGCGCCTTCGAGAGCGAGTCCGACGGCGGCACGAGGTATTTCGTCACCTCGCGGTCGCGGCCCTGATCGAAATATCCATCGAAATGGACGGTATGACCCGGAATGGCCAGAGGACGTTCCTCGCCCGACGAGATAGCCCGCTTGCGCATGAGTGCGATGTCCGCCTTCCGGTCCGTGCAGACAAAAACGGACTCCGGCTCGCAGAGTTTGACGGCGGCCGCCACGAACGCATGGAGTTTCGGGTTTGGAATGGCCGCCAGCTTTTCGAAGTTTGCCCTGTCCATCCGCTTCCGCAGCATCCTTAGGTCCGCTTCCGGCATCGTCCGTTTGCCTCCAATGGGTAGAGTTTGTCCCCTCCAAGATGGGGGTCGTCTTCTGGCTTTCCGGAGATTCGCGTGCGAGCCGCCAGGCATTTCCGCCCGGAAAGCTTGGGCATTATAGCGACGAACCTGCAAATGTCACGCAAAATCCGCAGATTCCGCAATCACGAATCAGAATGCTCCCGCATTTTTAGTTGACGGCTGCGACGGATGCCGCTATATTTCTCCATTTACCGCTCCAAGGTAAAGGGGGTGGTGCGCGCTTCGGGCGCGGTTATGCTCCACGGAGGGCGGTATGTCCATCGCCGACTGGCGACGGAAAGTCGACAAACTGGACGACCAGATTCTTGCTCTTCTGTCGCGGCGGGCGCGGCTCGCCGCGCGTATCGGCAAGGCGAAGGCGGCATCGCACCACAAGACCTTTGTCCCCACGCGGGAAAAGGAAATTTATGCCCGGTTGCGGAAGCAAAACACGGGGCCGCTTTCTGATACGGCGATTCGCAGCATCTTCCGCGAGATTATCTCGGCGTGCCGGGCGCTCGAAGAGCCGATTCGGGTCGCCTTCCTCGGTCCGGAAGCGACGTTTACGCACGTGGCGGCTTACGATATTTTCGGCGCTGGGGCGGCGTATGTCTCGGAGCGCGACATACGCTCGGTCTTCGCGGCCGTCGAGACCGGCCGTGCGGACTGCGGCGTCGTCCCAATCGAGAACTCAGCGGAAGGGGCTGTCAGCGAAACGCTCGACACGTTCGTCACAAGCGAACTCGGCATCCTTTCCGAGGAGGTTCTGCCCATCCACCTGAACCTTCTGGGCCGGGGCAAGTTTTCGTCCGTCCGGCGTGTGTGTTCGAAGCCCATCGCGCTGGCCCAGTGTCGAACGTGGCTGGCCGAGCATTTGCCCGAAGCCGAACTCATCGAAACGGCAAGCACGGCGCAGGCCGCCGAGCGCGCCGCGCGGGAACCGGGAACCGCCGTCGTGGCACACGAGATGGCCGCTCGCATCTACAAGCTGGAGGTGCTTCAAGCCCACATCGAAGACGTAGAACGAAACGAGACGCGCTTCTTGGTCATCGGGCACGACCGCCCCGCGCGCACCGGACGGGACAAGACCTCGATGCTTTGCTCCGTCAAGCACGAATCGGGCGGTCTTTGGGGCTTGCTGAACATCATCAAGCAGCGCGGCATCAATATGACCTATATGTATCCACGACCCTCGCGCGACAAGCCGTGGGAATACTTCTTCTTCGTGGACATGGAAGGGCACCGGGACGACGAGCACATGGCAGCGATGTTGGCCGAGGCCGAGCGCTACTGCCAGTTTTTCAAGGTGCTCGGATCGTTCCCAAGGGCCGATTGACCCCGTTGAGGAGCATAACTGATGAGGCGGCCTTTCATTGCCGGAAACTGGAAGATGAACCTGGACCTGGCCGGGGCGCTGGCGCTTGTCCGCGCGATCCGCTCGGCGGTCGGGACGGGCGTCGGCGTGGATGTCGGCGTCTTTCCTCCCTTTGTTTACCTGCCCGCCGTCGTGGACGCGCTGCGGGGCAGCCCCGTCGTCGTCGGCGCACAAAATCTGCACCCCGAACCGGCGGGCGCGTTCACCGGCGAAGTCTCGGGACCGATGATCCGCGACGTCGGCGCAACGCACGTCATCATCGGGCATTCGGAGCGCCGCCAGTATTTCGGCGAGACGGATGCAGGGGTCAACGCGCGGCTCAAGGCCGCTCTCGGCTGCGGACTCAAGCCCATCGTTTGCGTCGGTGAGACGCTTGCGGAGCGGGAGGCCGGCAACACCGAGCGCGTTGTCAAGACGCAGGTGACCGGCGCCCTGCGCGACATGACGCCGGAGGCCATGCGCGGTGTCGTGCTCGCCTACGAGCCGGTCTGGGCAATCGGCACGGGGCGGACAGCAACGCCGGCGCAGGCGCAGGCGGTGCACGCGTTCATCCGGTCGATCCTTGCCGACTGGTTTGGCAGCGGCGTGGCGGACGTCGTGCGTATCCAATATGGCGGCAGCGTCAAGCCCTCGAATGCGGCGGCGCTGCTCGGGCAGCCCGATATCGACGGCGCTCTTGTCGGCGGCGCCAGTCTCGACGCCGCCTCGTTCCTTGGAATTGTCCAATACAAGGAGGCACACGCATAAGTGGGCACGCTCAAGACCATCATCTTCATCGTCTTCTTCCTGGATAGCGCGTTGCTCGTCATCGCCGTCCTGCTTCAGTCGGGTCGGGGCGGGGGACTCGCCGGTGCGCTCGGCGGCATCAGCGGCGCCGACTCGGCTCTTGGCGTCCGCGCCGCCAGCCAGATCGAAAAGGCAACGGCTGTGCTGGGACTCATCTTCCTCCTGTGTGCGCTTGCTCTCGGCCTTATTGCCGGCAGCGAAAGCGGCTCCGGAACCGAGGCGAGAGTCGGCGGTCGCACGACGACCCCGCCCGCGGCACTCCTGGCGCCCGACGAGAAGGCGCCATCAACGAGCGTTGATACAACGACCGGAGCGGCAGCCGCTTCGCCGACAACTGATGCCGCGACGGTGACCTCGCCGCCGTCGCCAACCACTTCCGTCCCCGCAACGTCTAGCGACCAGTAGTTCGGGGGACCGACCGTGCCCAGCAGCATGACCGGCTTCGGATACGCGAACGTGTTGGGCGGAGACTTCTCCGCCGACGTAATCGTGCGGTCCGTCAACGGCAAGCACCTGAAGACGAAGGTGCAACTTGGGCTGCACATGCCGGAGGTGGACGAGAAGGTTGCGGCCCTTGTCGCCCGCTATTTCCGCCGCGGCTCCGTGGAGGTTTCCGCTCGGATTGACTGGGCCGGAGCGGCGAGAGCGGCCTTCAACGAGCGCATCTTTGGCAGCTATGCGCGCGAGTTGAAAAAGCTGCGGACGCGCTTCGGCCTCGCGGACGAGGTCCGCGCCGACCTCATTGCGCAACTGCCGGGCGTCATGGCGGCGGAGGGGCTGTCGGGGCGCGGGGCTGGCCGCGTGTGGCAGCTCATCCGGCCGGTGCTCGTCGAAGCGCTGAAGGAGGCAGCACGGATGCGCGCCTCGGAGGGCCGGCATTTGGCTGCTGCCCTCCGGCGGCACTGCGCGCGGATTCGCCGGCTCCTCGACCGGATCGAAGCCCGCGTGCCGCAGGCCGCCGAACAGTATCGGCGGCGACTCGCTCGGCGGATACGCGCACTCGTCGCCGAAGCCGGAAACGAGGTTGACCCGAGCTTCGTCGCGCGCGAGATTGTCGCCTTCGCGGAGCGCTCGGACATCACGGAGGAACTTTGCCGCATGCGGGCGCACGTCGAGCATTTTATGGAAGGTCTTGATGCCGAGGGCGCCGGGCGGCGGCTCGAATTCATCGCCCAAGAAATGCACCGCGAGGCCAACACGATGTCGTCCAAGGCAAACGACGCAGCGATGGTCCGGTTGGTCATCGACCTGCGCGGCGAAGTGGACAAGATACGGGAACAGGTGCTGAACCTCGAATGACCGAGAAGCGTCCGGGAAGCGAAGCGGCATCGTCTGCCCGTGGGCAGGTCGTGGTCATCTCCGGCCCATCGGGTTCTGGCAAGACGACGGTCTGCGAACGGCTGCGTTCCGATCCGAACATCGTGCTCAGCGTCTCGGCGACGACGCGGCGACCCCGGCCGGGCGAACGGGACGGGGTGGACTACCACTTTGTCAGCCGCGGAGAGTTTCTCGAACGGGTTCGCCGCAGCGAGTTTGTGGAACACGCCGAGTATAATGGCCAGTTATACGGCACACCGCGCGAGCCGCTGGAGCGCGCGCTCCGTGAAGGAAAGACCGTCCTTGTCGAGATCGACGTCCAGGGCGCAGCACAGATGCGGCGCGCATACCCGGACGGGCTGTTCATCTTTCTGGACGCACCGGCTCCGGCGGCCGCTGCGCAGCGGCTCGAACGCCGCAACACGGAATCAGACGAGGAGCGCCGCCGCCGCGTCGCCGCCGCCGACCGCGAGCGGGCCGCAGCCGCCTCTGGGGGCTTCGACCACCGGGTGGTCAACGATGTGCTTGACGACGCCGTCGAAGAGATACGCAGGTTGATTCAGGCCAGACGGGCGGTCCGGGCTGGCGCGTAAACTGTTTGCTGCGGAGGAGAGAATGAACGAAGCGATGTTGCATGACTTGTCGCGGAAACTGGGAGGGCGGTTCAAGCTGACCACGCTCGTGCAGAAGCGGCTGGTCCAGTTGATGCAGGAGCGCAGCGAGATCATCACCAAGAACAGCGGCGGCCGCCCCATCCGACTCGTCACAGAAGAAATCGCGAAGGGACATCTGCAACTCGTCGCGCCCGACGGCACGGCGTTGAGCGGACCTACGGAAAAGTAGGGCATGGGCGCAGGGGCGCTTTGCCCCCGCGCTCCCACGCCCTCCTGACGTAAGGAGCTACCCATGCAGGGCCGCAAGATAATCCTCTGCATAACGGGTGGGATCGCGGCCTACAAGGCCGCCGACCTCGCGTCGAAGCTCCGTCAGAGCGGAGCATCTGTCACCGTCGCGATGACCGACGCCGCGCAGCGGCTTGTCACGCCCGCCACGTTCGAGGCGGTGTCGGGCAACCCGGTGGCGACGACGCTCTGGCCGCCGCCGGGCACACGGCCGCTCGACCATATCGCCCTCGCCGAGCGCGCCGAACTCGTCATCGTCGCCCCGGCGACCGCCGACTTCATCGGCAAGGTCGCCGCTGGGATCGCCGACGACGTTGTGACGGCGACCGTCATGACCGCCGCCACGTCCGTGCCCGTCCTGCTCGCGCCCGCGATGAACTCGGCGATGTGGCAGAACCCGATTGTTCAGCGCAACGTCAAGACCCTCGCCGACCTCGGCTACCGGATCGTCGGCCCGGGCGAGGGATGGCTCGCCTGCGGCGCCTGCGGCCCGGGGCGGATGGCCGAGCTGGACGAAATCCTCGCCGCCGCCAAAGCTGCACTGGCCTGACGACCGCGCGAGACAGGAGTCTCGGATGCGATACCTGATTACCGCCGGCCCGACGCGCGAATTCATCGACGATGTTCGCTACCTCTCGAACGCGTCGAGCGGGCGGATGGGCTGCGCGCTCGCCCGCGCGGCGCTCGATGCCGGCGGGCAGGTGACGCTCGTCTGCGGCCCCATCGAATGCGAGCCGCCGGACGGCGCCGCGCTCGTCCGCGTTGTCTCCGCCGCCGAGATGCGCAAAGCCGTCCTCGAACGCTTCGACCAGGCCGACACGATTATCATGGCCGCCGCTGTCGCCGATTACCGCCCCGCCAAGCGGGTCGCCGGGAAAATCAAGAAGACTGGCCGCGAACTCGTCCTGCGCCTCGGGCCGACCGACGACATCCTCGCGGAGCTCGGGCGTCGCAAGGGCGGCCGCATCCTCGTTGGGTTCGCGCTCGAAGCCGAAAACGCCCGCGAAAACGCGCTCCGCAAGCTGCGCGAGAAGAACCTCGACCTCATCGTCGTCAACAGCCCGGCGGCGATGGGCGCCGAGATCGCCGACGCCGAACTCCTGTTCCCGTCCGGCGAAAGCCAGACGCTGTCCCATCTCGCCAAGTCCGGCATCGCCCGCCGTATCATCGCGGCGGTCGAGGCCATCGGCAAGGAGCGGCAATGAACACCGTCGAGCTTCTCATCCGCGTCCGAGATGACTGCAAGGATGTTCCAATGCCGCGCTACATGAGTGAGCACGCGAGCGGGATGGACGTTTGCGCGGCGGTGGCCGAGCCGCTCGTGATTCCGCCCGGCGGGCGGGCGCTTGTTCCGGCGGGCTTCTACATGGTCCTGCCGCCCGGCTACGAGGCGCAAGTCCGCCCCCGCAGCGGCCTTGCCGCCAAGAGCGGCATCCTCGTCGTCAACTCCCCCGGCACCATCGATGCCGACTATCGGGGCGAAGTCAAAATCATCCTCGGCAACTTCGGCTCCGAGCCGTTCACCGTCCGCCGCGGCGACCGCATCGCGCAGCTCGTCATCCAGCCCGTCGTCCGCGCCGAGCTTCGGCAGGTGGACGTCCTGCCCGACACCGCGCGGGGCGATGGCGGCTTCGGACACACGGGGACGATGTAGCGCCGCCCGCGGTAAGCGAACCCGAACCCGCCCGCACTATTCTTCTTGCTCTGGAATCTGGTCGAACAGCGTCGGCGCGTCGGTTGCTATGAACATGTCGCGCAACTCGTGCGTGTTGAGGAATTCGACGGCTTCGCAGACGGACTGAAACTCGAGCGTCCGTATCTCGCCGAGGTTGGTGTGGAGTTCGAGGAGACGCGGTCAATCTCGCGGCTGGACGAGTCGTCGAGTATCGCTCGAATGGTAGCGTCGAGGTCAGCCCTTACGAGATCAATCAGCCCTGTGCCGATTTCTGCCTTTTGGCTCTCTGTGAGGCGCCGGAACTGGTGCCACGCCACGACGGCGGCATCGCGGTCCTTCTCGTTCCAATTGAAATCAATCCCATGTTGGCCGAGAAGGTCGCACATGCGCTCAAACGGTATGAGAAAAACGTTGATGTCGTAACTCTTCAGCATGGCAACGGACGAAGAGCTCCAACTGCCGGACAGCACGGCAATGGAGCTTCGGATGCTCCCGTAGCGGCGCCGCAGCGCGGGATGAGCCGGCACAGCCAACTGCCCTTGTCACGGTTGTGCTTCTTATAGCGAATATACTTGGACTCGATCAGGATGACCGGCTGCATGGATTCGTTGGCGATGACGGAATCAATGTTGTATGCAGTGCCGAACTTATCGTACATGAGCAGCTTCCGGGGCTTGCCGGTCTTCGTGTCTCGGGGGCCGGTGCACACGAAGTGATGCCCTGTGCTTTCGGCGAGTTGTTCAAGGAAATGATTGAGGGCGGCTTCAATTTCCGCCCCGACGGCCTCACCGATGGCGCTGCCGGGATTGGCCTGCTGCGGCATCTCAATCCTTCTCCAGCGTGACGATGGATTCCCGGAGCGGCACGGAGTGGCGCTGCGGGTTCTGCTTCCACTTGTCGCCGCGGGCGCGGAGCACCTCGACGGTGTGCCGGGAAAAGCCGACGGCGACGCCGAGCTTTCCTATCAACTCGTCGGTAGGGATGTGAACGCCGTAGGGCGCGGAGTCGCCGAGCACAAAGACCGCACGCGCGCCGGGGCGGAGCACGCGGCAGCAATCGCGCAGCACGCGAAGCATGTCGTTGAAATATCCCGCGACGAGGTGGTCGTAGCTTTTCTTGCCGCCCTTGGTGATGCGGAGCGCGCCCAGGCGGCCCACCGCCCGGTCAAGGAAGTCATACGCCTCGGGGCACGCCGCCTTCAGGTCGTCCGACAGGCCATACTTCGGATCGCTGCGCGATATCTGCGTCGTCGCCGACGTGATGAGCCGTGTTCTGACGCTCCGGCTGATGTCTCCCCACGTCTCGGCGTCGCCGAAGAAATACATCTCCAGCCGCGTGCGGTCGGCGTAATCAAAATTGTTCAGGTACGGGGGCGAGGTGAAGATATGGTCGACAGACGCGTCCGGAACGATCGTCCGCGCGTCTCTGGAGTCTCCGAGCGCGATTTGGTGGAAGCAGTCGCGGTAGCCCGGCGCCGCATCCTTCACCGTCGCCTCGATGTCCGCGATCATGCTCGACGCGTGCGAGCAAAACTCCTCGAGGGCGTCCTTATGCGATGAGGGGTTCTTCGTCTTTTTGGGTGCGATGTAAGGCCAGCCGGTCGCTGCCGACGAGACCTGCCGGAGCAGCCCGGCCAGGCCGACAAACAGGAAATCTGAGAGGCCGGCGCTCCATTCGCCGCGGGCAATCGCCTTGCGGATGAGCCAGAGGTCCCGGAGCGTCGCCGGCTCGTAACATTTCAGCACCAGTTCGGGGAACTTGTCCCGCAGGCGCGGCTCCGTATCGCCCCCGAGCCGCCGTCGGTCGGCGGACACCCGTGCGCGGATTTCGAGCAGGGCATCCGCCACCGCGTCGCGCGAAATGCCCCAGTTCAGTTTCGCTCTCGCGATTCGGAACACGAAGGGGTGTGCCTCGACGCCGTAGGAGTTTATCGCCAACTTTTTCGCAACGACGTTCGTCGTGCCGCATCCCATGAAGGGATCGTAGACGACGCTGCCTTGCGACAGCCCGTGGCGAGAGAGACTCCATTCCACCGCCTTATAGGAGAAGCCGGCCGGATACGTGAACCAGCGGTGAATGGGCGCCCTCAGACTATGTTTGAACGTTCCCCATTCGGCCTTGCGCTCGTCGACGGGGAACTCCGCCTGTGTGGTTTGGCCAGTCGGCAGATAGAGTTGAACCCCCTCAGATACGGCTTCCGGCTTCAGAGATTCCGCGGTGGCCGGTGCAAGCCATGCTCGCAGCGCGCTTTCGCTGAACCGCCATTGCCGCCCGATGCGCCGGCACGGGACCATGCCCGCTCGCGCTTTTTCGCGCAGCGTCCGCTCGCTAACACGGACAAGAGCCGCCGCCTCCCGAAGATTGAGAACATCCGTTCTGTTGGCTTGCTCGGCCACGCCTGCCGCTCGCTTCCGTTTGTTTCCGTTGGGCATTATCCATGGGCACGCCGTGCAAGTCAACGGGCCTCACGCAGCCGGAAAACGGGGACAGATAACTTTCTTTGCCCGGCGAAAGAAAGTTTTCTGTCCGCGTTATCTGTCCCCGCTTTCCTATCTGAACAAGTCCGCGTAGCGCCTTCGGGTCAGAAGGCAGAGAAGCACGACGGCAAAGACGGCGGACAGGGCAAACCCGGCAACCACCTCGGTAATCGAAATCGCCACGAGGTCGTGCTCTAGGACTTCC
>CAZBRH010000011.1:17000-20555 GCA_964494245.1 uncultured Planctomycetota bacterium | reverse complement strand
AGTCTTTGGGCATCGTGTCGGCTGGCGACCGGTTTGACATTGGTCCGGCGAGCGCGAGCAGCGCCCCCGCCGCGCTGAGCACGAGCTGGCCGACGGCATAGACCTTCGCGAGCCGCGCTCCCCAGCGTCGCAGCCGCAAGAGGCCGATTCCCGCTGCGAACATCAGTCCTCCCAGGAGCAGCGTTCCCGCCGCTTGGATGAACGCTCCCGCCAGCCCGACTCCGCCGAGCAACTGCGGCGCGCCGATGCGTTTCAGCGTCGCTGCGTGGACCTGCGGCTGCAAGAGCCCCCAGGTCGCCGCAACCACCCAACCCGCGCCGAAGAGCACACAGAGCACGCCGAGCGCCGTCAGCCCGCCCGGCTTTCGTTCCAGTTCCGGCATGGCTCGTCCTCATATCACCCCAAGAACGGGAATTGACCTCGCCGGAGTATAGCCGGGCCGCCACCCGAAGGCAAGCACGAACGACGGCGCGCTTTGATTCGCATCCGCTCGGCTTGCGCCTGCTGTTGGTGCCCGATATAATTCGGCCGTCGCGGAACGCCCGGCGAGGTCTCGGCATGTGGACGAAGCGGATACTCCTCTTGCTGCCGATCCTTGTGGTCGCGTTCTTGCTCCAGTCGTTTTTCTGGGTTCCTTCCTATGACCAGCAGGTGCGGCTGACGCCAGACCGGCTGGAGCACTACATCTCCGCGTCCATCGGCGACGCACAACTCCTGAACCCGATTCTGAACGCCGACTCGGCATCGAGCAGCATCTGCGAGTTTGTTTTCGAGGGGTTGATTGACCGCGACGAGAATCTGAACTGGCGGGGCCGCCTTGCAACGAGTTGGGAAATCACAGAGGAAGCGTTCTTCGTCGTGGACCCGAAGGGGGGCCGGACGCCGGAAGAGTTCGTCGAACGCCTCCGCGCCGAACAGGCGGCTCGGCGGGACGAGGACAGCGCTCTTGGGCGCTGCCTACGAAACATCGCTGAAATCGCCATCGAACCCGCTGCGACGCTGACACACGAGGTGAAAGAAAACATTGCACCGCCGGACAAGGACCCCGAGTTCGCGGACGTCGTCCTCGTCGTCAATCGCCCGCCCCGGATCAAGCTTTCGCTCCGACAGGTGGACCAGGACGTCTTCGAGACGCTGGCGGAGGTGCTCGGGGAGGAGGCGTTCGCGTTCGATGGCGCCGCGCTGGTCGAGGTGAAGCCAGCCGGGTTTGCGAAGAACCGGGAACGCTACGCCGCCGAGTTTTTGCCCGCGACGGAGCACAACCCGGTCATCCTCTTTCACCTCCGCAAAGGCGTCAAGTTCCACGATGGCCACGAGTTCGATTCTGGCGATGTGAAGTTCACATACGACGCCATTATGAATCCCAAGAACCTCTCACCGCGGGTGCCGGACTACGAGCCGGTCAAGTCGGTCGAGGCGGTTGACCGATACACGGTGCGCGTCGTCTATAAGCGGCTTTATTCGCCGGCGTTTGGGACATGGGGGATGGGGATGCTGCCGGAGCATTTGCTTTCGGACGAGGCGCTGGCGGAGGAGGCGCGGAAGAAGGGGAAGAAGCCGGAAGAGTTCAGCATGCGGGACAGCGACTTCAACCGGCGGCCGCTCGGCTGTGGGCCGTTTCGCTTCGTGGACTGGAAGTCCGATCAATACATCCACCTCGTGCGGTTTGACGACTATTGGGAAGGAGCACCGGAATACAAGAAATACACCTACCGCGTCATTCCCGACATGCTGACCCAGGAGATGGAGTTCTATGCGGGCGCGGTGGATAGCTACGGCGCCCAGCCGCATCAGGTCGCGCGGCTCAAGAAGGACGACCGGTTCCAGAACTTCTCCGGCCTGTCCTTTGGGTATACGTATATCGGCTACAACATGCGGCGCGAGCTTTTCCAAGACAAGCGCGTTCGCCGCGCGCTCGGCATGGCCATCGACGTCGGTCGCATCATCAAGTATGTTCTCTACGACGAGGCGGAACGGATTACGGGGCCGTTCGTCAAGCAGACAGACTACTACGACCACAGCATCGAGCCGCTGCCCTATGATCCGGCGGGCGCTGCTCGGCTCCTTGAGGATGCCGGCTGGAAGCGTTCGCCTTCCGGCCTGCTCGAAAAGGACGGAAAGCCCTTCCGCTTCACGCTCATTACGAACAACGGAAATCCCATCCGTGCGTCCGTCCTGACCATCGCTCAGGATTCGTGGAAAAAGCTTGGCATCGACTGCCGAACGGAAACGATCGAATGGGCTGTCTTCATCGAAAAGTATATCGACCAGGGCGATTTCGACGCCTGCGTGCTCGGTTGGAGCATGGGCATCGACCCCGACCTCTACCAAATTTGGCACTCAAGCCAGACGAATCCCTACCAGCTCAACTTTGTAGCGTTCAAGAACGAAGAGGCAGACGATCTCATCATCCGCATTCGCCAGGAATACGACCTCGCCCGACAGGTCGCGCTCTGCCACAAGCTCCACCGGATTATCGCCGACGAGCAGCCCTACACATTCCTGTATGTGGGCCGGTGGACGGCGCTGCTCGACAAGCGCATCTTCCGCGTCATCCGCAACGAGCAGCGCGAAGTCATCGGATACCGAAAGATTGCGCCGACGAAGACGGGCAACTACACGTTCCACTTCAACCAGTGGCGGAAGCTGCCCGAAATGCCCGAACGAACGCTGGAGTAACGTGTGACGGGATTCCTCATACGGCAGCTTGTGCAGAAGCTGATTACGCTCCTGCTCATCTCCGTCATTTCCTTCTACATCGTCCTGCTGGCGCCCGGCAAGCCGAGCCAGATCGATCCAATGAACCCGAAAATGACGCCGGAGGTCATCGCTCGGTTCCGCAAGGCATTCGACCTCGACAAGCCGCCGCACCAGCAGTATTTTCTCTTCTACGAAAAGCTCTTCAGCGGGCGGCTTGTCTCGATGAAGGACAACCAGCCCGTGCTCGGCAAGATATGGGAGCGGTTCCTGAACAGTCTCCCGCTCTTCGTTGTCGGCACCCTGATCACGTGGACGCTTTCGTTCCCGGTGGGGATTCGCGCCGCCGTTCGGAGGGGGCGCCTCTATGATCGCTCGGCAACGTTCCTCTCCTATCTCCTCATCTCCGTTCCAGGGTTCTTTCTCGCCTATGTGCTCATCATTCTGACGGCGAACCGGCTCCAGATGCCCGTGCTCGGCATCCGCACGTTCGGGATGCAGGAGGTCGGCGGGATTCCGGCATTCATGGATCGCATCTGGCACCTTGTGCTGCCGTCGGTGCTGGGGGCGACGGGCGGAATCGCTGTGCTTTCGCGCTATGTCCGCGGTCAGATGCTCGAGGTCGAAAGCCAGGATTACATCCGCACTGCGCGCGCGAAGGGACTCTCCGAGGATACGGTGCACTACCGCCACGCGCTGCGGAACGCGATGATGCCGTTTGTGACGATGTTTGGCCTCATCCTGCCGGGGCTGATTGGCGGGTCGGTGATCATTGAGAACATCTTCGCATGGCCGGGCATGGGGCGGCTGATGTATGACGCGATCGTGGCGCGCGACTTCCCCATCGTGCTTTCGCTG
>CAZBRH010000011.1:2040-16983 GCA_964494245.1 uncultured Planctomycetota bacterium | reverse complement strand
CGTGTTGATTGGAACGCTGATTTCAGACGTGCTTTACGTCGTGGTGGATCCGAGGGTGAAGTATGACTGAAACCGCCGGTCAGGCGCCCGGAAGACCGCCGAGCAGCCCGTTCCGCGAGGGCTGGCGTATCCTGCGTCGCAACCGCCTCGCCGTTGCCGGAATGGTAATGTTCATCCTCTTCTTTGTCGTGGCGATTGCAGGTGCGATCTTGACGTGCACCGAAATCACGGTGCCTGGATTCAGGCCATTGGGAATCGAGCCGCGGACGCTGCGGTTTCAGCCGATTCTGAATCCGACGGCGGTCCGCCTGCCCGAAAAGCTCCGGCCGCCGCTCTCGCGGTGGAACAAGGAAGAGGTGGAGGCCGTGGGCGCTCCGAAGCCGCCCTTCGGTATCTATTTCCTCGGCACGGATAGCTTGGGGCGCGACGTGCTCGCGCGGATGCTTCAAGGCGCGTGGGTCTCGCTCACCATTGGTTTTGTCGCCGTCAACATCTCGGTCGTCATCGGTATCTTCCTCGGCGGTGTCGCTGGGTATTTCGGGCGTTGGGTGGACACCGTGATTATGCGCCTCGTCGATACAATGCTCTGCATTCCGACGTTCTTCCTGATTCTCACCGTGCTTGCGTTGTCGGGCGGCGGTATCTTCAAAATCATGATTGTTGTCGGCCTGACAAGCTGGATGGGGACGACCCGGTTCGTTCGCGCCGAGTTCCTTTCGCTCCGTGAGCAGGACTTTGTCAGCGCGGCGCGCGCTCTGGGCGTCGGCGACCTGAGGATCATCTTCCGGCACATGATTCCGAACGCGCTCGCGCCGGTGCTCGTTTCGGCAACGCTCGGCATCGCGGGCACCATCCTGCTTGAAGCGGGATTGAGTTTCCTCGGACTCGGCGTCCCGCCGCCACACGCCACATGGGGCAAGATTCTAGCCGACGGGAAGGACTACCTCTTCGATGCGTCGTGGCTCACGTTCGTGCCGGGTCTGACGATTCTGGCAGTCGTCCTTTCGTTCAACCTGTTCGGCGAGGGGTTGCGGGATGCGTTCAACCCGAAACTGCGCGAGAGGGTGAGCTGATGTCTGCCGTCGGAAACGGGGCGCTGCTGGACGTGCGCGACATCTCGGTCACGTTCCGCGGGGCTGATGGGCCGCCCGCCCGCGCCGTCGAGAACGTGAGCTTTACCGTGGCGCCCGGCGAAACGGTCGCTCTCGTCGGCGAGTCCGGCTGCGGCAAGTCCGTCACCGGCCTTACGATCATGCGGCTCATCCAGTCCCCGCCGGGGGTGATCGAAAGCGGGCAGGTGCTTTTCGAGGGGAAGGACCTGCTCGCCTTGCCAGAGCCGGAGATGCGGAGGGTCCGCGGGGGCAAAATCGCCATGATTTTTCAGGAGCCGATGACGAGCTTGAACCCCGTGTTCACCATCGGTTTCCAGATTGCCGAGGCGATCCACGCACACCAGAAGGTGTCGAAGGAAGAGGCGCGCGTCCGCGTTGTCGAGCTTCTCCGCCGCGTCCAGATTCCGTCGCCGGCTGACCGATACCGGAGCTATCCGCACCAGCTTTCGGGCGGGATGCGACAGCGGGCGATGATCGCGATGGCGCTCGCGTGCAACTCGCGGCTCCTGATCGCCGACGAACCAACGACAGCGCTCGACGTCACTATCGAGGCGCAGATCATCGAACTCTTGGAACATCTCCAGAGCGAAACCGGAATGTCGCTCATCCTGATTACCCACAACCTCGGCGTCGTTGCGGGCATGGCCGACCGTGTCATCGTGATGTATGCCGGGCGGATCGTCGAGCAAGCGCCGGTAATCGAGTTGTTCGACAGGCCGCTCCACCCCTACACGCGGGGGCTGCTCAGGTCGATTCCGTCGCGGAACGTCGGGAAGGCGAAACTGCCCGTGATTCCCGGCGTCGTCCCCGACGCGGCGCACAAGCCGGCCGCGTGCCACTTTCATCCGCGGTGCGAATACGCGCGCGACGTCTGCCGCCGCGAGGCGCCCGCGTTGCGCGAAATATCCCAGGGGCACGTGGCGCGGTGTTGGGCATTGGGCGATTGGCTGAGGACGTGAAATCCGAAGCACGAAATCCGAAACCCGAAACAAATTCAAATGTCCGAAGCTCAAAACGCGAAACGTTATGACCTTGAGGATCGGACGCTTGCGTTCGCGCGACGCACGAGGGCTTTGGTCAGAAAGCTCCCCCGCACGGTTTCAAACCGTGAGGACGCAAGGCAACTGGTTCGAGCGTCGGGGTCCGTGGGAGCCAACTACATCGAGGCAAACGAGTCGCTGAGCAAGAAGGACTTTGTCCTGCGCATCAAGATATGCCGCAAGGAAGCAAAGGAGAGCGCGTGCTGGCCGAAAATCGTGGACGCGGCAGGTGAGGCTGATCTCGACGAAGAACGGACGGCAATTGTCCGAGAAGCCGGTGAACTGGTCAGCATCTTTGATGCGATCTTGCGGAAGAGCCAGTGATCTGGCGGCCGCTTGGCTATGGTGCCTCGGACGTATCGACGCCCGCGCTCCAGATGCCGAAATGGCGTCTGCGGCCTTCTTTGTCTGCTGTTTCAGATTTTGAGTTTGAGATTTGTTTCGGATTTCTGACGTGAGGTGCTGCTGTGCGGGATGCAAACGAGAACGGCGTGCTGCTTGACGTCTGCGGCCTCCGCAAGTATTTCCCGGTGAAACGCGGGCTGCTCCAGCGGACGGTCGCCCACGTTCAAGCAGTCGATGGCATCGACCTCTCGGTTCGCCGCGGCGGTTGCCTCGGCCTCGTCGGCGAATCCGGCTGCGGAAAGACGACCGCTGGCCGCTGCATCCTGCGGCTGATCGAACCGGACGCGGGCCAGATTCTCTTCGAGGGGACGAACATCGCCGAACTCGACCGCGAGGCCATGCGCCAGCTCCGTCGCAACATGCAAATCGTGTTTCAGGACCCCGTCGGCTCGCTGAATCCGCGGTTCACCGTGGGCGGAATCGTCGCGGAGGGCCTCAGGATTTTTGAGCGCGACAAGGGGCGGGCATACATCCGCGACCGCGTCGCCGAACTCTTGAAAACCGTCGGCCTTTCGCCCGACGCGGCGAGCCGCTATCCGCACGAGTTCAGCGGCGGGCAGCGGCAGCGGATCGGCATCGCCCGCGCACTCGCCCTGAACCCCAAGTTCATCGTCTGCGACGAGCCGGTGTCGGCCCTCGACGTCTCGATTCAGGCGCAGGTCATCAACCTGCTCGAAGACCTCCAGCAGGAGTTCGGCATCGCCTATCTCTTCATCGCCCACGACCTTTCGGTCGTCCGGCACATCAGCGACGAGATCGCCGTCATGTATCTTGGATGGATTGTCGAGCGCGGGCCTGCGGATGCCGTCTGCGACGCCCCGCTGCATCCGTACACGAAGGCGCTGCTGTCGGCGGTGCCGGTGCCGGACCCCCACGTGAAGCGAGATCGCATCCGTCTGGAGGGCGACGTGCCGACGCCGGTGAATCCGCCGCCGGGCTGCCGCTTCTGTCCGCGGTGCTTCATGAGCGATCCGTCGATCTGTCCCGTGGAAGAGCCGCCGGTGCGCGAGGTCCGCCCCGGCCGGTTCGTCCGCTGTCACTTGGTCGCATAGCAGATGAACATCCATGACCCGCGCCGCCTGACGGCCTTCCTGGCCCACGAGTGGCCGTATCTCCTGTGCGCCTTCGTCGTCGTGGCGGTCGCGCTCGGCGGCATCGGTCCGCGTGAGACCGCCGTTGACACGGACGAGGTTTACGGGCGTTTGGCGGCGGACGAAGCGCGGCTTGACGAGATGACGGAGCGGCCCGTTCCCCCGGCAGTCCGGATTGTGCTGACGATCGTCGCGGGGTTCGTGATTGTTTCGCTGATTTGGATATACGCCGTGAGGAGCGGCGGCAGGCAGGTCTTCCCCGAGGTGCCTCCGCTCGAAGTTCGCTGGAACGAGTGGGACCTCATCAAGCTCGTGTTTGTTGCTGCGTTCCTCTCGGGCGTGTTTTTCCTTTGTGTGCAAAGCGGAAGAAGAAGCGACGTGATCGCGGCGAACAGCACAGCGATGCTCGCCACGGTGGTCGTCGCGCTGCACGTCGTCCGCAGTCGGGGACAGGACCCGGTAGAGGCCTTTGGGCTTCGGGCGCGCGGGCTGGCCGGGCCGCTGCTGCGTTCCTTCGCCGTGTTTTTTGCGTTTTTGCCAATCCTCGTCGCCGTTCGAGTGGGCGCTCAATGGCTCCTCGAGCACGTTGTCGGCGGCGAAGTCGATACGTCGCAAGAGATCGTTATTCGGCTGGCGACGACAACGTCGCCGGCAATGGTGGTGCAGATTGTGGTTGCGGCGGTGCTCGTCGCGCCGGTTGCCGAGGAACTTTTTTTTCGGGGGCTGCTTTACGGTGCGATACGGCGCCGGCTTTCGGCGGGCGCTGCGATTCTTGTCGTCGGCATCCTCTTCGGCGCCATCCATGCTCCCCTCGCCGTCGCGCTTCCGATGTGCATCCTCGGCGGATTGCTCTGTTTCGTCTACGAAAAGACCGCCCGACTCTCCGTTCCTATTATCCTACACATGGTCTTCAATCTCTTTTCGACGGCCGTGCTTCTGGCCCACCGGTTATGAGGTGGAAACTCGCCCGCTATGGACGAAAGCCGGGTAAACGCTTCGGAGCGCTCGGGAAAGCGGAGGTCTCCAGCGCGCCTGCTGCCGGTGCTTCTGGGAGCGGCGTGCCTCACGTTCGGCGTCGTGCTCGGCTGGGCGCTCTCGCAGGCGTTTGGCCCCGGCAGGCACATCATTACGTCGGGCGACGAACTCGAAGACCTCTGTTCCGTCAACCCCGATGTTACCTTGCGCCCGTGGACGCACATCGCCCTGCACCATACGGCGACGGCCAGCGACAACGCCGCGTCCATCGACCGCTTCCACCGCAACATTCGCGGCTGGGCCAACGGCCTCGGCTACCACTTCGTTATCGGGAACGGCAGCCGGAGCGGGGACGGCGAAATCGAGGTCGGCCATCGGTGGCGGCGGCAGCTCGTCGGAGCCCACTGCCAGGCAGATGACATGAACCGAAAGGCCATCGGCATCTGCTTTGTCGGGAACTTCGAAACCGGCCCAGGGCCGACGGACGCACAGGTTCTCGCTGGCATCGGCCTCGTGCGATACCTCGCCCGCCGCTTCTCCATCCCGCCCGAAAACATCCTCGGCCACCGCGAAGTCCCCGGCGGAGATACGCTTTGCCCAGGCAGATTTTTTCCTTTGGAACTGATGCGGCTCGCTGCATCGAACGCCAGAGGCCAGTAGCACAGACGCCGCCTGCGAAGACACCCTTGGGCGATTTCTACAAGTAACGGGTGTAAACTCCCGTGGGAAATCCCTATACTATTAGCGGTAGCGATGCGTATAATCAGTCCGATTTGGGGCCTTTTGCATTGCGGAGGGAAGGTATGAATACCCGCTTTGTTTGTGTCAGCTTGCTGGCAGCGACGTTCTTGGTCCTTGCCGCGCCGCTCGGGGCGGTTCCGTTCGATCCGACGCAGCCGGTTCAAGGGCCGGAAGCGAAGGCGATGGAATACCTGCGGGCAGACCAGGCCGACCGCGCCATCGAGCTGCTGAAAGCAGAACTGGCCAAGAAACCCGATTCCGTGCGGCTGCATTACGTGCTCGGCCTCGCCTACCGGCAGAGCCAGAAGCCGGACCTAGCCGAGACAGAATTCCGAAGCGTGCTTCGCATGGACCCCGCCTTTTCCGAGGCGCACCTCCAGTTGGCCGGCATCGCGGTGTCAAAAGTGGCAAATGATAAGTCGAAGGGAGAAAATCTCGCCCTGCTAGAGGCCGCCATCAGCGAACTCCGTTTGGCTATCCAAAAGAATCCGCATCAAGTTCAGCCGTATTACGACCTCGCCCAGATTCTGGCCGACAGTTCCGGCTTCCGCGAAAAGGAACCCGAGAGCGGATTTACCGAGGCGCTCAAGGTTCTGGAGGAAGCCCGAAAGCGCGCTCCCGAAGAGGTCCGCCCCCTCGTCGCGCTCGGCAACGTCTATTCGCGCCAAGCGGATTTCGTTGCTGGCGGGAAGCCACTGGCCGAGTTGACCGGCGACACCGCCAAACGTTGGTCTGACTTGCTCGACAAGGCCATCGATGCCTACCGCAAGTCCCTGGCTCTCGACCCCCGCGCCATTGGTTCGCTGGAACGAATCGCCGCCATCCTCGGCGCCCGCGGTGAAACCGTGAAGGCAGTCAAAACCATTGAGGAGCACCTCCCCAAACTAGAAAACCCGCTGGACCAAGCGACCTGCTATCGCCTGATGGGGCAGCACCTTATACAGGCCAACGAACTCAGCGACGCTGAAGCCAAGCTAACGACCGCTATCAAGACCGAGCCGCGCGAAATGTCGAGCTACCTTCTGCTTGCCAGCGTGCAGCTTCGCCGCGAAATGCGCGAGCAGGCCATCGCCACACTCAAGAAGTCCTTAGAGGTCAACGCGAACTTCCTCAACGCCCACGTCGAGCTTGGGATGTTGGAGCGGCAACAGAACCCTGCCCAGGCCGCCGAACACTTCAAGGAAGCCCTCAACATCGCCCCGCGCCGAGCCACCATCGTCGCGACGGGCATCCAGGCCCCTGTCCGGCTCCTCGCGGACCTCTACACCATTGCCGCCATCCAACTCGGCGGCATTTACATGGCCGAATCGAAGTTCGACGACGCCATCGCCGTTTATCGGCGGCTGGCGTCCATTCTTCCCAACTCACCCTTGCCCGACTTCCACATTGGAGAGGTTTATCGTGCAAAGGACGAGCCGAAGGTCGCCCGCGAGCACTACCTGAACGCCCTGCGGCGCGACGGACGCTTCGTCCAGGCGCGCCTGCGCCTCGGCGAATTGGAGGCCGCCGAAGCCCCGTTTGCGAGCGATATGAGCGAGCGGGCCGCCACGCTCAAGCGCGCCATGTAGGGAAAGAGTGTACTATGAACTCGCCCTCGAAATCGCTGATAACAACGCCCGGATTCTCGACACGCTCGCCGGACTTCGCGCCGCTCTTGCTGCGTGCAGCAAGCCAGCCGACCGCGCCGCGCTCGAACAGGCCCTTGCGGACGCCAAGAAGGCCGTCGCGGCCGCTCCAGACGCCATCGGCTTCCGCCACCGGCTGGCGACCATCTACCGCGAACTGGGCAAGAACAAAGAAGCCGTGGACGAAATGAAGGCGGTGATCGAGGCCACCGCAAAGGCCGCCGAGAAAGAGCCGGAAAACCTCCAGCTTCTCTTCCTTCTGGCCGACGTCCGCGGGCGGCTCAACTCGTGGCAGCCCGATCCCGCGCTGCTCAAGCAATCGCTCGACGGCTTCTCGCTTGTCATCGAAAAGCAACCGCGCCTCTTGGACGCATACCTCCGGGCGGCCATGACTCTCGAAGACGCGAAGGATTACGCTCGCGCCGCCGAGTGGTTCGTCAAACTCCTCGACATCACACGTGGCGGCAGGTCCGTCAACGCACTCTCCCCAGAAGAATCCCGCTTCGCACTTCACGCCGCCGCCGAACTGGCCTGGCTCTACTGCGAATACCTCAACAAGCTCGACGAAGCGCGAAAATACGCCCGCATCGCACAGGAAATCAAGCCCGACCTCCCGAGCTTGATCGACACCGTCGGCTGGATCCACTACAAGGCCGGCGAATATGCCGAGGCGGTCGTCCAACTCCGGCGTGCGTATCAGCTCGCACCTGACAATGCGACGATCGCGTATCACCTCGGCGCTGCGCTGCTCAAGCACGAAAACCCGCAGCGCGCGAAAGAGGTCTTGCAAGAAGGCCTCAAGAACGTCGGCAGCGACGCCGAACTCAAGCGCAAGATTGAGGACACCCTGAAAGCTATCAAGTAGCGCCGGGCGTTCAAGGGCAGCCGCAAGCGCGTCGATGCCGCCGAGTAGAGCTCGGCCGATGGTTCCCCGCGTCCTCTCTTCCGACCATCCCGCTGAGGCGGATGCTTGTTGTTCTCGCCGGTTTACAAAACCAGCCCGCAAGACCCTGCGCAGCCCCCGTAGGCCCGCTTGCGTCCATCCGCCCGGAGCAGGTCAGCGGAGCGCTGCTCGCAGGTCTTCTTCGAGTTCCGTGAGAATCTTCTCAAGGCAACCGTTCCAGCCCTTCACGAGCTCGGCGGGATTCCGGGATGCGATGGGCTCGGCCGCGGCGTAGGTTTTGTGAAACACAACGGCCCCAGCGTCCGTCCGATTGTCGATGAGGAAGAACTGGATTTCGAGCACGGCTCGCGGGGTGGTCTGGTCGGCGTAATCGCCGTAGAGCCGGGGCACGTTGCCTTCGAGCACATAGACGGCCGCTGCTCCGCTTCCAGTATCCACCGCATTGGCAAAAATCCCGCTCGCCTCCAGCCACTGTCGCGCCTCCTCGGTCAGCATCGACGCAGGCGACGCAAGAAACTCGTTGTAGAAATCCGACTCATATGCAACATCGCCGATGCGATAAACGAACTCGCGGCCATCGAAGCGGACAGAGATGGAGAACTGCCGAACCTTGACGGCTCCAGCGAGCGGCTTTGGCAACCTCTCGCCACTGCGGGACACGCCAAGAACATACTGTCGCTTGATCGGATATGCCCGCTCCATGCTGATGCAGCCAACCGCCGCGAGCGCAGCGGAGAGCGACAGCACGGCGGACGCGCCAAAGGTGTGCGTTTTCATTTCGTAGACTCCGGACGGGGCGGCGCTCCCCCGAAAATCACGTGAGCGGGGTATTTTCTTGCCGCCTCGGTCAGTTTCTCGAGATTCGCAGATGCTCGAACGAGGTTCGCCAGAATGCGCTCGATCTCCGGCTCCCGGACCGAGACAAATTGCTCGGTTCGTCGGAGCGTCTCGTTCAGGCGGGCAACGGTCTCGGGCAGGTTCGGCGAATCGGCCCCCGCGGCGGGACTGTGGATGAGTTTGAGCGCCTGACGGTTCGTCTCGCGCACCTCCGCGACGAGGCCGATAATCTCCTCGCGGACTTTGGCGACATGAGCGTTCTCGATGGCCGCGTTGAGCGAGACGAGCACGCGGTTCAGCGACGCGGCCACGTCCGCCAGATCGACCGCTGGCCCACCGTCCGAGCCGGCCTTCGACTTGTCGATAGCCCCTTGGATGAATCGGTTCGTCTCGCGGATGTCTGAAATCAGTCCCGTGGCCTGGTCGAGCAGCATCCCGAAGTTCGCCTCCGCGGCCTTTGCCAGGGGGTGGATGGCTTCGTGCAGCGAGGTGACGGTCTTGCTGAGCGATTCGACCGTCTGGCTCAGCGCGGCGACCGTCTTGTTGAGCTGCGCGAAGTCCGCGGCAAGCGGGCCGACGTAGTTGTGGATGTCGCTCGTGTTGCGGTTCAGCGTTTTCACTCGCTCGCCGATCGACTGCACCTCGATGCCGAGGAGCGTAATGGCAATGAGGATCAACCCAACGCCCACCGCAGCACCGGTGAGGTGGAAGTGTGTGAACTTCATTGTGTTGCTCCTGCAAGAGGAACGTCCTTCCCAATCCGCCGCGCCCGTGCGCAGCGACGCTGGCGATCACGTGTAAGGATACCATAATATGCCGCCCACAGAAACGGGTTTTCGCAAGGCCGCGGAACGGCGCAGGCAACCCCCTACGGCCCAAGCCAGTTTCCGGTTGCGGAACATCAAAGCAAGGGTATAATCGTAGCAGGAGAGCAAGAAGCATGCACATCGGCGAGTCGCTTCGGTCGCAAGGGCTGGTGTGTGCGCGAGGCATCGCCGACTGGCTCTGCACCGTCCAATCTCCGCATCAGGAAGACAACGCCGCAGCCGGCTCGTTCCCGTGGGTCATCCAATCGAACGGGCCGGAGGGACCGGCGAACAACTGGAACATTGCGTTTGCGGCGATGGGGCTGCTCGCCGCATACAAGGCCTTCGGCGACCCCGGCTACGAACGCGCCGCGCTCCGCATGGGCCGCTACCTGAAAACGCTGCAAATCTTCGAGCCGTTCCTGCCGGAACACTACGGCGCCATCCGCGAGAAGACGCCGCAGACGCCCTGGTGCTACACCCGCGACGCGCTCTCCGTTGCCTGGGCCTTCATCGAACTCTATCGCCACACCCACGACGCCGAATACCTCGAACGCGCACGGCTCTGGGGCGAATGGTTCCTCGCACGTGGCCGCGACGACGAGGGCTGGCCGCTCTGGATGCACCAGTTCGAGCCGTTCTTCAAGGGCCAAGAACCCCAGATGCGGAACGACCTCCAGGGCTGCTTCCAGGGCGGATCGCTCAACTTCCTCTACCAGATCGGCCGCGAAACCGGTGACCCGAAATGGACCGGCGAGCCCTTTGTCCGCATCGCCGACTTCTTCGTCGAGCACATCCAACAACCCTCCGGATACTTCCTGTCGATCGATCGCGCGACGAAGCAGCCGCCGGAGACCGACCCGCAAGGCGGGCTGCACCGCGCGAACGACGACCTCGGCACGCTCGGCCTCTTGTGCGCCTACCGCATCACCGGCAACCGCCGCTACCTCGCGTCCATCGAGAAGTTCCTAAATGCCGTTTTCGCCGCGCAGCGCGACGACGGCCGCTTCGAGGACAGCATCGCGGGAACGCCTGTCGTCCTGAACACGCTGTATGAGCTCGAGCGCTGCCCCGGCGACGCGCGGTCGCTCGTCCGCGTCTCGATCAAGGAGCAAGCCATCGAGCGGGCGCTCGCGGCGCTCTACGCGACGCAATCCGACGGCGACCGCAACCCGCGCCAAAAGGGCGCGCTCTACGAAGTGTCCGACAAGTTCGTCTGCGCCCGGTCGAGCTGCTACGCGCTCCTCTTCCTGCTCAAGCTCTGCGCGGGCGTCCCCGACTACCTCGCCACAGGAGACTGACCATGGGCATCGACCACCTGACAAGCAAAACCGTCACGCAGATCGGGTTCGTCGTCCGCGACATCGAGTCGTCGGCGAAAATCTTCGCCGACCTGCTCGGCGTCGAGGTTCCCGGCTGGACGCTGACCGCGCCGCAGGAAGAGACGCACGCCGTCTATCGCGGGCGGCCGACAAGCGGCCGAGCCAAGCTCGCGTTCTTCAAGATGGACAACCTCTCGCTCGAACTCATCGAGCCGGTCGGCGGCCCCAGCACGTGGCGCGAGTTCCTCGACACGAAGGGCGAGGGCGTCCACCACATCGCCTTCCGCATCGAGGGAACCGACGAGCACGTCGCCATGCTCGAAGCGAAGGGCATGCCGCCCGTCCAACACGGCGACTTCAAGGGCGGCTGCTACACCTACATCGACTCCCTCGCCAAGCTCGGCGTCCTGCTGGAACTGCTCGAACGGAAGGGCTAACCGATAAGGGCTCGGTAGCGTTCCGCAAGGTCGCGCGTCACCTGCCCCTGGCAGCTCGGGACCGGGGCCTCGTCAACCGCCCGCACGGGCATCAGCTCCATCAACGAATTGGTGAGGAAGATTTCGTCGGCGCCCGCAAGCTCGGTCACGCCGAACCGAACCTCACTGACGTCCATCCCCGCGTTGCGTGCGATGCGGATGACCGCCGCCCAAATCAGCAGTGTGACGATGATACGGCGCTCGAGCGGCGGCGTAACCAGGTTGCCCCGGACGACGCAGAAGACGTTGCTCGTCGCTCCCTCGGCGATGTGCCCCGCCGCGTCCAGCAGCAGCGCCTCATCCGCGCCCCGCTGCTTCGCCTCGCGCTTCGCCAGGACGCTCGTGATGTAGCTCGTCGTCTTGTGCCGGCGGACACGCGAAGCGCTTTCGTGCGTGAACGACGACACGGTGAGTTTCGCGCCCCGCTCGTATAGTTCGGCCGGATACGGATGCAGCTTTCGCGCTTCGACGAGCACCGTCGGCTCCGTCGGGCCGTCCGGCGCGAGCGCCCCCGCGTGGATGCCGCGCGAGACGGTGATGCGGACGTATGCGTCGCCCAGTCCGTTCCGTTCGATGAGCGCCCGGACGGCGCCCGCAAGCTCGTCCTCGGCGGGCAAGGGAATCCCGAGCTCCCGCGCCGAACCTGCCATCCGCGCCAGATGCTCTTCGAGGAGGAACGGCTTGCCGCCGTACGCCCGAACAGTCTCGAACAGCGCGTCGCCGTAGAGGAATCCGCGGTCGAACGCGGAGACACGGGCCTCGTCGCGGGGAACAAATTCGCCATTCAGATAGACCACATCAGCGTTCATCGACGTCGTCCCAAACTAAAAGATAACGAAGCAACGGCTAGCCACGCCCCATCACAAGCCGATTCGGGCTGCCTAGTCACTTGCCCCTGTCGGATTGCAAGAGTTCCCTTGGGTGTCCGCGGCGGAGTATGGACTGGCACATTCGGCGCACTTCGGAGCCAAACCGGGCAGCTGTCGGATCGCCGGTTTCGCTGAGCGCCACCTCCTGTTGAATGGCTTTCACGTATCGGCGGCAATCTGCGACCGTAATGTCTTGTGCCTCGCCGAGAATCGTTGTCTGCCGGAGTTCCCGTACAGTGGCCGCCGGGTCGAAGTTGTCGGCTTCGATCTGCCGGACGATATCGGCAATCTTGTCGTCCCACTGCTCCAGTTGCTTGCGGAAGGTTTCGAGGCGGCTGGCGGCGGCTCCTCCGAACAGCTTCTGCCGCATGCCCAGCGCGAGTTCTTCGACGTTTTGCACCGAGGCGGCAGCGGCCGGATTCTTCTTTGCCTCCTCGCAGATGGTCACGAGTCGGTCGTTGAAGGCCTTGTATTCCGCAATGCGTTCGTGCACGGCGTGGAGAAAGATGGCTAGGTCTTTGGCGGCGCGGGTGAGATGCACCTTGTCTCCTGGCGGCATGGGTCTGCCTTCCATTTTCTCGCGGGAGTTGTTGTAGCGGAGCAGGATCGGAGCGATGTGTTGCTTATTCAAGAGGCAAGTCGATGGCGCCAGCAGTTTGTGGCCCTCTTTGCCTGATCCTTCACGCGGTGCGATGCCGTCCAAGTCCACAATGTATTCGCACGGTCCGCGCCCGAGGGTCTGGCTCATGATGTCCGCAGGGGTAAAGATGTTCAGGGGCGTTTTTTCGTGCCGGTCCAGCGGGTAAATCAGAGCCCGCTCGTAGATGTTTTCGAACTGGCCAGGGGTTGGCGTGTATGGCCGACCCTCGCGCCGGGCTTGTTCCGCCTTCACTCGTTCGCTTTCGTCATGTTTCTGCTTCCGTCTGGGATCATCCATAAACACGGCGAAAAACGTGTCGTCTCCGTTGAACCATGCCGGGTATCGGTATCCCCAGAGGCGTTCCTCGTGAACCCAAGGGCAACCGTCCTTCCACGAAAGTTCCGTCCACTCCTCGGTCCTGACGACCTCCTTCGGCGGGTACAAAAGGTTATAGGATTGGCTTCGGGATAACAGGTCGCGGCTCTTTTTTCCTTCGGCGACGATCATGTCCGCTCGCCATTTGGCGTCGAACGGACGCTTCCATCCGATCTTTACTGGCTCCTGGACGGGGAGATTAGCGACCGGCTCGTCGTGCCAGATGCGTTCGTGTTCGAGGACGGCGACGTGCACAGGTTTACCGAGGAACTCAATGCTCGCGGACGCGACGCACCGGGTGTCTCCCTCACCCTTCATCTGAAGTTCGACCCGTGGATCGCGGTCCTCTGACGCCGCTTGTTCGGGCTTTCGCTCTTTGTGGCTCGCTGCTTCCGACAGGTGACCTGGCCATACGCACATGACAATGGCCTGGTTGCCTTCGAGGAGCGAGACGAGGAAGTTCTCAGCCGGAACGCTGAGCGCGGGCGACGCAAATCGCTTCGGGTCGTACACCACGTCGTATCCAAAGAAATCTGGGAGCAGCGCATATCTGGCATTCGCTTGGATTTCCAGATAGGCAGCGTCCCTCACGGGCCGTGCTGTTATGAACGGCTGACCGGCACCTATCACGAAGTCGACCTCGGCCTTGCCGGCCCGTACCCGAACGACGGCTTCGTCGGTTTCTATGCTTCGCACTTCCACCTGATCGGTCGCGAATCTCTGACCGTCTTCGCCCTTCAGAGCCAGAATCAGGCGCGTGGGGTGGTTTTCTTCTCTCTTCGTGCAGAGCACAAGCCCTTTTTCCCCCGGTTGCACAGCCGCCAAAAGCCAGTGGTTTTCCATCACGATTCCGCCGCCCTTTGTTCCCGCCGAGGCACTCTTCCAGCCCTCACGCTTCGACAGGTCTGCGGGGACAGTCCGTTCCGTCTCCCACACTTTGACATCGGCGTATGTTTTCAGGCAGCAGAGGAGAAACGCCGCAGCGACGGTCGGGATGCTTGTTTGTCTCACCTTTGGTTCCTCTTGTCGCATTTGTTGTGTAGACCCCCCTGCCGCTACCTATTGTCTCGTGGCATCGGGACATGTCTGCATCGATTGGGGGTATTCGGGAGCCGGTGCTCCCGCCGGTGTCACCAGATTGCAGAATTTTACTCCTGTGTATCGGTCGAGTCAATACTGTAATTGTTCCGTAAGCGTTCCGAAGATCGTGGGAAATTGGAGCAGGAGACGAAGTCCCCCTTGTATCGACATGGAGGCCGCCCCCACTTTAGCCTTTTTTTCCCAAAATCACACGGATTTTGGAACACTTACATTGTTCCAAACTCTGTGTGATCGAATTTCGGCTACAATTTATTGCGTTGTTGCAATGGCGACAACCCAACATGTTGCGTGCCGAAACAGGCGACACAATCTTTGGAACGATTACTCGATACTTTTTCCTATCGGTAATCGTTCCAAAACCCGTGTGGGCGAATTTCGGCTACAATGCATTGCGTTATTGCGACGGCGGCAGCCCGACATGTTGCGTGCTGAAAGAAGCCACACAATCTTTGGAACGCGCACTCCTATCCGGTCGTGCTGCCTCCTATGGTGCCGACTTGGATATCGAGTTCGTCGCGGCGCTTGATGCTCGTGATTTGCCCGTCGCTCAGGTAAACGACGCGGTCGGACGCGGCGAGCATCTTGTGGTCGTGAGTTGCGGTGATGACGGTGACGCGGAATTCG
>CAZBRH010000011.1:0-2022 GCA_964494245.1 uncultured Planctomycetota bacterium | reverse complement strand
TTCC
Source organism: uncultured Planctomycetota bacterium (assembly GCA_964494245.1). Taxonomy (GTDB): domain Bacteria; phylum Planctomycetota; class PUPC01; order PUPC01; family PUPC01; genus CAZBRH01. Next base: position 2,018 of record CAZBRH010000011.1, on the reverse strand, counting down.
TCGCCGGTGCGCAGGTCGAGGTTGCCGGTCGGCTCGTCGGCAAGGATGATCGCCGGGTCGTTGGCCAGGGCGCGGGCGACAGCGACGCGCTGCTGCTGGCCGCCGGAAAGTTGGACCGGCTTGTGGAGGACGCGGTCGCCGAGGCCGACTTTGCGGAGGAGTTCGGCGGCCTTGTCCTGTGCGTCCGCCTGTGTCATTCCCGAAAAGAGCATCGGGAGCATGACGTTTTCGAGCGCGCTGGCGACGGGAATGAGGTTGAACGTCTGAAAGATATAGCCGATCTTGTGGCAGCGGAGCCACGCGAGCTCGAAGGTGTCGAGCGACGCAATGTCCACCTCGTCGATAAACACCTCGCCTTCGTCTGGCTTGTCGAGCCCGCCAATCATGTTGAAGAGCGTCGTCTTGCCGGAGCCGCTCGGGCCCATGATGGAGACGTATTCGCCGCGGCGGACGGAGAGCCGGACGCCTCGGAGCGCGTGGACGGCGTGCTCGCCGAGGTGGAACGTTTTCTTGACGCCGATGGCGCGGACGACGTGGACGGCAAGCAGGACGTCATCGTCCGCCGCCTTTGGCGTCGCTTCCATCGCATCGGGAGAAAGGGCTTCTTCGGCCATCGCTCAGAACTCGGACCGCATGGCATCGACGGGCTGCATCTTCGCCGCCCGCCATGCCGGGTAAAGTGCCGCCACCACCGTCAGTCCCGTGCCAGCGAGGAGGCAAATGACGATGATTTCGACGACGCCGCCGACGGGGACGAGGCCCCACATAGCCGATCCATACATCGCCATGCCTTCGACGAACGTGAGTGCGAGGCCGATGCAGATGCCGACGGCTGTGCCCGCGAGTCCCTGCATCGTGCTTTCGAGCATGAACAGCTCGACGATGAGGAAATCGAGAGCGCCGAGGCATTTCATTGTGCCGATCTCGGCGAAGCGTTCCGTGACCGAAAGGAGCATCGCGTTCAGGATGCCGACAAAGCTGACCATCAGCGCGAGGCCAACGAGCCACCACGTCTGCGTCTTCGCGTCGGCGTCATCGAGCTCCTCCAGCGCTCCCTTCTTCTTGAGACTTTCGATTAGCTCCTGCGGGCCATTTGCGATGACGTTCCGCGTTAGTCGCTCCGAGCAAAGGATGTATGTCAGGAACGCAATGGCGAGGATGATGCCGCTCGTGACGAGCAGGGAACGGAAGAGGCGGACGCGGATGTTCTTCCACGCGATGGCAAAGGCATGGCGGAACGGAAGCTGCGTCTGCTTTTCGATGCGGCCGTGCAGGTGATGACTGGAAGACATAAGCTCGTTCATGCGCGCTTGCCTTCTTGGGCGGATGAAACGCTTTCGCGGTCGAGGGCCATTACCACCAGACCTTTCGCCATCAGTGTGCGAAGAAACGCCGCCACGGCCGCTTCGGCTTCGGCCGGGCTGACGTGATGCCGTCTCTCGAAGTTCTGGATCAGGGTCTTGACGGTCGTCTTCCCGTCGCACGCCTCGTAGACTTCGCGGCCGAGGACATCGAGGCCATAACTCCGCTCGAACTCGCGCGGCCTGGTGCCGAACCAGCGCAGCCATGGCGGGCGGACAAGCCGGATAACGACCATCAGCCCGCCGTTATCGCGTTCGACCGTTCGCACGACGGGCGTCCGTTCCGGCCGCGCGGAAAGGGCGATGTCGCGGGCGAGCGTCGTCATGGTGTCGTTCTCCGTAGTGCCCAGTTCATCGAGCGCAGGGCGGCGGCGAGCATCGCCTCGTCGGGCTCGTTCGGCGAATCGTGCTCGGCGATAAGCAGGCGGTCGAGAGCGCGATCCCGGACGACGGCGCCGATGCTTCGCCTCGGCGCGATCCGTCCGAGCGGAAACGGAAGCCGCTTGTGTCCCGTGCGCAGCGCGCCTGCCAACTCGGTTCCGGGCGACTCGACCTTCCAGTCCCGAGCGGGTTCGGTCGGCCGGAAGCGGTAGCGCTCTCTGAAGACGGGGAATCGAAGCCAGTCGGCAAGGTCGCGCCGTGCGAGCGCCAGCTTAG
>CAZBRH010000010.1:35189-36293 GCA_964494245.1 uncultured Planctomycetota bacterium | reverse complement strand
TCTCCTGCTGGGCCTTGAGCAGCCAGTCGCGTATCTTGGGGTAGTATTCCTTCCAGACCGTGCCGCTGTATTGGTACATCGCCTCTGCCAGGTAAAGGTGCATGTAGTAGAAGTGCCCGAAATTGGCCCGCCCGTCGCCGCCGATGGAGCTCAGATACCTCTTGTCCTTGAGCCAGTAGGCAAGTGTGGACTTCATCAGCGGGTCGTCATGTCTCGCCGCGCTGAAAAGGCAGGTCAGAGCGGCCGCGGTGATAGGCGGACGGCTTCCGCCCATCGCTACAACCGCCGCTCCGCCCCGCGGCGCCTGATACGCAATCCCGCCATCCGGACATTGCGACTTCTTCAGGTAATTGAACGCCCTGTCCATCACGCTCTTGTTTACATGCACTCCGGCGTTCTCGCACGCGCGCAGCGCCTGCACCTGCGTGACCGTCACCGACCCCTCGTCCGCCTGTCCTGACGGCGTATATATCCAACCGCCCCAGTCTAGCGTCGGGTTGCTCTGCGCCCCCTCGGTCAACTTGATCGCCTTCTGAAGTGCAACCCGAATGTCATTCTCCAGCTTCTTGCTGCCCGCCATACCGAGGCACTCGGCAAGAAACAGCGCGCAAAAACCATGCCCATACATCGAGCGCGACTCTTCTGCCCGCGAGCAGATCAGCCCAGTCGCCGGGTTCTGCTGCGACAACACCCAATAGATGGCGCGCCGAAGTTCCGCCGAATACGGCCCACGCGTCGGCGTGCTCCCGCTTGACAAGAGCGCAAGCCCCGCAAGTCCGGTCATTGCCGCTTCGGAACCTGCTCCGAGCCCGTCTCCACCGGACCACGACCCGCGCTTGTGTTGCGCCTTCGCCAGCCAATCCAGCCCCTTCTGGATCGCCAGCTCCGTCTGGGCGGTAACCATCGCTGGCCGCGGCTCTGCGGCTCGTGCCGGAACAGCGGAGATACACGCAAGCAGCGCCCCAGCGATGCAGATACCGTGCTTTGCTGTCATTGTTTCGGCACCTCCTTCGGCGTCGCACCGGCGACATAGCAACTAATGCCTTTTCCGGTCGGAACGAGCAGCCGCCCGTCAGGTGTGATCACAGGGACGATCCGCTGCAC
>CAZBRH010000010.1:33973-35147 GCA_964494245.1 uncultured Planctomycetota bacterium | reverse complement strand
AAACGCCTCCGAGAGAACTTCTTTGCCCGTTTCGCCGCAGATAACCTGCACGAGGGTCCCCTGCCTTCCGCGGCTATATTCGCGGCTGATGAGAATAGCATGTTCCGCCGCCGCCGCACTGGCGACGGGCTGGCGCGTCGTGAAGTTGCCGCCGCCTGTCGTCTGTTTCGGCTGAACCTCGCACTCGCGGAGTTTCTTGCCCGTCTCTATGTCCACGATGTGCAGACCGAATTGCATTTCCGTTGTGAATTGATTACCGACGCGCTTGCCCGACTGGGTTTGCACGGGCACAAAGACAAATCGGCGACTGAAGATCGGCTCGTAAGTGATGCTCTCATTCGTATACGAGTTCCCATCTTGCCTGTGGCCTGCGGTGCCGTATTCCCACCGTCGCCGTCCGCTCTTCCCATCGAACATCGTGACGGCAAAGCCGACGTTGTTGCCGCTACGGCGTTGCCGCAACACCCCGAGGTCGCCAGAATCGAGCAGCGTCATGCCCCACGGCATTCCCGTGTTGATGCTGTCACCTTCCGCGGTTGCTTTCCACAACTGCTTGAAGTTCGAAACGTCGTGGCAATAGACCGTCGCCATGCCATCGTTGAGAAGAATCCGACCGCGTGCCGGATCATAAACCGGCCAGCCGGGGAATGCGCCGGGAAGCGGCTTTTCATAAACGGGCCGCCCGTCAAGAACGGTGTATGCCGAGAGGTTGTTCGGACCCAATCCGGCGACGACAACCATCTGGCCGAAGAGACCGACCGGCCCGACGGCAAAGCCATTCCGCTTCACCTTCCAGATATCCCGACCCGTTGCGGCGTCGAGACACAAGAGCGTGCCATCAGGAATGTAGCAGAAGATGCGGCCAGCGTCCGCCGCAAACACCGGCCGTTGGTTCACCACGTTCATCAGCCGGTAATCCATGCGAAACTGTTGCGGATTGAACCACATATTGATGTTCGCCGTCTGGGGTCGGTCCCACTTCTTCTCCCACAACTGCCTCCCGGACCCGATGTCAAAAGCGACTATCCCGCCGGGATGGCCCAGTGCAACAACGCCCCCGGAACACACAACGGGGGCGCATTGTCGGTTGCGCGACCACTGGTTCTGTCCGCCGAGCTCCACAAGCCCAAAGCCCCAGTCGGCCGTGAAGGCCGCCGTCCAGATCGTCCGCCCA
>CAZBRH010000010.1:28786-33949 GCA_964494245.1 uncultured Planctomycetota bacterium | reverse complement strand
GCCCGCAGCCCGCCGATCCTGCTGTAGTATTGGAGCGGCGGCGGGGCGGCCACCTGCTTCACCGCAAGGCCAATCCCGCGCTGCTCGAGGCAACTCTCATCCGACACGATGGTTGCAAGCACCTCCGGATCCGTCCCTGCTTGCCAGTCGCGTCGGAGCGGCACACCCAAGACCGGCAGCGTCCGCGCAAGCGACGAAATCGCTTGTTTCACTTGCTCAACCTTCATCAGGCGGGCGACCAGGTCTGAGCCCTTGACCTGAGCGCCTTCCCACGGAACAAGCACAGAGCCGAACTTGGCCTCGATCTCCTTTAGCACAGACGCCGCAACGCGATAATGGCCGCTTCGGAGACAGCTCGTGAGCAGCCGCTCCAACGCCTCGCCCAGGACGTCGGACTTCGGATATCGGGCTGTCAGCGATCGAAGGAGCGACTGCGCCCGCAGTGCGCCAAACTCCTGCGCCTCCACAATCCGCGCCTGCTCCAAGAGGCAATTGTCCGCAAGCGAGCTGTATGGATGCAGGAGCTGCATCTCGCGGAGGCCCGCTTCGTTCTTCTCGCGCACGAACTGCTCGAACTTCGGGCGAAGCTGGGCATCGACCCGCGCATAGACCTGCTCTCCGTGCTGCTCGACCAGCTTCCGAATTCGCTCCTGAGCCAGCATACCCACCCGCGCGCTCGACTGCTCTTCCTCGAATTGCAGGTCCCCCATGTCCCTGACCACCGTAAGATATTCATCCACGGCATCTTCATACCGCTTCGCCACGGCGAGCGCCGCGCCTTTGGCCAAATGGAAGCGGACGCGTGCATTCTGGTCGAAAATGTATCGCTGCGCAGCATCGATGTGCTCCACCGCCTTGGCCGTCTCGACTTCCGAAAGCTTGAGGCGAGTCTCGAACATCATCCGTTTCAGGCGCGTGGTCAGATTCGGGTCGGCCTTCGGTGGTGCGCCCAGCGCGGCCTCCGCCATCTCCAGGTCGCGGAGAGCGTCGGCATACCGTCCGTGCAGGTAGCAGAGGTCGGCCCTGTCCAGCATGGGTTTGGGGAGATCGGGCCGCTTCTTGATCTCGTCGCTCAGGTACGCGTAGGTTTCCTCAAATGAGAAATAACCCGTGAGATACGCCTTGTTTGCCGAAATCAGCCGCCCTTCACAAGAGACGATATTGCCGAGCGGCAGCGAGGCGTTCGCTCCCGCCACAGGCCGCGTAACCCGCGTCACCTGGCCATCCAGCCGTATCTCATAAAGCCGCCCCTTCGCGGGCAACAACACGGACGATTCCGTAAGCGCCGGAAGGCCTTCGAGGGCGAATCCCGGCGGCATCGGCACGAGCCACCGCAAAGTCCCCGAGTAGGGATCGGCCCCGGCCACTTCCTTCGGGCCGACAAGGACGAGGTCCTCGCCGTGAATCCCTGCGAAATGCGTAAACTCGCCGCGTGGGAACCGAGCCACAATCACCCCGCTCTGGCAATCGAAGGCGAGCAATTCGTTGGAGTCCCACGCTGCGATGTAGAGCCGGCCGCCGGCAACCACAGGGAACCCGCCCTGCCAACCGCCATCCAGAACAAACGTCACGTAAGCCGGCATGCTGGGGTGCTGCTGCTGGCGCCGAACCTCGATCGCTCCGCCGCTCTTGCGTTCCCTCGGATAGAGCGAAATCCAGCGAAGTTGGCCGGTAGCGATTTCGACGGCCGCGACGGCCCCCATCCCCGTCGCTGCGTAGGCGACCCCGTCCGCCACAACAACCGGCTCACCCAGCTTGGGCACGAATTGCCGCTGCCCGTAGATCTGACCCGCGCGCGTCGGGTCCGCAGCCAGAAAGACCTTCCAGTTGATCTTGCCCGAGTCGGGGTCTATTGAGCACAGAACGACCTGGTCCCTATTCAGTCCCATCCCGAGCAGGACAGCTCCGCCCCGTCCCACCGCATATGTCGGCGCCCACGGGAAACACACCTGCTCCTCGAAGTCCGCCGGATCGGGCGTCTGCTGAATGGACCAGAGGCGTTTTCCGTTGCTCGCATCGAGCGCGCTCAATGAAAAATACGTTCCGTAGGGATTGTAGGCGGCCGCCGGATTTATCGCGCTTTTGATGGCCTCGACCACAAACACCTTTCCGCCGCCCACGGTCGCGCTTGTTGCCCCCTGCCAGTTCGTCCACTGCTGAGCCAACAACGGGTCACCAGGCCGCCTGAAAACCATTACTCCGGGTTGACCCGGCTGCGGCCTTGGTTCCGGCAACTTGGGCGAGCTCGTCGACCATCGGGGCCGCCCCGTAATATGATCTACCGCAAATACTCCGTTGCCAGTATTGACATAAACGACTCCCTGCTCGTCGGTTACCGGCAGCGGCGATGTCTGGCTCGTCAGGGCCACGTTCCCATACGGATTGTAATACGAAACACTGGAGGGAAACGGAGCCGGAGATGACGGCGGGCTAGTGTCTTCTGCGATCTTCAGCTCCCATCGCTTCGACATATTGGGCTTGATGTCGAGCATCGGCCGGTTGCGCGAGGGATGCCCGCCCGGCCCCGGCCAAGCCGCGCTCGCCGCCGCCACGGGCCGCACAATGTCGCGCTCAGACTGCGCACGAAGGAAGGCAGCTACATCGTCCCCTCCACCGATAAACAGCTTTTCTCTGAGCCCCAACCGCTTGAGTTCCTCGACGGCAAACTTCACCCCGGCGCGGTCGCCCAGCTTTGCCATACAGAAGCCGAGTTTCGCAATGGCCATCGCCCCGAACCGCGCATCGGGATCGGCCGCTCCGCCCGAACCCGGCCGCGAAAGGAGCTGTCCGAGGTGCGCCCCCGCCGCCGCGTAGTCCCCACGGTCCATCAGAATGCTTGCCGCCGCGTCCAGCGCCTCCGCTGCGCAAGCCGCCGCAGGATACCGTGCGGCCACTTCCCCCAAAAGCGACACGTCCTGCCTCGCCAGACCCTCCTCAAGCAGCGCTTTGGCCTCCGACTCGTAGCGCAGCCGATAGAACGCCAAACCTTCCTCGGGAAGCGACATCAGTCGCTGTCGAATATAGTCACGGACCGAAACATAGACTTTCCCGTCCCGTGTCCAGACGGTATCCCCCGCCTCCTCATCGATATCGGCAAGCTTTTCGATTGCCCGCTCCCACTTCTTCTCGGCGATGAGCTCGTCCACCGAGGCGAACCGGTCCCCCATGTCCGGCATTACATCCAGAACCGGGTCGAGGTCCCGGTCTCCCTGAGCCGCCTTGGCGTCAGGAGAAACTTGAAGCAATGCAAGGGCTAACAGCGTAAGGGGCCAAAGCCCGCGGGGCTTCGTCATGACTTCCGCAATTTCCTGTCCGCGCGTTCGCCGAAAGCATCCCGACGCCAGATTTTACAAAATTCCTGCTGGGCGTCAAACACCGCGGCCATATCTCCGTGCTTGCGCCATAAGCTTTTCACTACTAGGATACATCAAGCGGCTAATTTGCTGCACAAGAAAACAGTTTTTTCGCCGGTTCTCGCAAAAAGCTCGTGCGTGGATCGGTGAGCAAGCGGTCTTCTGGCGTTCCGCGGGCTTCGGGACAGAACAAATGCAGGGCTCGCTTCCCATCTGCCGAATCCGTGGAACGCGTGTTCGGGCGCATTGGACGCTTCTTTTTCTTCCCTTGTTTTTCCTTTATGAACCGCTCTTATACGTAAGGGTAGCTCCGCACCTAGTCTGGATCGGCCTTGGTGCGATGCTGTGCCTCTTGGTCAGCGTCCTATTCCACGAGGCGGCCCACGCCCTTGCGGCACGCGCCTACGGCATCGGCGTCGATGCCATTACGCTCTGGCCCTTCGGCGGTTTCACGCAGCTTTCATCTGTTCCCGCCACGCCTGCTTCGGATGTCCTCATCTCCCTCTCTGGCCCCGTGTGCAACCTTGCGTTCGGCGCCCTTATGCTGGGCTTGGCGGCAATCGCCGCGCCGTCGATTCATGATTGGCCCCGAACATTCGCGTCGTGGAATCTGTTCATCGGTGCGTTCAACCTGATTCCCGGGTTCCCGATGGACGGTGGGCAGGCGCTGCGGGCCATTTTCGAGATGCGAACCAGTCGCGCCCGCGCCAACCTCTGGGCTGGCCGGGTCGGGATCGTCGCGGCCGCTGGCATGATTCTCCTCGGCCTGCCGCAACAAAATGTTTTTCTCGTTCTTGTCGGCATCTGGGTGGGAGCATCGTCTTGGCGGCTCATCCAAGACAGCCGCTTCGCCAGACACCTTCCTCGCCTCCCCGAAACAGGCGACTTCCGCGCATGGCGGCTGCCCCGGCGCGAACTGGACGAAGAAATCCGCCGTCGGCGCGCTGCCCGACGCTCCGACGTCGAAACGCGAGCTCGCATCGACCAAATCCTCAAGCAGATCAGCGAGCAGGGAATCAATTCCCTCAACAACGAAGACCGCACGTTCCTCGAACAGGCCAGCCGTCGCCTTCGAAACGAAGAATTCGAAACGTAAATCGCGTAATTTGCTGGTTTGACTACACTTGTCGAAGGCGCTACAATCCCCGCGCCCAGAGCACCAACAAGGGGCCAGCAGAATGAATATTTCCCTATTCAGCGATTGGATGGAAGAGCAACTTTTTGGCGACGGCGACCTCGCGCACCTCATGGCCGATATTATCGACGAGGCCATGGCCAGCGATGCGCCCGACGCCTCCAACTCTGCCGCACGCGTGGACCATGGACTCTTCGAGTCCGCATGGGACGCTGCCCAAGGCGAATCCGAGGAAGTTCGCGCGCGCGTCGCCATCGTCCTCGGACGGCTTGGCTTCCCGCCGGCCACGCCCGTCCTCGAATCCACCGCGAAATCCAGCGACGCCTCTCTTGCGCGTCCAGCAGCGATTGTGCTCGCCCGCCTTCGCCCCCCCGATGAGGACCTGCTTGCCCTGCTCTCGGAAACATTGCGGGACCCCACCGAATCGCGCGAAATCCGAAGCGCCGCCGCCCGCGCCATCGCAGCGAGGAATACCACCGAGACCACCTGCCACCTCGCACGAATCGCGGCCGCAGATGACCCCGACCTCGCGCAATACGGCATCGAAGGGCTTGGATTCGCCCGCCCCGCCCCCGGTTCCGAGGAACACCGCCGAGCTCTGGAGGCCCTCCTCGGAGCTCTCGCAAGCAAGGACCCGAACATCCGCTTCGCTGCGATCGAGGCACTCGGCCGCTT
>CAZBRH010000010.1:23888-28776 GCA_964494245.1 uncultured Planctomycetota bacterium | reverse complement strand
GACGCCCGCGTCTTGGCCGAAGCCTGGCGCTCCCGCTTCGGCGACCGGAAAGCCATTCCCTCGCTCGAAAAGATGTTGATTGAGAAGGACCCCGCGCTCCGGCGCCGAACACTCTTCGCACTCGCAAAGCTCGGGGCCGAAAGCGCCAAAGCCCCGCTCACACGCATGCTCGGAGACATCTCCATCCCCGCCCGCTGGGAAATCGTTGACCTGCTTGGCGAAAACTACGGCGAGGCAATCGTGGACGCCCTCGCAGGCGCGGCCAAAGACCGGGACGCCGAGATACGCGACCACTTGGTTGCCGCGCTGGCGCGGATGACAGGCCAGGCGTCGCTCGACCTGCTTCAACGCATCGCACACGAAGACCCGGACAGCTTTGTCCGCGAACAGGCCGAGGCAGCCCTGGCGGAACGCGGGCGCCGCCCAGTGGAGCCGGCGGTACCCGAAGCAGGCGCAGCGTCCGCGCCGCAACCCGCCGCGGCAGAGCCGATGACGGGAGCCGCTCCTTCTGCGCCTTCGGTCCCCCCGGTACCCGCTTCTGCACCCCCGCAACGGAAACACGCCGCCGCGAAACTCCGCCCGCTCTACGAAGCGCCGCCGGGGTTGCCGCAGCAGCCGAGGGGCGCGCCCTCCAACGTCATCGAACGCGCCTTAGAAGCCATCGGCTGCACGTGGTCAATCGGCTCTGAGGGATACCAAGTCGAGGTTCCACACGCGCACACGAAGGAAAAAGTCGCTATCCTGCTCGGCGAGACCGACGGCGAGGATTCCCCAATCTACCGCTTCGTCGTCAATTGCGGGCCGGCGCGGCAGGCCGCCTACGAGGCGGCGCTGATGAACAACCGCTTTCTCGACTACGGCGCCGTCGCGGTCGCCGATGTGTCCGGCCAGCCGGCTTTTGTGCTGACTGACACGATGCCGACCGAAGCCGCGACCATCGCCAGCGTGCGAAAGACGCTGCTCTCGCTCGCGCGGGCCGCCGCCGAACTGCGCGGGGGCTGACCGCCCTGCGCCCCTATCACAGGCACCGAGCCGTGCGCAGCTTCCTTCCGAGGACGTAGGTCTCATACGCGGTCAGAAGCCGACGCATCTCGCGGGCGACCTCCGGCGCCATTCGCACTCGTTCGAGCCGTGTCGTTTCCCCACGTGCGATCCTGCCCAAGAGCCGCAACGCCCCAGCGGGAAGCTCGTCAATCCTCTCTTGTTCACCCGCCGAACACACCGAACAGAGGATGCCGCCGAGCCGCAGCGAAAAGCTGACCATCTTCCCCCGGGCCGCCTTCCCACACGAGACGCACCGCGAGACCTCGGGCATAAAACCAGTAAGCACCAGCAGGTGCGCCTCAAATGCAAAGAGCGCCAGCACAGGGTCTGTTCCGCCGTCCAAGCGCCGCAACAGCGCAAGCAGACAGTCGAACAGCTCCGGGCAGGGGTCTTCTTCCGCCGTCATGGCGCCGACCAGCTCGGCGGCGTGGCAGGCGGCGTAGAAGCGAGGGAGGTTCTCGCGTATTCGAGGAAATGTGTCGAACGAACACACTTCGGCCAGAATGTGCAGGCGGGCACGGCTGCGCCCGGAAAGAAAAACGACTTCCCCGTAGGAAAAGAGGTCGAGGTGGCCAATGTTGCGGTTGTAGCGCCGTCGGGCGCCTTTGGCGAGCGCGGCAAAGCGGCCGAACCGCCGCCCGTAGAACGTATAGATGCGGCTTGTCTCGCTGAAGTCCACACCGCGAATGACGATGGCTTCGTCTTTCTCGTAAGGCAAGTGCGTCAACCCCGCCGAAACCAGTATCCGTCCCGCTGCTCGAAATGCCGTTCAAGCAAACGAAGCACATCCTGATAATCCAGCGCCATTGTGGCGCCAGACAGCATCATATCGCCGACGAGCCGGGCGTGCAGGTGGCGCGCCGTCCGTTCCCTGCACGGCCCGGCCGGCGCCCCGTCCAAGAAGTCGCCGAGCGTCGCCACGGGGTCCCCTCCCCCGCTCCGCGGCCTGGGCGACACCGCCCTTCGGCAGTTGACCACGACGTCGTGGCCGACGGCTCCTTGGGCGGTGACCTGTTTGAACGTCTCGCGGGGCTTGTCAAGGGTCTGAACGGACTCGATGGAAAATTTGGCCTTCTCGATCCCACGCTGGATTTCTGCCCAAACGGCGGCCTGGGTGTTGTGGAACACAAGCGTCATCCAACCGCCCGGTCGGAGCACGCGGCGGATCTCGGCGAACGCCGCCTCCATCAGGCGGCCGTATTCTCTGATCCCTTTGGATTGACTGCGGCTCACGATGGCCTCCATCTCTGGACGTGTTCGCCATCCGAGCCAACTCTCCCAAAGGAAGTTCATCTCGGAATACATGATGTTATGGCCAAAGGGTGGGTCGGTGAACACGTAGTCGATGGATGCGTCCGGAATGGGCGAGAGGTCGGTCGCGCTTTGCGTTGAAACGCAGAGGGCATCTGCCGCGCTCGCGGGAATCTCGGCGGCCGCCCGGCACAAGGTGCGAAGACGCCGCTCGAACAGTTCGAGGACGTTGATCTCGGCGCTCAAGCTCGGCAAATACATCGTTCCGAGGATCGGTCCGGGAGCCATGTGGCGCGCTGGGATGTATTTGATGAGCCGAGACGCGCGCACCAAGATCGCCGTGAGGGCAAACAGCGCCCGCGCGCGGAGCCGCACGGGCTCCACCTCGGCCGCCGCCGCCCAAAGCCGCGCAACGGCCTCAAGATTCCGCCGAGTGAACAAGTCGGAAACAGTATTCGCGCCGCTCCGCCGAACCCGGCTCAGTTCGTCGAGCCCTTCGGGAATCGGATCTGTTGGCCACCATAACCCCAGATCGGCATCGCCCCGGTCGGCGTCGCCAGATTCCTCGACCGGAACCTCGCGCACGCTGCAACCGTTCGGGCACTTGATCTCCATTGCCACCGGACGGCTGCCGATGCGATCGTCGAACCGCTTCCTGATGGACTTTCGACAATGCGGGCAGCGGAATTCGGACAGGACACGGCGAGCCGCATCCACCGCCGCATCCCAGAGAACGTAGGGCTTGCGGCAGGCCGGACACCGGAACACGTCGCTCCACACAACGTATCGGATTGTCGTCGGTGAGCTGCATCTGGGACATTCCACGCGATACATCGGCTCCAGCGTCGGTCGAACCTTCTCAAGGACAAGACGGAGCGCCGCCCGTAGCTCCGCGGCATCGACATAAGCGCAATGGTTGTATGCAAGAAACGTGGCGAACGGCGAAAGGTCAATGAGCAACGCCCGCCTGCCCCGGCGCAGAGCCGCGACGCCTGTCATTCCCGAGCCGCAGAATGGATCCAAAACCACCCCACCGGGCGACGTATAGTATTCTATGTATGGCTCTATGGCTTCCTGCGGGACCTTGGTGTGGTACATGTGGGCGCGGTAAGCGGCCGAGCCCGCCGCGCCCCGGACCTCGGCGGTGAACGGCTTATCTGGAGCGCGACCGGGGGCCGGACCCGCCGCAAACGCCGCAGCCCGCGGGTTCGCACCCGGCGTCCAGACCAATTCCCCCTCCAGCCGAAGCTCCGGCCGCATCATTGCCCCATCAACCTTTGAGCGAGTGTTGTGTATCGCCGCCGGATGCGGTCGTTCCGCACGGCCGTGGCCAGCGCCTTCTTGTCGCCGACGACAACGACGAGCCGCCTGCCGCGCGTCACGGCCGTGTAGAGCAGGTTCCGCTGAAGCATCACGTAGTGGTGCGAGGTCAAAGCGATGACGACACCGGGATACTCGCTGCCCTGCGACTTGTGCACAGAAATGGCATACGCGGGCTGAAGACTATCTAGGTCGTCGAACGGGTATTCGACTTGCTGATCCTCGAACCGCACAATGACCCTCTCAGCCACGCGGTCTACGTCCGCTACCCGGCCAATGTCGCCATTGAAGACATCCTTATCGTAGTCGTTGCGTATCTGCATCACCTTGTCGCCGGCAGCGAAGGAGTTGCCGAACCGCTTCACGACCGGCCTCGCGTCAGCGTTCAACCGAGCGCGAAGCTCGTCGTTCAGATTCGTCACGCCGCAAATCCCCCGATACATCGGCGCCATAACCTGAATGTCATCGACCGGATCCATCCCGAACCGCTGCGGAATGCGGGCGGTGCACAGTTCGAGAACCGTGTCGAGCACGGCTTGCGGTTCGTCTCGTTCGATGAAATAGAACCCTTCGCGGTCGGCCCCTGGCTTCTGTTCGAGGTCTGGCATGTGGCCGCTGTTGATTCGGTGCGCGTTCCGAACAATCGCGCTGCCCTCATCTTGCCGGAAAATCTGGTCGAGCCGCTTCACGGGAAATACCCCGGAACGAATGATGTCCCGCAGGACATTTCCAGGGCCGACGGACGGAAGCTGGTCCACGTCGCCGACGAGCACGAGCAACGCCCTAGTCGGGATGGCCAGCAGCAGGTCGCGCATGAGCGTGATGTCCATCATCGAGGTCTCGTCAAGAATAATCGCGTCGGCCTCAAGCGGGTTTTCGGCGTTCCGCGAAAAGTGCCCCGTGTGCGGGTTCCATTCGAGCATCCGATGGATAGTGCGCGCCCTCTGGCCGGTGGTCTCCTCAAGCCGCTTGGCGGCGCGGCCGGTCGGGGCGGCCAGCAGGACGCTCATCCCGCATCGCCGCAGGATGGGGATGATGCAGTTGACGATCGTGGTCTTTCCGACACCCGGACCGCCGGTAATAATCGTAACCTTGTTTCGAAGGACGGCTTCGATGGCCTCGCGCTGTGCGGGGGCAAGTTCGATGCGGTTTTGCTGCTCGGCCCAGCGCACGGCCGCAGCGCCGTCCACTTCGCGCAGCTCCGATTCCGCGGATCCGATGGCTCGCAGCGCCTCCGCCACACGGACTTCCGCGTCATAAAGACTTCGCAGGA
>CAZBRH010000010.1:19654-23876 GCA_964494245.1 uncultured Planctomycetota bacterium | reverse complement strand
CCCTCGAAACCACGCTCGACCACCACGCGGCCGGTCTCTTGTTCGCGCTCCAGCGCATCCTCGACCGGACGAAGCTCCACCTGCAGGAGTTCAGAGATACGCGCCAACAGGTTTTCCTTAGGGAACGAGGTGTGCCCTTGCCCCGCCAACTCACTCAACACGTAAAGGAGCCCAGAGCGGATGCGCTGCGGTGCATCGTGCGGAAACCCCATGGCCCTCGCGATCGCATCGGCCTTCTTGAACCCGATTCCTTGTACCTCTCCCGCGAGGCAGTAAGGATTCGCCTTGATCGCATCGATCGCGCCCACACCGAGCGCCTTATAGACGCGCGACGCATACGCCGCGCTGATTCCCAACCCCTGAAGGAAGACCATCACATCGTGTATAGCTCGGTGTGCCCGCCACGAACTGACGATGTTCTCCAACCGTCCGCGACCGATGCCCGGAACCTCCAGCAGCCGCTCCGGTTCCCTGTCGAGAACTTCCAGCGTCTTCTCGCCAAATGCCCGGACGATGCGCCGCGCGAACTCCGGCCCGATGCCCTTGATGAGCTTCGATCCCAGATACCGCTCCATCCCCAGCAGCGTCGGCGGCGCGACCGAGCTATACCGGTCAACCACAAACTGACGACCGAAGCGTTTGTGTTCCTGCCAGCGCCCCTCGACCAGCACCGCCTCGCCCTCGATCAGACCGGGGAACTGGCCAACAATTGTCACCGTCTCAGAAAAGAGCGAGCGGTCATCCGGCGCAAGGCGAGCCACCGTGTAGTGCGTTTCGTCGCTCGAAAAGACGATCCGTTCGACGATCCCGCGCAGCGTCTCGGTCGGTTCGGGTGTGCGGTCGGGTTGTGGCAAGACGAAGCCCCTTCGTCGCATCTTTTGTGCGCGTTGGCGATTCTAAGTTCAGACACAAAGGCAGTCAAGCCGCGTGAATCGAAGCCCACGTTTTCCGATACGTAATAGGTGTTGGAAAGAGGCCTCTTGGGCTGGTAGACTGTTTGCTATGAATAATGATATTGCGCGCGCGTTATGCCTATTTACGTGCATCCTTCTCACGGCCGCCTCCCAAGTCTGCTCGGCAGCGGGGATCGAGGCGATCACCCGACCAAGCGAGGACGTGACGCTCTCCTTTGTCACTGCCGGCCGCATCTCGCGTGTGCTCGTCAAGGACGGCGACACGGTGAAGGCAGGACAGCTTCTCGTAGAACTTGACGATGAGGCGGAGCGCGTGCAAGTCGAACAGCTCAAGGCGCAGGCCGGCGACGAAACCCGTGTTCAGGCAGCCGATGCCCGGCTGGAACAGAAAAGAGTCGAGCTCAAGCGGCTCGAAGAAGCCGAGCGCCCCGCACTCGAAGTCGATCGCGCCAAGCTCGATGTTACACTGGCCGAACTCGCGCTCCGGCTCGCGAAGTTCGAGCTTGAGCAAAGCCGCCTCCGCTACCAAGAGGCCCGCATTCAGCTCGACCGCATGCGGCTCACAAGCACCTTCGACGGCAAAGTCGAAAAGCTCTTCTTGAAGCCCGGCGAGTCCGCAGATCGCCTCCAGCCGGTCATCCGCATCGTCCGGATTGACCCGCTGCGGCTCGACGTGCCCGTGCCGCGTGAGGAAGCATTGGCCGTGAAAGTCGGCCAAGTCGCCCAAGTCCAATTCCGCGAGCAAGACGTCCCTGCCGTGATAGGCAAAGTGACCTTCATTGCAGCGGAAGCCGACGCAGCCAGCGATACGCTGACTGTGCGCGTCGAGGCGCCCAACCCAGCCAGCCGCCCAGCCGGCGAACATGTCTATGTCCGGTTTGCACTTCCCGAAAACCCGTAGAAGATAAGGAGCCGACCATGCCCAACGGAAAACCCAATGAACCAACCGCCAGCAGGCCGATCGAAGAGCAGGCCCGCGAACAGACCGGCCAACAGCAGGTCCAAATCCGCATCGACGAGCGGAACATGACCACAAGTTACGCCAACGCCTTCCGCACGAACGGCACCGCGGAAGAGGTCATGCTCGACTTTGGCCTGAACCTCGTCGTCCCCGGCGCACAGGGAACAGACCAGCCCGGCATCATGTTCCAGATAACGAATCGGGTCATCATGAACTACTACTCGGCGAAGCGCCTCGCACTCACGCTCGGCCAGCTTATCCGTCGGCACGAGGAGCAATTCGGCGAACTCGAGCTCGACGTGGCCCGTCGCCGCGTCAAAGACAAATAACCACGTTGGGGGGATTGGCTCCCGATGGCGCTGGGACCGGCACAAGAATCAGAGAGCTCAGTGCGACCGGAGATCGCTTCTGGCCCCGAGGCGCCGACGACAGCTCACATGCTCGCCGGCCTTGCCCATTTCGAGGGATCGCCACAAGAATTTCTCCACCGATTGCTGGCACTTCAGTGCCGTGTCGGCGAGGCAGCTGCCGGCGCCGTCCTCCGCATCGGTCCCAAGAACCGCGTGGAAGTCCTCGCCGTCCACCCCAAGCTACCCGCAGGGTCGCCTCCCGTCGTCTGGCTCGCCCAAGCAGTCGAATTTGCTCCCAGCGTCATCGCGTCCAGTCGGACGCACACCGAGCCGCTGCACCGGCCCGACGCGCTCTACGGCCAGCCCGCCGACCGCCATCTCGTGCTCGTCCCGTTGGGCGGAGGCGGCGGTTTTCAGGGGCTAGCCGTGTTCCTCCTCGAGACGCTCGACGCCTCCCGCGTGGCGATGCGGCGCGAGCGGCTCGAAATGACCACCGGCTTCCTCAGTCTTTACGAACTGCGGCTCGCCCTCCAGCGCCGACAGGCCGACCTCGCGCGGCTGCGCGCCGCAATGGAGGTCCTCGCCGCCGTCAACGCCCACGAACGGTTCATGGCGGCGGCGATGACCTTCTGCAACGAAACGGCCGCGCGATGGGACTGCGATCGCGTGAGCATCGGCTTCCTCAAAGGACGCTACGTCCAGCTTCGCGCAATGAGCCACACCGAAAAGTTCGCTCGGAAGATGAAGCTCGTGCAGGACATCGAGGCAGCCGCCGAGGAATGCCTCGACCAGGACGCCGAGGTGCTCTATCCCAGCGACCCGGAATCGATGGTCATCACCCGCGCCGCCGCAGAGCTCTCGAAGCGCCACGGGCCGAGCGCCGTGCTCTGCCTGCCGCTCCGACAGAAGGGCGAGCCGCGGGCCGTCCTCGTCCTTGAGCGCACTGCAGAGCGCCCCTTTACTATCGAGGAAACAGAAGCCCTCCGCCTGACGTGCGAGCTTTGCGGCGCGCGGATATTAGGCCTGCACGAAACCGACCTCTGGTTCGGAGCGAAAGCCGCCCGGTCCGCACGCCGCGGTCTCGCTGCATTGCTTGGACCGACGCACACTTGGAAGAAACTGGCGGCACTTGCGGCGTGCGCCGTGCTCCTCCTCCTCGTCTTCGCCAAGGGCGAATACTGCATCGACGCACCGTTCGTCCTTCAGGCCGTCGAGCGGCGGGCCGTTCCCGCCCCCTTTGATGGCTACCTTAGAGAAGTATTCGTCGAACCAAACGACGACGTAGAAAAAGACAAGACCGTTCTGGCGACGCTTCGGACGGTCGAGCTTCGCGGTGAGCTCGCCACGGCCAAGGCACAGGAAATCGTGGCGCTCACAAAGGCCGACCAGGCGATGCGAGACAATAACGTCGCGGCAGCGCAGATCGCCCGCGCCGAGGCCGCTCAAGCCGCCGCACAGGTCCGCCTGATCGAGTCCCGGATCGAACAGGCGACCATCGTTGCCCCCATCAGTGGAAAGGTCGTCAGTGGCGACCTGAAGCCGCGGACGGGGGCCCGCGTCACAACCGGCGACGTCCTGTTCGAAATCGCGCCCATCACGCCGCTCCGCGCCGAACTCGCCGTGCCGGAGGACGACGTTATCGCCCTCGCTGCCAAGTTGGAAGAAAGGCAAAGCGCTGGGACAGCCCTGACGGGCGAACTGGCCACAGCATCTCAGCCGGGCCAGCGGTCGGAGTTCGTCGTAGACCGCATCAACCCGGTCGCCGAAATCGTCAATAGGCGGAACGTGTTCAAGGTTCGCGCGATGCTTCTCTCTGCCGAGCCGTGGATGCGCCCAGGAATGGAAGGCATCGCGAAAATCCGCGTCGACCGCCGTCGCTACGTATGGATATGGACGCGGCGCCTCGTGAACTGGCTGCGCATGCAGCTTTGGTTGTAGCTTGCGGAGGTGCCCATGCCCGTTGACCGGCCGACGTTCAGCGAGTCCTGGTATCGCGT
>CAZBRH010000010.1:19050-19639 GCA_964494245.1 uncultured Planctomycetota bacterium | reverse complement strand
AACTCCGCCCGCGACTCCGCTCCACCGTCCAAATCTTCCGCCAACATTTCCGCGGCCAACTCTGGCACGTCGTCCAAGACCCGGCGAGCAACCAGTTCTTCCGCCTCAACGGCCCTGCGTATCACCTGATTGCGCTGCTCGACGGGCGGCGAACAGTGGCGAAGGCGTGGGCAATCTGCAACGAACAACTCGGCGACGCAGCCCCAACACAAGGCGAAACGATCCGTCTGCTCGGACAACTCTACACGTCCAACCTGCTCCACGCCGACCTCCCGCCCGATACCGAGACGCTCTTCCAGCGCTACCGTCAGCGTGTCGGCCGCGAGCTGCGCGGCTATCTCATGAACCTCCTCTTCGTGCGTATCCCCCTGTTCGATCCCGACCATTTCCTGGATCGTTGGGTCGGCGTGGTCGGAAAGATGTTCAGTATTCCGGGACTGATCGCGTGGGGCGCGCTTGTCGGAACCGCGCTCCATTTCCTCGCCGGCCGTGCCGAAGCCCTCACCGACGCAGCGTCGGGGATTCTGGACCCTGCGAACCTGCCGCTCCTCTACGTCACCCACCGTCTCGCCGAGGTCTTCGCGCTCGC
>CAZBRH010000010.1:15857-19040 GCA_964494245.1 uncultured Planctomycetota bacterium | reverse complement strand
CGTGAGTTTGGTGCTGGTCAAGGTCTTCCACGAGTTCGGCCACGCCTTTGCCTGCAAGCGCTTTGGCCAGATTTCCGGAACAGGGGGCGAAGTCCACGTCATCGGCGTGATGTTTCTTATCTTTACACCCCTTCCCTACGTCGACGCTTCGAGCGCGTGGACGCTCCGACAGAAGTGGCACCGTGCCGCGGTGGGCGCCGCAGGAATGATGGTCGAACTCGCCGTCGCTTCCGTCGCCGCAATCCTTTGGGCGAACAGTTCGCAGGGCACAACGCTCCACGCGCTCGCCTACAACACGATGTTCATCGCAGGCGTATCCACCATCCTCTTCAATGCCAATCCCCTGCTCCGCTACGACGGCTACTACATCCTGTCCGACCTGCTTGAAATGCCGAATCTCGCACAGCGGTCGAAGGACTACCTCTACTACCTCGTCCGCAAGTTCGTTTGGGGAGTTCGCGGCGCCACAACGCCGGCCCACACTCGCGCCGAACGTGCCTGGCTGGCCGTATACGGCATCGCATCGACCATCTATCGCGTCGTGGTCTGCGTGGCGATTCTGCTCTTCATCGCAGATAAACTCTTCTTCGTGGGCGTCGTCCTTGCGGTGCTGGCGGCGGTCGCTTGGGTGATCGTTCCAGCAGGCAAGTTCGCGCACTACCTCGCCACAAATAGTGAGCTGCACAGGGTCCGAGGACGCGCCGTTGCCTCGACAATCGCAGTGCTTGCACTCATTGTTGGCTCGGTGAGCGCCATTCCGGCCCCCGACCGCTATCGCATCCAAGGCGTTGTCGAACCGGTGCGCTTTGCCTACGTTCACGCCGGGGCCGACGGGTTCATTGCGAGCATCTGGCGTCGGTCCGGAGAGCATGCAAACGCCGACGATCCGCTGCTCGTTCTTGTGAATCCCTCTCTTGAGACGACACTGGAGCAACTTGTTGCCGGCCGGCTGGCCATGGAACACAAGAGGCGTCTGGCCCAGAGCGAGAACCGCACGGCGGACGCGCAAGTGCTCGCCGAGGCAATTGCCGCCGCCGACGAACAGATCAACCATGCGCGAGCACAGGTCGATGCCCTCACAATCCGCGCCCCGTTGCCCGGTGAATGGATTGCCCCTGATATTGAGCATATGCTGGGGACTTACATCCGCCGGGGCGACCGCGTCGGCCTTGTCGCAAGCGTCGGCGAAGTGCTAGTCCGCGGAATAGGCGATCAAGCCAGCGCGGGACCGCTTCACGACGAAATCAAAGTCCGAAACAACCAAGCCGCCCGGTCCGTCGAGCTCCGAGTTCGCGGAAGCCCCGATCTCAAATTCGGTGGAACCATCACGGACATCCTGGATTCTGGACGCCAGGAACTGCCTTCCGCCGCGCTCGGCTACCTCGCCGGCGGATCCGTTCAAACGACCGCCGACGACACGCGCGGGACCCGCGCCGCAGAGAGGTTCTTTGAGGTTCGCGTCGCCCCGAAAGGCGCCGGCGTCCTGCGCACCGGCCAACGCGTTGTCATCCGGGCATCCCTGCCCCCGCGCCCCCTCGCCGTCCAATGGTGGCAGTCCATCCAGCGCCTTTTCCAACGGAGGTTCCAAGTCTGACGTGCCCACCGTTCCCAGCACCATCTGGCGCATGCTCTCCGTCCCGCCTTCGGGCAAGAAGTTGCCAAGGGGATTGGACGCTGCGTGGGACGCCGCACGCGGATACGCCGCGCGACTTGCTCCGCGGCAACAAATCTTCCTCCGCCGCGCCGAACTGCGACCGCGCCGGCCGCGTCCGGCCTAGCTGCGCGAGACGGCCGCCGAACTCCGCGACGTATTCCGACGCGGGCGCGAAACACCCCGCGACCTCGACCGCGCGTTCGCGCTGGTCCGCGAGGTCGCCTCGCGCGAGCGCGGAGAACGCCCCTTCCTCGTCCAAGTTGCGGGCGCTCTCGCCATCGAATCCGGCTGCATCGTCGAAATGGCCACAGGCGAAGGCAAAACGCTCACGGCGACCATGCCCGCGACGGTCGCCGGCTGGCGCGGACGCGGCTGCCATGTCATCACGTTCAGCGATTACCTCGCGCGGCGCGACGCCCAATGGATGGAGAGCATCTACCGCTTCTGCGGGTTGAGCGTGGCCTACATCGAACAGGGAATGTCGCCTACCGATCGCCGCGCCGCCTACGACGCCGACATCACCTACTGCACAAACAAGGAAGTGGCCGCCGATTTCCTTCGCGACCGGCTCGCCATCGGCAAGCTCCGCACCCTGCCCGCCGCGCTCCTCGCCAAGATCATCGACGGCGACGGACGAGGCACCGACCGCGTCGTCCAGCGCGGCCTCCATTGCGCCATCGTCGACGAGGCCGACTCGCTCCTCATCGACGAGGCCGTTACGCCGCTGCTCATCTCCGGCGAGGCGCCCAACCCCGAACAGGTCGAAGCGTTCCGCCGCGCCGCTCAACTGGCCGCCGAACTCGAACCCGGCGCCGACTACCGCGTCAATGACCGCTACCGTGAAATCGACCTGACCCCGTCGGGCAAACGCTGCCTCGCCAAACTAACCGAAGGACTCGGCGGCGTCTGGAGCGGCGCACGCCGCCGCGAAGAGCTCGCCGTTCAAGCGCTCACCGCTCGGCACTTCTACATCCGCGACAGACAATACGTCACGCAAGATGGAAAAGTTGTAATCGTTGACGAATTCACCGGCCGCCTGATGCCCGACCGCACATGGCGCGACGGCCTCCACCAAGCCATCGAAGCCAAAGAGCAACTCGAAGTAAATCCGCCGAAGGACACCTACGCCCGCATCAGCTTCCAACGATTCTTCCGCTCCTATCGCAAGCTCGCCGGAATGACCGGTACAGCCAGCGAAGCGTGGCGCGAGTTCTGGCAAATCTACAATCTGCCCATCGTCGTCATACCGACAAACCGGCCGTGCATCCGCAAGGTCCTTCCCGATGCCGTGTATGCGACCGAGCAGGCGAAATGGCAGGCCATCGTCCGCGAAATCAAACGGCTCCACGACCAGGGCCGGCCGGTTTTGGTCGGAACACGGAGCGTCGGCGCAAGCGAGCACCTGAGCGACCTCCTCGCCGCCGAACGACTCGACCACGAGGTGCTGAATGCTGTGCGGCACGCCGAAGAAGCCCGCATCGTCGCCGAAGCGCAGGGGAAGATCGCGGCCCGCGTGGCCTTGCCGTCCG
>CAZBRH010000010.1:7017-15837 GCA_964494245.1 uncultured Planctomycetota bacterium | reverse complement strand
GCGTCGCCGAACTCGGCGGCCTTCACGTCATCGCAACCGAACGCCACGAAGCCGGGCGCATCGACCGCCAGCTCTTTGGCCGTTCGGCGCGGCAAGGCGACCCAGGCAGCGCTCAGGCCATCGTCTCGCTCGAAGATGAGCTTGTCCGGCGCCACGCCTCGCATCTCGCCGCCGCCTTGAGGCGATCCCACGGCGGGGCCGACGGCAACATTTCTTCGCCGCTGGCGCGCCGCCTGTTTGACCTCGCCCAGCGCCGAGCCGAACGGCTCGCACTCCGCCAGCGCAAAGCCGTGCTCCGGACCGACGATTGGCTCGACGAATACCTCGGCTTCGCCGGCAGCGAACGCTGACTGAGGCAACGCAGTTCGACACGCTAACCACAGGAGGACGTGCGAGCATGAGGAAAAAGGGAACGATCCGCGTCGCGACGTGCCAGTTCGCCGTCACGGCGTCCATTCGCCGCAACGCCGCGCAGGTGCGGTGCCAGATTATGCAGGCGAAGCGGCTGCGGGCGGACGTCGTGCACTTCTCCGAGGCGGCGCTTTCGGGCTACGCCGGCGCAGAGTTCAAGAGTTGGGACGGCTTCGACTGGGGGGCGCTGCGGGCGGAGACCGAGGCCATCCGCCGCCTCGCCGCCGCCGAGCGCGTGTGGGTCATCCTCGGCAGCGCCCATCGCCTCACGGGCAAGCATCTGCCGCACAACTGCCTCTACATCATCGGGCCGGACGGCCGCATTGTCGACCGGTACGACAAGCGCTTCTGCACAGGCAGCGACCTCGGCTACTATACGCCCGGCGACTACCTGCCCGTCTTCTCGGTCAACGGCGTCCGGTGCGGCGCGCTCATCTGCTTCGACCTCCGTTTCCCCGAAATCTACCGCGAGTACCGGAAGCTCGGCGTCGAGTGCATCTTCCAGTCCTTCCACAACGCCCGCGGGGCGAAGGGGCCGAATGTCTGGACGGGGATTATGCGGCCGACGATGCAGTGCCACGCGGCGACGAACTATTTCTGGGTCAGCATGAACAACTCGTCGGCCTACTACCAGAGTTGGTCGAGCGCGTTCATCCGCCCGGACGGCGTCATCGCTGCGTCGCTGCCACGCCACCGCGCCGGCGTGATGGTGAACACTGTGGACACGCGTCTTGAACTCTATGATCCATCGCGCCCCTTCCGCGACGCCGCGATGCGCGGCGTCCTGCATACCGGCCGCACTGTCCGCGATCCCCGGAGCGCCAACCGACGATCCCTCTGATCATCGAGCGCCTGCCGAAGTCGGGCGCGGCCGCGTTTTCCCTTGACGACACGCCGCCGGCCACCTACTATGCGAGCCGAGATGAATCGCTCCCTATCTTATATGCTTGCCTGGTCGCTGTGGTTGTGCGTCTCGTGCGCCGCGCCGATGCCTCACGCTCTGGAGCATGTGCCGCGGAGCATCACCGTGCGCGCCTTTTGGGACGGCGGAACAGCGGAGCGGGTGGCGGAGCAACTGGCCGTCCCGCTCGAACGCGAACTCGCCCAGATCAAAGGCGTCGTTCGGACAATCACGACGTGCGATGCGGAAAGCTGCGTAATCCGGCTCCAGCACGACCCTGCGATTCCAAGCCACAAGGTCGCATTTGATGCGAACGCGAAGATCAAGCAGATTCAGAACAAGCTTCCGGACGGGGCAAAAGCAGCGGCCTATGCTGCGGACCTCGGGCTCTTTCCCGACCTTGTTCTAGCGCTCGTTCTGGACGCGGAGGACGCAAAGCCCGAACACCACGATGCGGCTTCGGAATTCGCGCATATGGTGATGCAGCTTCCCGACACCGTCCGGTTCGAGCTGCCGGGCGCCCCGCGACGCGACACGCTTGTCGAGATCGATCCCGACCGGGCAAAGGCGTGTGGAATCGACGCCGCCGAGCTGGCGGCCGCAATCGAGCAGCGGATTCTGCGCGTGGACGACTACCACCGCGTCATCGTCGGGGAGCATCCGGGCGAACGCGGCGATGTGGCGGACATCGTGGTCAAAAAGGTGGGCACAACGGCCATCCGGGTCAAGGACGTGGCTCGTGTGCGGGCTGTGTTCGTGCCCGGCGCCGTGCACCGCGTGAACCAGAAGCCAGCAGTCCTGCTGCATTTGTTCCTGCGCGAGGGAGTGTCGGCAGCGGACGTGAGCGCCTGTCTGCGCCGAATCCACGCGCTGGTGCGGCCGCCGGAGATCGTTCAAGTCATCGCTGTTTTCGCGCGGCGGAGGTCGTTGTGAGTTGTGGGTTGTGAGTTGTGAGCGGGGCGGGGGAACTACTTGCGGCCGCCGAGTTTCTCAATCAGCCGGAACAGCATTCGCTGGAGCTCGTCGATGCGCGCCGTCAGATGGCCGTGGTCTTGCTTACTCATATACTTCAGGTTGAGCGCGACGAGTGCCTGCGTGTCCAGTTCAGCGAGACTGCCGCGCGCCACGTAGAGAAACCGCACGAAGTCTCCGGCCGTGCGCCGTGCCTGTCCTTCTGCGATGTTCGAGGGTACCGATACCGCCGCACGTCGCATCTGCGCAGTGAGACCAAAGCGCTCGTCCTGCGGGATTGACGCGCCCCGGGTCATCTCATAGACCGCCTGCGTCAACTCGATACTCTTCTGCCAAACAGCGAGGTCACGGTACGTCCGTATTGCCGGCTTGGCACCGCCCGTTGTCTCCGCTCCATCCAATGTCTCGCCACTCACAACTCACAACTCACAACTCACAACTGATAATCTTCCTCCGCCGGCTCCCGCACGGTCTTGAGGAGTTCCTTGATGATGCGAACGGAGTCGACCCCCTCGGCGTCGGCGTTGAAGTTGGTGAAAATACGGTGCCGTAGGACAGGGATCGCCATCGCGCGGACGTCGTTGCAGGAAACGTTGTATCGTCCGTGCAGGACGGCGCGCGCCTTGGCGCCGAGGACGAGGTATTGCGCGGCGCGCGGCCCGGCTCCCCAAGAGAGCCATTCGTTGACGAACGGCGGCGCGTCCTCTGTGTTCCGGCGTGTCGCCCGAGTGAGCCGGATCGCATAGTCGATGACGTGGTCGGAAACGGGGACGCGGCGGACGATCTTCTGGATCGCGAGAATGTCGCGTCCCCGCAGGACCGTCTTCAGTTCGGCTTCCTGCTCATATGTTGTCGTCTTGACAATCTTGTGCTCTTCGTCCTTGGTCGGGTAGTCGATGAAGATGTTGAACATGAACCGGTCGAGCTGCGCCTCGGGCAGTGGATACGTGCCCTCTTGTTCGATTGGGTTCTGCGTCGCGAGGACAAAGAACGGAAGGTCGAGGTTGTAGCTCCGGCCGCCGGCGGTCACCTGATACTCTTGCATGGCCTGGAGAAGCGCGGCTTGGGTTTTCGGCGGGGTACGGTTGATTTCGTCCGCAAGGATGATGTTGCCAAAGATGGGGCCTTTGATGAAGCGGAAGTTCCGCTTGCCCGTGGCGATGTCCTCCTCGATGATGTCGGTCCCCGTGATGTCGGAGGGCATGAGGTCGGGGGTGAACTGGATACGACGGAATTCGAGTTGAAGCACGCGGGCGACGGTGCTGATCATCAGTGTCTTCGCGAGGCCGGGCACGCCGACGAGCAGGCAATGGCCCCGGCAGAACATGGCGATAAGTATCTGCTCGATGACTTCGTCTTGCCCGATGATGACTTTGTGGATTTCGCGGACGAGGACGTCGCGGGCGCGGGCGAGGTGCTCGATGGCGTCGGCGTCTTCAGGCCGGGGCTTGCGGTCGGACATTGGTGGTTGGCCGGTAGTGAAGCAGATGGCAGAACGGCTTCGCCGCATCGGCGGCGTTACGCTGGCTTGGTAACCCTGCCGCTTCGAATACAGGCCGTGCAGACCTTGATCCGGCGAACCTCGCCGTCGATTACAGCGCGAACGGACTGCACATTCGGCTTGAATACCCGCTTGCTGATGCCCGTAAGTTTTCGCCCAACGCCGCCTTTTTTCTTGGCGAGGCCGCGGTATTCCAGCGCTCGCCCCGCATGGGGGCGCTTGCCACAGATTTCACAAACGCGCGACATTCGAGCTTCCTGTCAGGCCTTGTGCTCCATTCGTCTCGAACAATTATAGCGACACTTGCCCGATTTGCAAGGACTTTCGGCTCAAAACGTCTGCTCCGTCCCTTTTGCAACATCGGCGTGATACTCTTGGAGACTCTTGACGCGAAACTCGCGTTTACGGAGGGCATCAATCGCGCCGGCCGTCGCCTCCGCAGCTGAGACTGTCGTCACAAGCGGCACACGGCACGCGATGGCGGTGCTCCGCATGTGCACCTCGTCCTGCCGCCCAATCTTGCCGCTGGGAGTGTTGATGATGAGCGAGATTTCGCCCTGCTTCATGTGGTCGATGATGTTTGGCCGCCCTTCCGAGACCTTCTTGACGACGCGGGCGGGCACGTCCATCCGGCGCAGAGCGTGCGCCGTTCCGGCCGTCGCCATGATCGCAAAGCCCATTTCGGCAAACTTGGCGGCAATGGGGACGATGTGCCGCTTGTCGCGGTCCCTGACGCTGACAAAGACCGTTCCGGAGGTCGGCAGGTTTTGGCCGGCGCCCAGCTCGGCCTTCGCAAAGGCCATCGGGAACGACGGGTCGATGCCCATCACTTCGCCCGTCGATTTCATCTCCGGGCCGAGCGTCGCGTCCACGCCTGGAAACCGCGAGAACGGAAACACAGCTTCTTTGACGGCGACGTGCTGAATGGGCACTTCCTTCGTAAATCCAAGCTCCGCCAGACGCTTGCCCATCATCACCTTCGTGGCAAGGTTCGCAAGCGACACGCCGATGGCCTTGCTGACGAAGGGGATTGTCCGCGAGGCACGGGGATTGACCTCAAGAACGTAGACGATGTCGTTGCGGATCGCGTATTGCACGTTCATTAGACCCTTGACGCCCAGTTCCAGCGCCAATGCGTGGGTCTGGCGGCGGAGCTCGTCGACGACTTCATTCGTCAGCGTAATGGGCGGGATGGCGCACGCGCTGTCGCCCGAGTGGATGCCGGCCTCTTCGATGTGCTCCATGTAGCCGCCCACGACGACGGTCTCGCCGTCGGCGATGCAATCGACGTCCACCTCGATGGCATCTTCGAGGAATTTGTCGACCAGTATGGGGCGGTCGGGCGAAGCGTCAACGGCCTTCGCCATGTGCGCCTCCAGCTGCTGTTCGTCATAGCAGATGACCATGGCGCGGCCGCCGAGCACGTAGGAGGGCCGGACGAGCACCGGGTATCCGATCTCGCGGGCAACGGCCGCAGCCCCGTCGAAGGACGTGGCCGTTCCGCTCATCGGCTGCCGAAGGCCGAGATCGTCGAGTAACTGGCGGAACCGTTCGCGGTCCTCCGCACGGTCGATGCTGTCGGGCGACGTGCCGAGGATGCGCACACCGGCGCGCGCGAGCGGTACCGCCAGATTCAGTGGCGTCTGGCCGCCAAGCTGCACGATCACGCCGACCGGCTGCTCCCGTTCGATGATGTGCAGAACGTCCTCGCGCGTCAGCGGCTCGAAGTAAAGCCGCGTCGACGTGTCGTAGTCTGTGCTCACCGTCTCGGGGTTCGAGTTGACCATGATGCTCTCGTAGCCGAGTTCCCGCAACGCATACGAGGCGTGGCAGCAGCAATAGTCGAACTCGATCCCCTGCCCAATGCGGTTCGGTCCTCCTCCCAAAATGACTACACGCTTTGAGTGTTCCATCTTAGTCGCGCATCCAAGACAAGATCGGAAGAACCAACGACAACGGCCGCGGAACTGACAGGATTATAGGGGAAGCCCGCTCCGCGTCAATACGCCTTCGCAAACGGGACGCGCATCGTCGCCGGCTTGCCGCAGGCGATGCACGGCCCGGCGTCCAGAGGCGCGCCAAGCGGGATACACCGTATCGTCGCTTTCGTCTCTTCGGCGACGCGCCGCTCGCACGCGCCGTCGCCGCACCAGTGCGCGTAAAGGAACCCCCCGGGTTCCTCGATCTTCGCCTGGAACTCGCGGTAATCGTCCACAGGATACGAGAACTGGTCCATCCGTGCGTTTGCGGCTGCAAAGAGCGCAGACTGAATGTCGTCGAGCACTCGCGGCACGCCCTCCCCCACAGCCGCCATCGGCATCGGCGCCTTTGCGCCCGTGTCGCGCCGGACGACAACAACCTGCTCCGCCTCGACGTCCCGCGGCCCAATCTCGATGCGCACAGGAACGCCCTTCACTTCGTGTTCGGTGAACTTCCAACCGGGCGTCACGTTGTCACGCGCGTCCACATAAACGGCCCTGCCGGGCAGCGCCGCCTTCACACTGTCGGCCGCAGCAAGGATCGCAGCCCGCTGTCCCTCGTCCCGCCAGATGGGCACAACGACCACCTGGGTCGGAGCCAGCCGAGGCGGCACAACGAGACCGTTGTCGTCGCTGTGCGTCATGATCAGCCCGCCGATGAGCCGGGTGCTCACGCCCCAACTTGTCGCCCAAGCATACTCGAGCCGGCCCTCTTGGTTCTGGAACTGCACGTCAAACGCTCTTGCGAAGTTCTGGCCAAGGAAGTGCGACGTTCCCGCCTGAAGCGCTTTCCGATCCTGCATCATCGCCTCGATGGAGTAGGTATCCACGGCGCCAGCGAACTTTTCGTTCTCCGTCTTTCGGCCGCAGACGACCGGCATCGCCATCCACTCTTCGGCGAAGCGGCGGTAGATGCCGAGCATCCGAAGCGTCTCCTCGACGGCCTCGGCCTCGGTCGCGTGGGCCGTGTGGCCTTCCTGCCAGAGGAACTCGCTCGTCCGCAGGAAGAGCCGCGTCCGCTTCTCCCAGCGGCAGATGTTCGCCCACTGGTTGTAAAGCAGCGGCAGGTCGCGGTAGGACCCAATCCAGTTCTTATACATGTGCCAGATGATCGTCTCGGACGTCGGGCGGATGTAGAGCCGCTCTTCGACGGGCTTTCCGCCGCACTCGGTCACCACTGCGCATTCGGGTGCGAAGCCCTCGACGTGCTCCGCCTCGCGCTTCATGAAGCTTTCGGGGATGAACATCGGGAAGTAGCAGTTCTTGTGCCCCGTCTCGCGGAACATGCCGTCGAGCGCGTCACGCATCTTTTCCCAGATCGCATAGCCGTTCGGACGAATGACCATGCAGCCCTTGACCGGAGCGTAGTCGGCCAGTTCCGCCCGGAGGCAGATGTCCGTGTACCAGCGCGAGTAGTCCTCGCTACGCTTCGTAATCGCCTTCGCCAACGAGTCTCCTCTCTATTTTGGTCCCGGAAGCGGGCGATCGGCGGAGCATCATAGCAGAGCGGCGCGGGGCGTTCAAGCGTCGGCGCGTGGCACTGGTCGGTGCAGCTATTCCGGCGCGGACTCGGCGGGCTTGATAGGCAGGACGACGCGAAACTCGGCTCCGCGACCGGGCGGCGAGAACAGGGATAGCTCTCCGGCGTGTTCGTTCACAATCTTTTTCACGACCGCTAGCCCAAGCCCCGTCCCCGCATCCCCCTTCGTGCTGAAGAAAACGTCGAAAATCCGCGATTGGATTTCTTCGGGCACGCCGGGGCCGTTGTCGCGCACACGAATAATGACACTGCTTCCCTCGCGGGACGTCGAAATCGTCACGGTCGGGTCCGGCCGGCCGGCAACGGCGTCCAGCGCGTTGTCAATCAGGTTCATGATACAGCGCTGCATGCCGCTGGGGTCCACTTGCGCCTCGGGCAGTTCGGGGTCGAGTTCGAGGACAATCCGGACGCCAGCGCTTGCGGCGGCTGGCCGGATACTTTCCACGACGTCCTCGACGATATTGTTCAGGTTGCAGGAAACACGGGCGGGCCTGCGGGGCGTAGAATAGCTCAACATGTCGAGCACAAGTTCGGAAATTTTGCGCTCGTTGCGGTCGACGATGCTCCATCCCTTGCGGACGCCCTCCATGTCGTTGCGTTCGAGCGCCCGATTCACGATGTCGGAGCCGGCCTGCATGCAGCTCAGGACGTTCTTGATGTAATGGGAGAGGTCGGCGACGGTTTGGCCGACGGCGGCGAGGCGTTCGGCCTTAATGTTTGCGTCGCGCAGGAGTCGGTTTTCGACGGCGATGCCCGCTTCGTTCCCGATGGCCGTCAGCAGTTCGAGGTCGGCTTTCTTGAACGTCCCGGCCTGCGATCGGCAATCGACGTAGATGATGCCAAGCACGCGGTTTTTTGTGCTCAAGGGGGCGCACATCACAGAGCGGATGTCTTGCTGGATGATGCTCTGGCCGGCCTTGAAGCGGTCGTCGAGCGTCGCGTCGCTTGTGAGGATCGCCTCTTGTTTTTCAACAACTTGGCTCACGATTGTCCGCGATATGGTCATCTCGGCGGCGCTGGGGTCTTCGGAACGCGACCGAAAGACGGCGGGAACGAGTTCTCCGGATTCGTCATCAACGAGCATAATAAGGCCGCGTTCGGCGCGGAAGTTGCGAAAGACTTGGGCGAGCACTTCGTCGAGCAGCTTGTCGAGATCCAGACTGCTGCGGATGATGCTGGACACCTTATACATTGCGAGAAGGCGGCGATATGCGTCGGCGAGTTCGGGGAGCGCGGTTTGCTCGGACGGTTGGTCGAGTACGGGCGGCGCGGTCTCGTGCGAGACGCGGGCCTGCACGGGCACAGGGCACGCGGGCCCGGCGTCCGATATGCTGACTTTCCCCGGGCGCTTCACCCGGCCGATGTAGATGGAGGTAATCTTGAGAACAGTTTGGCCGAGCCGGACCTCGTCGCCCGCCTTGAGAGAAGCGACCGTGATGGCTTTGCCGTTGACAAATGTGCCGTTGGTGCTGCCGAGGTCGCGGATGATGTATTTGTCTTCACGGCATTCGACCTG
>CAZBRH010000010.1:4279-6918 GCA_964494245.1 uncultured Planctomycetota bacterium | reverse complement strand
CAGAACGACGCCCCCCTGTTCGGGCCGGAGACTACGTCCATCTGGATCACGGCACGGCTCCGCGTGTGTCGAGCGCAAGGTTCACCATGCGGTCTGCCTTCTGGTTCCGTTCCCGCGGCACGTACTCCACACGCCATTCGGGAAGGCGCCGCAACGTATCCATCAGTTCGATGATGAGCGAGCGCAGGTGCGCGGCCTTCACGCGGTATCTACCGTTGACCTGACGCTCGAGCAATTCGCTGTCAACGCGAAAGACGGCCGCACTTGCTCCGAGTTCGACGGCGCGCTTCGCCGCGGCTATCATGCCCCGGTATTCGGCGATGTTGTTTGTCGCTTCGCCGATGAATTCGCCGCGGGCTTCGATTTCGGTGCCGTCCGCCCTGCAAATCACATAGCCATAGGCGGCAGGTCCAGGGTTGTTTCTTGCCCCGCCGTCAACGTGAACCACCAGAGCGTTGACACGGGGGCGATTGGCGCAATCAGTCCCCATTCGTTTGTTCTATCCAAACAAAGTCCACGAGGTGTTCTCGAAAAAACGACCAGACGGCGAGAACTATGGAATCACGCCGTCCTTTCGGAGTTTCTGAACCTCGGCCACTGCCGCCCAGAATTCCGTCTTGCATTCGGTTCCCGCTTCGTCGGATTCCTTGTATTTCCCTTTGCGATGGAGAGCGACGGCCTTCTCGAACGCGAGCACGGCCTTTCCAAAGTGCTCCTTCACGGCCTCGGCGCCCGGGGGACACCGCAAGCGCTTGAAGACGTACACGTTCGCCTCGGCGATTTTCTCGGCGTAGCCAGCCAGGACATCCTCGTATGGGTGTTTTGCAAGCATGATGATCAATTGAATGCTAATGCGCGACGCGGCTTCGCAGATGTGGCCATACTCGCTAATGGCCTCGGCTTCCTTCTGGTCGGCGCCCTGTGCGACGAGCCCACCGAACAGGAACAAGACCACCAAGCCCAGCAGCATTTTCTTTCCCATAGGCCTCCTCCTCTTTCGGGCGGGCTACGCTACCCGCCGTTACTGATGCGAACAAGACAATCGAGCGCCGCCGCAGCAGCGCCGGAATCGACCGCGGCAGCGGCCACGACCATGCCAGACGCAATATCGTCCGCCGCGCCCGCGGCGGCAATCGCAGCGGCCGCGTTCACAAGCACGATGTCTCGTGCAGGTCCCGGTTCGCCCGCAAGCACCGCTCGAATACGCGCAGCGCTCTCAGCGGCGGAATGCACCGTAAGCTCTTCGCGGCGCGCCCGCCTTAGCCGGAAGTCCTCCGGCGCGATTCGATACGTCGTAATCTCACCGCCTCGCAGCTCCGCCACCAGCGTCTCATCGGTCGTCGTAATCTCGTCCAAGCCGTCCATGCCGTGCACGACGAAGACCCTGCGGCTTCCGAGGTTGCGGAGGACGATGGCGATGACTTCCACCATTTTTTCGTCGAAGACGCCGAGCACCTGATTTCGCGCTCCGGCGGGGTTCGTCAGCGGGCCGAGGAGGTTGAAGACGGTGCGGATGCCGATTTCGCGGCGCGGCCCTATGGCGTGTTTCATTGCCGCGTGCAGCTTCGGTGCGAACATGAAGCCGACGTTGGCCTCGGCGATGCAGCGTTCGACGATGGGCACGTCGGCATCCACATTGACGCCGAGTTCGGCGAGGACGTCGGCGCTGCCGCTGTGGGAAGACATGGCGCGGTTTCCGTGCTTGGCAACGCGGACGCCTGCCCCTGCGGCCACGAGCGCCGCGGCGGTTGAGATGTTGAACGTCCCACTCTTGTCGCCGCCTGTCCCGCAAGTATCCACCAGTGGCTCTTCGGCGGCGATGCGGGTGGCCTTCGCGCGCATTACTTCGGCGCAACCGGTGATTTCGTCAATTGTCTCACCTTTCATTGCAAGCGCCGTGATGAAGGCGGCGGTCTGAGCGGGCGTGGCCTCGCCGTCCATAATCGCCGTCATTGCGGCGGCGGCTGTTTCGCGGGGGAGGTTCCCGCCGCTGACGAGGATGCGGATGGCCTCGCGGATCACTTGGGTGCTCCGAGGAACACCAGCCCTTCGGCCGCGGTTGCACGAATCCGCTCAACGGCGGCAGCAACCGAATCGGCGGACTGGCCCGTGGTGTCCACGGCTGGCCACTGCGGAACTGGGCCACGAACGCTCATGCTGAGGCTTAGCTCGCGTTCAAGCGATGCCGCCAGTATTTCGGCCGAGGGAGAAGTCGCGAGCTCACTGATGGACGCTGGCAGCGGCGTGCCCGCGTATCCGTGCAGTGCCGTCGAGAGAGCCAGGGCCTCGGCCTCGCCGGTGCTTCCCCCGGAGCGGCGGATCAGTTCCGCGTGTGCGGCAATAGTGGCGAGAACGCCGGCAGCGGGACCGGAGAGCACGGGAATGCAGAAATCTGCAAGCGTTGTGTTCCGCAGCACGTCCGCCCGCCGTTGGCCGGCCAGTATGGCCACCGTCGGACTCCGGTGAAGAACGCCGACCCGCAGGCCACGGTCTACACCAGCAACGGCTTGACGGATCTCGTAGAGGCACGCGCTGACGGCGTCCGCTCGAAAGTTGAGCCAGTCAAGCAGGCCCGTATCGTAACCAACCGCTTCGACGAACTGGGCAAGTCCGACATCGTGGAGTCCGGTTAGATGGTT
>CAZBRH010000010.1:0-4269 GCA_964494245.1 uncultured Planctomycetota bacterium | reverse complement strand
CCGGCCTCTGCGAGCTTCGAGCGCGCCCCCTGCAAGCTGATGCGAACCTTATCGACGTCGTAGCCGAGCTCGCCCATCCGCGCCTGACACTGGTCGCACCAGCACATGAAGATGGTGTCGAGCAGGGCGGCGGAGCCGATGGAGAAATCGTCGAGCAGGACCCCCGCGGGCTTGTAGGCCCTCGCGGCTTCGGCGACTGCGGCAGGAAGCCATTTGAGTAGTTTGGGGCGGTTCGGACAAAGAACGGGGGCATCGCGGTTCACACCGGACGCCGTTCGGCCGCCGCTGTCGGTCGCCAGAAGGTCGCCCCATTCGGGACGACCAACAAACGGGTTCAAGATGACGATGAACGGATCGATGCTTGCTGCGCGCGCCTTATCCAGGGCGCCTCGGAGAGCAGAATCATCGGCGGAGAAGCGAAACCCCGGCGCGCTGCCATCGGGCGATATGGCGGGCGCCTTGGTTCTCACA
This sequence comes from uncultured Planctomycetota bacterium, assembly GCA_964494245.1. GTDB lineage: Bacteria > Planctomycetota > PUPC01 > PUPC01 > PUPC01 > CAZBRH01. The sequence goes on along the minus strand of CAZBRH010000010.1, from coordinate 3,798 downwards.
CTCGAAAGCGAGACGGCTCCCCGCACGAAGAGCGTATCGACGTTGAACCGCGAAGCGAGGCCGAGCAGCATGCTGTCCGATACGGCCGCGGCATCGAGAAGGCAGCCGACGTTAGCCCGGTTTACCCCCATAACCCGCCTCCCGATTGGTCGCCATGGAAGTCCTCTTGTGCCGAAGGAATGGTACAGCGCTGTCGCGGCGCAGTCAACAGAAAAGCCGCAAGTGCATTGACTTGGGGCTAGAAGCGGACTATATTGTGGGACAGCAGGATGGGCTTCGACAATGGACATGACGAAGCTTTTTGATTCGGCTTCGAGCGCGTTCGAGCGCGGGAACTGGGAACTTGCCATTATGCTTTTCCAACAGCTCTTGGCGATGCAGCCCGACCACCTCAACGCGCGGCGGCTGCTCCGCGAGGCCGAAAACCGCCGGTGGCTCCAGCAAGGCGGCGGGACCTTTGCAAGGGTCACGGCTATTCTGAAAAGCGCTGGGGCGATCGTGTCGTTCGCGATTCACATGCTGACAAAGAATTATGACCGCGCAATGATCGATACGGAAAAGGTGCTGGCGCGAGACCCAAATTGTCTTCCCATGCTTTGGGGCTTGGCGAACGCGGCGATCAAGGGCGGCCACACAGACGTCGCGATCCTTACGCTGGAGCAAATCCGCGAGCGCCACCCAAACAGAACGAAGCCGCACCGGATGCTCGGCCTCCTGTATGAAGAGAAGGGGCAGATCGCCGAGGCCATCGAATCATGGCAAAACGTCAAGAAAATCGCGCCCAACGACCGCGACGCTCAGATCAAGCTGCGCGACCTCGCCGCGACGAAAACCATGGTCGATGGCAGGTATGAAACGGCCACACAGAAGGACGCAACCTATCGCGCGTCGCTAAAGAGCAAGGAAGAGGCCGAGGAGATTGAGCAAGAACACAGAATCATCCGCACGGACGAAGACTTGCAGCAGGCAATCGAGCGCGTCAGCCGCGATGTCGAGCAAAACCCCGGCCAAAAGCGGTACATCGTCCAGCTCGGCGATCTCTATCGCCGCGCGAAGGAATACGCCAAGGCCCGGGAGCTCTACGAACAGGCACGAAAGATTGACCAGATGGACTACTCGATCCTGGAACGCCTCGGCGAACTACGAATCGACGAGTATGCGAACGAGGAAGCGGCGCTGGTTCAAAAGCTTGAATCCGCGCCAAATGATGAGCATCTCAAAGCGCAACTCGCAGCGCTTCGCAAGGAAAAATTCGCATACGAACTCGAGGAGTACCAGCGGCAGGTTCGTGTCCGCCCGACGGACGCGGGACTGCGCGCAAAACTGGGCGACCTCTTCTTTTCGGCCAAACGCTTCGATGAGGCCGCACCAGAATACCAGAAAGCCGCCGGCGACCCTCGGCTGCGGCGGCGATGCCGCAAAATGCTTGGGCTGTGCCTGTTCAACACACAGAAATATCAACTGGCGGCCAGCCAGTTCGAGCAGGCCATCGAAGGCGGAACGCCCGCCAACCGAGAAGTGCGCGAAATCATGTATTACCTTGCCGTCACGCTTGAAAAGCTTGACAACCTCGACCGTGCGGAAGAGGTGTTGCGCAAGATCTTCGATGCCGACATGTCTTACAAGGATGTTCAGGAGCGGCTCGACAAGATCATGCAGATGAAGCAGAAGCGGCGGCAGGTAGCAAGCCAAGAAGAACCACTAGCAGGAGAAGGTGTCTGACATGCCTCACTCACGATCTGCCCGCAAGCGGGCACGCCAGGCCGAGGCCCGCAGGGTGCGAAACAAATCGCAACGAAGTGCGCTCCGGACGCAGTTGAAGAAGGTCGTTGCTGCAATAGAGTCCGGGAAGAAAGACTCGGCGCGAACGGAGCTGAGTCGAGCCGTTCGGATGCTTGACCGAGCCGCTCGGAAGGGGCTCATTCACAAGCGGCAAGCCGCTCGCCGCAAGTCGCGCCTCGAAGCAAAGCTCACCAAGTCCGGCGCAACAGCGTCCCCGGCGCCTGCGCCGCCCCCGCCGCCCGCGGATTCCCCATCGTCCTTTGAATCATGACCGCCGACTGCCTATAATACCATAGGACGGTGTGCGTCCCTGCGCATGTGCAGCAACTTTTTCTGCGCACGAATGGGGGACTTCGCGCACCTACACTATGTCCGGTGAGTACCGAAGAAGGAGACGCGCTTTGGCAAAGGCAGGCAAACTGGTCGTCTTCGGCGTAGCTCTGAGTCTGCTTGCGGCGTCGGGATGCGCGCGGCACGAGGACCCGTTGGGCGCGGCGCAAATCCACCTGGAACGTGGACGCTACGCAGAAGCCATTGCCGCGCTCACAGCTGCCCCCGATGAGATCCGCAACACCTACAGCGCCCAGATGGTGCTTGCACGAGCATACCTCGCGACTCAAGAGTTTGACAGCAGCGAAAAGGCATATGCGGCCGCGGCAGAGATGGACAAGGAACAAGTCGATCCCTTGCTCGGCTTGGCCGATGTATGCATGCGGCGGGCGACGCAGGCGCTCAAGGAAGGCAGCGAAGCGAAGGCCGCCGGCTTCCGCGTGCGCGCCCAGGCCCACTGCCAAGCCGCCCTCTCCATTGACAGCACGTCACCGCGCGCGGCGCGGGTGCACGCCATGCTCGGACGAATCTACGCAGATAGCAAACGCAACGACGAAGCCATCGACGCATTGAAGAAGGCCATCGATCTCGACCCGGCGAACGTAGAGCGGAAGCTGGATCTGGCCCGATTGTATCACGAAATCGGTAAGCGAGCAGAAGCAGCCGAACTGATTGATGAGGCGCTCGCCCGTGACGCGGACCTCGCGGCCGCACGGCTGCTCCGAGCCCAGTTCCTGCTCGCCTCGGACAAGGAGGAAGCAAAGAAAGAGCTCCGTCTGGCACTGACCAGCAAGCGGCTCACCGCGGCGGAACAGGCCGAAACAATCCGCCTGCTCGCCTACTTGTGCTGGGAAACGGGGGAAATGGAGGAAGCGAAAGAGCGGGCGAAGCAACTGGAAAAAACAGGCACGCACTTGGCTGACGCGCGGTTCATTCTTGGTGCGACCTATTTGCAAGAGAACCGTCCGGAGGATGCGGAAAAAGCGCTCAAGTCGCTGGAGCAGTTTGACCATGTGCCCGCGCTGATGCACCTTGCCGCCGCACAGCAGCAGCTCGGCAAGGACAACCAGGCCATCACGATATACGAACGCATCGTAACGAAGCTCGACCCGAAATATGTTCCTGCGCGGCTCCGACTAGCTGGGCTTCGGCTCAGCCAAGGAATGTTTGACGAGGCGATGGCCCATTGTGAAGCGATCCTGGTCGAGCAGCCCGCGCACCCGCTTGCCTTGCGTTACAAGGCGCGAATCCACCGCGAACCAGCGAGCCGTTATCACAACTACGAGATGGCCTTGGTCTGCTACCGGAAGCTTCTAGCGCACAACCCTGAGTCGCCATCGATAAACCTCGACATCGCTGAACTCTACCTCGACATGAACCGTCCGACAGAAGCCGAATCGCGCGCGACGCGGTTTGGGGCGCAGGACGATAGTTCCCGATACCGGCTGATCTTGGGCCGGGCGTATCTCCTGATGCACGTGATGGGCATGCCCGACGCCTCAGAAAAAACCAACCTCCGAAAGGCACTAGATAACCTGAAGCTGGCATGCGCAAAGGACCCGTCCAGCGCCCTGGCTGTGATGCAATTGGCAAACGCCCACCTCGTCGAAAAGAACCCCGAGGCGGCCATCGCCGTGCTGCGACCGTTTATCAGCCAAAAGCCGCGAGCAGGAGAAGCTTACATCC
>CAZBRH010000009.1:36839-38490 GCA_964494245.1 uncultured Planctomycetota bacterium | reverse complement strand
CCTGAATGCAACAACACGGGCTATCGTGGCCGCACCGCTATCTTCGAGTTGATGATCTTCACCGACCGCATGCGAGAGCTTGTGATGGCCAAGTCCTCGACACAGGCCATGCGCGACCTCGCGCGCGAGGAGGGCATGCGGACACTGCGCGAGGCCGGACTACTCAAAATCTACGATGGCGTCACGACCATCGAGGAAGTCGTCCGCGAAACCCTTGCCGCCGACGTCTGACATACTACACACAGGGCGATCCGATGCGAGGCGGGCAGAAATGGCAGACGGCCATCCAAGTGCTCGCCCTGGCTCTCTTCGTTGCCGCGCTGGCGCTGGGCGTCGGAAGGGCCACTCGCAAATGGCGCCACAACAGGTCGGAATGGTGCTACTGGCGGATGTTCGTCGAGCAACCGATGCACGAGGTCTTCGGCGCCGAGAAGCCGCTATATGGCTACCTCCCCGGCGCGAAAGCGCTCTTCATCCCGTTTGTCGCGACGGGCGTCGCTGGTTTCCTGGCCTTTGCCGTCGTCAACGCGGGCTCGTGCGTCGGAATTGTCATGCTGCTTGCACGGAGGATGAGATTGGGGGATGGCACGCGATCCCCACTTGCGATCGCGTGGCTCCTGCTCTGCTGTTCCGTTCCTTCGTATTTCGCCATTCAAAACAACCAAGTCGTGGCGCCCGCGGTTTTTCTCAGCCTCCTCGCGTTCACTTTTCTCGAACGAAAGCACCCCGTGCTCGCGGGCTGCGTGCTCGCGGCAGCCGCGCTGGTCAAAACGGTTCCCGTCGCGCTCTTCCTGCTGCCGCTGCTGTTGCGGTCGTGGCTCACATCCCTCGTAGCCGTGCTCGCGCTCATCTTTCTATCCCTCGGACTTTCCGCAGCTACGGAAGGTGTGGCGGACAGCGTCCGTTATCATGTTGGCTGGCCGGCGCAGGTACTGGCGCAAGACCCCACTGTCTCAAAAGACGAGGGGGGGCCGGACAGGTCGCGCGGAGTCAACGAGTCTCCGACGGCAGAAATCGCACGACTGGTTGACGCCACAGGGACCAAGATATGGGTTTGGGGGTTTCGTGGCATCCTCGCAGTGTCTACCGCGCTGCTGATCGCGGCCAGTGTTGCGGCGCCGGGCAATGCCGTTGGCTTCTGGCACAAAGTCGCGGCATGGATGGCTTGGGTTCCGTTCGCCTCACCGTTTGGCTGCTATTACTACCTGCTCTTCTCGGCGCCCGCGTGGTTCGCGTTGGGGCCGATGGCCGGCACAACACCCAAGACCCTGCCAAGCCGGTTTCGATTTCTGCCAATCCCTCTGGTCGCCGTCACGGCCAAATATGTGAGTGCCGCGAATGCCGTCGTCGTCTCCGCAACGTTCTTCGCTATCCTGCGGGTGCTCTGGCGGCACAAGCCCGCACACAGCCAAGAATCGCTGCCACAACGCCGTCCTGACAGCTAAAGAAGTGTGGTCGGCTCACTTCTGACCGGACCCACAGAGATGGCCGCCGAGGCCAGCAGTCATTGCGCGGCCGCGGATAGAACTGAAGCGCGAGTTGACCCTACTCCCCCTATTTCTTCGGCTCGCCTGGCGGCGACTTCATCGGAACCTCGCTGACGCCCCCGTCCGGCATGCTGACTCTTTCGTCGTCCATGTGAAAGATGATT
>CAZBRH010000009.1:35369-36814 GCA_964494245.1 uncultured Planctomycetota bacterium | reverse complement strand
CCGGGCGACTTCATCGTCGCGGGTTTTTCCGGTGTTCCGTAGAGCTTGACAATGCTCTTGACGAAATCAAAGTCGGCCTTCGCCGCGGCAGCCGTGAACCCGCCCGTGCTGAGCCGAACCTCGCCTTCCGCCTGAACCGTCTCGATTTTCCCTTCGATCATCCGAGCGGTCATCTTCACGCAATCGATGGTCAGAACCTGATCCTCGGTGGACCTCACAACGTGGACTTCGCCTTCGAGCCGAACGTCTCCCTTGGAGCGGTCGAAAACAATCGACTTCGCCTTGAGCTTCAGTGTGGATTCGGCTGCCGGCTTTTCTGGCGCGGGCTGGGCAGCGGGAGCCGATGCAGGGACCATCGACATCGCCGCCAGCACGGCCAAGCTCAGCAGCACGCCCGGCGTATTACTCGCCGTGCCGAAGAGCCGCAATCTTGCTCCGCGCGGATTCTGCATATCTCGAGTCCTCAAAATCCTGGATCACCCTTTCATAGCTGCGGATCGCCTCTGCGTTCCGCGAGTTCAGAGCGTGAATATCTCCGATGATGAGCCACTTGCGGGCAGCAAGCTCCTGTTCCGGCGAAAGGCCGTCGCCTGAGCTTCCGGCGCGCTCGAGCGCCGCAAGCAGAGCGGCGGCCTCCTTCGCCGCATCTGTCGTGTCGCCGAAGCGCCTCACGATATCCCGAAGCATCGGCATCGCGATGTCAAGACGCTTCCTGTCCGCGTAGCCGCGCGCCCTCTCGAGCAAGAACCTCGATGCAATCTCAGGATTTTCCCGCAGCACGGCGAGCTTGCCCTGCGCAAGCCGAGCGGCTGGCGCCGAACCGAACTTCTGGGAAATCGCAGCGTAGGCCGCGGTGGCCTTCTCCAAGTCGCCTCTCGCGGCGGCTTCGTCCGCTTCGACAAGCCGCTTCATCCCTTCGGCGTCAATCCTTTCAATGAACGCCCTCGCAGAGTCAACCTCCTGCTGTGATAGCCGCCTCGACACGGAGAGCGGAAGAACCATTTGGCGGGCGGCCCCAAACTCCCCGTTGTCATAAAGCAGCCGAGCCGTCTCCATAATCCGAGCGGTCACGTCCGCCTCGGATTCCTTCAGCTTCTTGTCGTCGGCCGCGGAAGTCGGTGATGCCGTTGTTGGTGCGATCACTGTTGTCCGCGTCGGGATTCGAATGGGCCGAAGCGGGCGCCCATTAAGGTCTAGAGGCAAGCTCTGACGCCCCAGCAGCGCGTCTCGCGCGGGGGCATTGAAGTCAAAGGCCGGACCGAACGGGTTTGCGATGGACACGGTCGGAGTGCTGCTGCCCGTTCGCGTGCGTTCGGCGCTATCTCGAACAGTCGGCGTAACGCGAACGCGGGTTTCGTCGAACCCTTCCCTTTTCGCTTCCCGCAGCGCCCGCGCCCTGTCAGCGATTTCGCGTCGAAGCTGCTCCCGATATGACTCCGCCCAAT
>CAZBRH010000009.1:33571-35355 GCA_964494245.1 uncultured Planctomycetota bacterium | reverse complement strand
CAGGTGCGCTGGCCACGAAACCTACGCAAACTGTACATACGAGGCGCGAGAATCGCATGACGGAAGGCATCCCCCGTAGCCGAAGGGCAACACGCATACTTTCACGAGTGATTATAGTCCCGCGTCCAGCGCCAGTCAAACTAAATCGCGCGATTGCACACGGCCTTCTCGTCCGCTATACTGGCTCGCCGTTGGACACGCTTCCTGAACAGGAAAATATCTATGCGACCACGATTCGCCGCCCTCGCCGCGTGGTTTTTCGTCCTTTCCACAGCGCCGGCGTGTGCGGCCGCCCAGCCCGCGGCAATCGATGAGACGAAATACCTGACAACGGACAAAATTCACGCCGGGTTGAAGGGCTACGGGTTGACTGTATTCCAGGGCACGGCGCCGGAGCGTTTCGATGTCGAGGTTCTCGGCGTCCTCCGCAATGCGTGGGGCGTTGACAGCGACATCATTCTCATCCGATGCAGCGGCAAGAATCTGGAGCACACGGGCATTGCGGCGGGGATGAGTGGCTCGCCCATCTACATCGACGGTAAGCTCATCGGCGCACTGGCCTACGGCTTCAACTTCGCCAAGGCCCCGATTGCGGGCGTCACCCCGATTGCAGAGATGCTGCCGGTGGCGGAGCGCGCAGGGAGTGCGCCCGCGGGAAAAAGTCTGGCCACGGTGAAACTTGCCCAACCCATCGAGGTGTTCGACCGGCAGTTCGGCGAGCTGACGCTCTCGCGGCGGTTCGCGGGGGCGGATTTCGGAGGCAACCGGGCTGCTGGCTTCTCCCCTATCGCAACACCCGTTCGGCTGGCAGGGCTCGGGCCGACGAGCGTCGCCTCACGCCTCCTTCGAGCGTTCGGGCCGGAGCTCGAAGAACTCGGCTTGCTTCCTGTCCAGGGCGGCATGGCCAGTGTGGAAGACACAAAAGACGCGAAGATCGAGCCGGGGGCGGTCATCGGCGCACGACTCCTTTGGGGCGACTTGAACTGGGATGCCATTGGCACGGTGACGGAGGTGATGGGCAACCGCGTGCTCGCGTTCGGACACCCAATGTTCGGCCATGCCGAGGTCGATATCCCGATGACCACCGGCTGCGTGCACGCCTTCATGCCGAGCTTCTCCCGCACGTTCAAGCTCGGCTCGGGCGGCCGCATTGTCGGTCGGATCGACACGGATCGCTCGACGGGCATCGCCGGCACGCTTGGCCCCCACGGCGAATCCGTCAAGATCGCCGTGTCTGTTTCCGGCCTGGAGGGCGACAAGGCGCGGACATATCGGTTCGAGGCCTTGAGGCATCCAACCATCACGCCTGTCATCGTCGGCCTTGCGGCAAGCGCGTGCTTCTTCCAGTCGGGCGACCCACCGGAGGAACTTGCGGCGCGCTACCGGATTACCATCGTGCCAGAAGAACTCGCCCCGCTCGTCATCGAGAACATCGAGTCGGGAGAGGATGGGATGGGGGCCGTGGCGCGGGTATACGCCGAGCTTCGGCAAGCGCTCACGGCGATCCTTCGAAACGAATTCCGCCGCGTGTATCCGGTATCCGTCGACGTGGAAGCGGCCTTCGAGAGAGTGCGGCGAGCTGCTGTAATCGAGACGGCCGCCCTCGACCGAACGACCGCCCGCCGCGGAGAAACGGTCCGGCTGACCGTGGAACTCAAGCCCCTGCGCGGAGAGCGAACGCGAAGGACGATAGACGTGCCGATTCCAGCGGACGCGCCGCTCGGAGTTGCGACCGTGCAGGTCTGCGGCCAGGCGGAGCGCGAAGCTGCCGAACGCAAGGACAC
>CAZBRH010000009.1:17176-33532 GCA_964494245.1 uncultured Planctomycetota bacterium | reverse complement strand
AACAGATGCTCGACCTCCTGCGGCGGCAATACCGGCGCGACCGGCTTTGCGTCCGCATTTGCTATGCGGGCGGCGGGCTGGCGCTCAAGGGCAAAGAACTCGCCGATTTGCCAGCGTCCGTCTACGGCGTGATGGCGTCGCAGCGGCAGACCGGCCTGTCCCCCGTCCGCAGCGCCGCGCTTCTCGAGGTTCCCTGCGATATGGTCATCAGCGGATCGCAGCTTCTGAAGCTCAGAATCGAGGAAGAGAAGTGAGAAACATCGGGCGAGCCGCGGCCGCGGCATCGTTGCTTGTGTGTTGGAGCGTCGGCCTCGGGGCGCCCCCGCAGACCGTGCTCCGACACAAGTCCTTTGAGGACTTTCAGGGCGGGGAAGCGAATGGCGTCGCAATCACCGGCACGGGGGCGCTCGAGCTCGGTCCGAGGTTCGAGACGCACGAAGGGCTGAAGCCCGAGGCGTTCGTCTGGGCGCTCGCAGCGGATTCCAAGGGCCGCATCTATGCGGCCACAGGCAACGACGGCAAGGTGTTCGTCCTCGACGGCCGCGCGGCGCGCGTGGCTTTGGCCTCCGACGACCTTGCCGTGCTCAGCGTGGCAGTGGACTCCCGCGACAACGCCTTTGTCGGATGCGCGCCGAGCGGCAGAATCTACCGCATCGCGCCTGAAGGCGAGGTGACACTTTTCTGCGAGACCGGCCAGACCTACGTCTGGGCGCTCGCCTTCGGCCCCGATGGCTCGCTCTACGCCGGCACCGGCCCGGAGGGGAAGCTACTCCGCATCAGTCCCGACGGAAAAAAGATCGATGTGGCCCACGACTCGAACGGCAAACATATCCTCTGCCTCGCCGTTGCGGCAAATGCGGTCTATGCCGGCACCGATGAGAATGGTCTCGTGTCGTGTATCGCGTCGCTGCGGACGGCCGCGTGTCGGTTGCTTACGACCTCGCGGCCCGCGAGATTCGCTGCATGGCCGCCGATGGAGCGGGGAACATCTATCTAGGCACGGCCGACGGAATCCAACCGGCGCCGGGGATGGTGCCGCAGCGCGAAGGGGCGCTTCCCGCGCCGCCACCGCCCCCCACGCGCGAAGAGGGAGCGCCCTCCGATGCGAGGCAGGCGGATGCCGCAAAAAACGAACACACCGCGAAGCGGCCGCCGTCCTACGTTCCGCCCAAGCGCTCGGGAGCCACCCCTGTATCAGGAGCCAACGCCATCTATCGTATCTCCGCCGATGGGCGGACGACGACGTTGTTTCAGATGGCAGGCGTCGCCTTCCTCTCGCTGGCGTGGCACGACGAAGCGCTTTTCGCTGGAACCTCTGGCGAGGGAAAGGTCTTCCGCGTCGTGTCGGAGCGCGATGTGGCAGTGCTTGCGCAAGTTGACCAGCCGCAGGTTCTTTCAGTGTGCGCCACAAAGGACGATCGACTCATTATCGGGACAGGCAATGACGGACGGATTTACGTTGCGAAGCCATCCCGGGCAATATCTGGCACATATACGTCCGCCGTCATTGACGCGCGATTTCGCTCGACATGGGGAGCAGCGACCGTCGAGGCCGAGGTGCCGGAGGGCGCCGCGGTCGAGTTCGCCACGCGGTCGGGCAATTCGGAGAAGCCGGACGCAACATGGAGCGACTGGACAGAGAGCCGCGGGGCCGTGGGGAGCATCCCAATAGCGAGTCCGCCCGCGCGGTTTCTTCAGTACCGCCTAACGCTTCGGGGACGGGAAGGGACGCCCGGGCCCCGCGTGCGCGAGGTGCGATTCCCCTACCTTGCCGACAACTACGCTCCCTCCATCGATTCGATTACTCTGGCCCCCGCCGCCGGGCCCGCCGCCCCCGCTGGTGGAGATGCGAAAAAGGCGCCCCCCGCGTCGAAACCCGCGACCAACGGCCATGTCTCGCGGTCCGTTACTATTTCTTGGAAGGCGTTCGACCCGAACGGCGACACGCTTGAATACGAGCTCTTCTTCCGCGGAACCGACGAGAAGAACTGGAAACAGCTCGCAGACAAACTGACAGCGACGACTTACACGTGGGACACGGAGGCGGTGCCCGACGGCGTTTACCGGCTGAAGGTGCGCGCGAGCGATCGGCCACAGAATCCCCCGCCTCGAACGCTCACAGATGAATTGATGAGCGACCCGGTTCGTGTGGACAACACGCCGCCCACCGTCGCAGTCGTCCGCGCGGAAGTCCGCGACCGTGTTTGCACGATAGCGGCCGAGGCAAAGGACGCCGGTTCGGCGCTGGCGGGCGCGCGATATTCGGTTGATGCTGGGCCGTGGCAACCGCTGCTCCCAGCCGATGGAATCTTCGACGCAACATCGGAAAGGATCGAGTTCTCGACGGCGACGCTGGAGCCGGGAGAGCACACGCTTGTGATCCAGGCCGAGGATTCCGCCGGGAACGTCGGCTCGGCAAAGACCATAATCGAAATTCCCAAATAACGAGGTGTGCCCGTGGTGGAGAAGGTGCTGATTATCGGCTCTGGTCCGGCGGGGCTGACGGCGGCGCTCTATACGGCGAGAAATGCTCTCAGCCCGCTCGTCATCACAGGCGCATCGCCCGGCGGCCAACTCATGGCCACAACCGAAGTGGAGAACTATCCCGGGTTCGTGCATGGCATTATGGGCCCACAGCTTGTTCAGGCAATGCGCGAGCAGGCCGAGCGGTTTGGGGCGCGGTTCGTTCAGGAAGACGCGATCTCTGTGAACCTCTCACGGCGACCGTTTACGGTGACAGCAGGAGAAGAGACATACGGGGCTGAGGCGTTAATCATCGCCACGGGAGCGCGCGCGAACCTGCTCGGTTTGGAGGCGGAACGCCGCCTAATGGGCCGTGGTGTTTCCGTCTGCGCGACCTGCGACGCGGCGTTTTTCCGAGGCAAGCACGTGCTTGTCATCGGCGGCGGCGATAGCGCGATGGAAGAGGCAACGTTCCTCACCCGATTCGCCAGCCGCGTCACGGTCGTGCACCGCCGCGACGAGCTCCGTGCGTCTAAAATCATGCAGGAACGAGCGCGGCAAAACAAGAAAATCGGTTTCCTCATGAGTCACACGCTTGTGGATATCCTCGGCGAACCAGAGACGGGCGTCCGAGCAGCAAGGGTCAAGAACCTGAAGACGGGTGAAGAACGCGAGGTCGCTTGCGACGGCGTCTTTATGGCCATTGGGCACACGCCGAACACGGACTTGTTCGTCGGCCAGCTCGAACTCGACAGAAAGGCCTACGTCGTCACGCGAGAGAAAGGAACGCTTACGTCGGTCGAGGGGGTATTCGCGGCAGGAGACGTTGTGGACAGCCGCTATCGACAGGCGGTCACAGCAGCCGGAATGGGCTGCATGGCCGCTCTCGATGCTCAGCGTTTTCTGGAGGCGGCGGAGTGAGACGCAACGTGCCCGCAACTCACGACTGCCGCGCGGCGACTCCAAAGTTGACACTGCTGCCCGCACGGCATATGATACCTGCCGCACCAAGCGTCCGGCCGCCCGGTTTTGCACTCCTGCCTTCGACACAATCCGTGTCGGCTCAAGTCAAGACCGTGGGAACTGGAATGGCCGCGGCGGCATGTGCGCGAACTCTTGGCATCGGAACGGAGCAAAGCAAATGAGTACAACGGCAACCTCGGTTGAGACGAAGTCTATCAAGAATCACGGCTGGGGCGTGACGTTCGCGGGAATGGGCATCAACCTCGCGCTTGGCGTGCTCTACACGTGGAGCGTCATCAGCAAGAACGTCCCATCCGACTGGAACTGGTCGGAGTCAGACAAGTCGTGGCCCTATTCCATCGCGTGCCTGTTGTTCTCTCTGACGATGGTTCCGGCGGGACGGATGCAGGACAAAATCGGTCCCCGGATCGTCGCAATGATTGGCGGACTGTTGGTTGGCGTCGGAATGATCACGGCCAGCTTCACGACGACCCCTCTGGGATACATCATCGGCTTCGGCATTCTGGCGGGCGCGGGAATCGGTTTCGGCTATGCGTCTGCGACGCCGCCGGCCGTCAAGTGGTTCCCGAAGGCAAGAACCGGCCTGATCGCAGGGATCGTGGTTAGCGGGTTTGGGTTGGCAAGCGTTTATGCCGCGCCGCTGGCGAAATGGCTGATTGGCGCAAAAGGGCTGCCTTTCACGATGCTCGCGTTCGGGATAGGATTCCTCCTGGTGGTGGTCGGCCTGGCCCAGTTGCTCAAGACACCGCCAAGCGGCTATCTCCCTGCCGGGCAGCCGCCAAGCCCGGCCGCCAGCACGAAGAAAGAAGAGTTCACGCCGAGTGAGATGCTCAGAACATGGCAGTTTTATGTGCTTTGGTTTATGTATGCCTGCGGCGCCGGAGCCGGCCTGATGATCATTGCGAAGATGAACCCGATCGCAAGCGATCAGGCAGGCGTCAAGCTTGGGTTCCTCCTCGTGGCCGTGCTCGCGGTCGGCAACGGCGCCGGGCGGATTGTGGCCGGGATGCTTTCCGACAGAATCGGCCGAAAGGCCACCATGCTGCTCTGTTTTGTTCTGCAGGCGGTCGCAATCGTCCTGCTGTCGCAGGCGAACCGCGGAAGCGTTCTGGCGACAACACCCGTATTGGCCGCGCTCGCGGCCATCATTGGCGCAAACTATGGCGCGAACCTCTCGCTCTTTCCGTCTGTAACGAAGGACTTCTACGGGCTGAAGAATTTCGGTGTGAATTACGGCCTCGTATTCACAGCGTGGGGCGTCGGCGGGTTCATGCTCGCGCTGTTTGCCGGCATGGTCTACGACGGCAAGGTCATCGAGACATGGAAAGGCAGCTTCAACTTCGCCTATTTCACCGCAGCGGGCCTTCTTGTCGCGGCGGCTATTGTCGTGTTCTTCCTCAATGCCCCGCATCGCAACGTGGACACGACAGCCGAGGCCAATTGACCGGCATCCGACTTCGCGAGTTCTACTTGGCCGTGTCCACGAGCATCCACCAAACAAACAACTTCGCAGCATAGGGATAGCCATTTCCACAGGGTGGAGACGGCTGCTCGCAGCTGATCCCACAGAAGCGGGACTTCTCTGTCCCTCCGAATCGCCGGCGCAACGGTCGAAGTCTCGGACCCGGCCAGCGGACTACATCTGTTCCCTGCTGTGGCCGTGCTCAGCCAGTGCGGGGCGAAGTCAGCCACGACGATGGCTCCGGCGTCGAGCGCCTGCGATTGTTCCGAAATCTGTGTGATTTAGGGAAAAAGGGCTAAGGGGGGCGGCCTTCGTGTCGATACAAGTAGCTAACGAAAGAAGTGGGAGAGGAGGAAACCCCCGATGCAAATCTGGTTTCGACTTCCGACACCGGGCAACGACCCGGTATTGAGGCGCCGGTGTCCGCGATGCGGCAGTGTTCGGTGTTCTGTCCACCAGCACCAGCGAGAGCGGCGGATCGTGGACTGGAAGGTGGACGCGGTTCACCATGTTCGGGTGAAGTGTGGGCGTTGCGGGAAGATGTGGACGTGTCATCCGGAGGGGGCGTTGGGGCTGCATCGGACGCAGAGGGTTGTGGGGTTCGGAGTGGTGCTTGTATCTTGACTACGTGTCCAAAGGCCCCAGAATCAGCGCGGGACTGACCATCGTGGTCAGTGCCCCCGGCCCCTAGGGGGCGGGGGGATGGCTGCCGCCCATCTTACTGCCAGGGTCCTCCAACTCCAGTGGCATGCCCCTTCGGGGATGCAGCATACGTCTCTACCAGTAAACAGGACCACTTGAGCCAATAACGGCTGCAGTCGCTGAGCAGGTTCCTGAATGGCGTCGATGGCTTGCCTTGCGAGTTGTTCACGGTCTACCAAGAATAGGACGCGCTCGGCGCGGCCAGCACAGAAGAGGCGCTTCAGGTAGAGGCCCGGAATGTCAGTCTTGCCGGTCCCTGTGGGCAGTTCCATCAGGAACCGCATCCCGAAGCAGGTCGTCGATCACGATTCTGGCGTCGGCTTCTGATTCGTGTTTAACCATTGCCCTACCCCAAAAGACCCTCATCCTTCAGGCGCTTCACCTTGCTCGCCAGAGTGTTCCGATGAATTCCGAGTCTCTTGCGGCCGCCGTCTGGAGGCCACCGCACTCCCGGAGCGTCTTGATGATACGTTCAGACTCGGCGTCGCGCTAGGTGCCTGCCGCGGGAATCCCCGTGTCGAGACTTACGGCCTCGATGGCCTTCTCGACAAGCTTGCCGTCGATGGTCGGGCCTTCTGCATACAGCGCAGCGTAATTAAGCACCATCTCGAGTTCGCGAACGTTGCCCAGCCAGCGGTATTCCTTGAGCTTGCGAATAGCGGACGGTCCCAACTTGATTCTGGGCGACTTCCAGGTCAGCGCGCTCTGAATGTCCTCACATAGCATTTTGAAGTCTTCGAGGCGCTCACGCGGCGGCACAGTGCGAACAGGGAACCAGTTGATGCGGAAGTACAAGTTCTCTCGGAACCGCCCCTCACGTACTTCCTTCCGGATGTCCTTGTTCGTGGCTGCGATAATGCGCACGTCGGCGGCGCAACTCAATGTTCTCCTTCCGAGCTGTCCGCAAGAAAACTTTCGCGCCAAGCTCTCCTTAAAAGGATGTGCCAATCCAAATCCGTTGTTCGAAACTCCCACGCCTGCTCGCTCTCCGGCTTCACCTTCCCGAGAGAGTCGCGTTCGCCCACAACACACCGGAGCCACCCCACCCCGCCCCGCACAGCGGCAAGCACCAGCGCCGCACACATCACCTTCGTCCCGAGCGTGAAATCCGCCACCATCTCCTCCGCCGCATACCCCGCCTCGCATAGCCGCCCCAATACCCCCTCGTAATGGGCGCAACACGCCACCAAATCGTTCTCCTGGCCCTCGACTGGCAACGGTGCGACGTCGATTGCCAAATCCCCCTGCTATCTCCGCCATCCCAATCGCTCCCTTTATAACCGCCCATCTCTATATTCGCAACCAACTCTTGACGTTCGCGTGTAAGAAGGAAGCGGGCGCAAGGTGCGTAGGGACCCTCCGCCTCGCTCAGGGTCGCAGAACTCGGAGACGCACCGAACCGCGCCATTCTGAGCGTAACAAAGAATCTGCGCAAAGCTCCCGCGCTCCTTCGTTATCAATGCACCCCTCAATAGGAACGGAAACCTATAACTACTCAGACCGTCTGACGTGTCCTTCGGCGAACGCCTGGTAAGACCCCTGTGCCCTGCGGCATTCTCCCGCCGCAGGTCGCGGCACAAGCGTCGCCGTTTCAATCCCTTTTTCATCAGGGGAGGTAGTCTGACTTCGTTAATTCTAGCTAGTCTAGGAGTGGCTGATACGTAGTTTCAATCCCTTTTTCATCAGGGGAGGTAGTCTGACTGCGGGCGTTGTAACCGTTTGACGGCGAAGGAGTAAAGAAGGCCTCTGCCGTAATCGGCGTTTCGGAGGACACCCGGAGCCAGTTTCCACGAACGTTTTTCGCCCCGCAAACAGCGCAAGTTCCTATTGTCAAAGAACTTATGCGGTCACCGTAATCCCCCCCACTTTGGGGGCTTCCGGGGATTACGGCTCAGACGACAATGGCGTCCTGTGGCCGGAGCCGATCGTCAACTCCAATCACGGAGACCATCTTGAGGCAACTGGCACAGAGCGCATAGATGATGATGCTGTCCGCCTTGTGGTCGACGAGCGGTTTCAATCGTTCCGTCATGTCCTTTAGTGTATCGGGGGCCAGATCGGCTTCGAAGACGCTCTTCTGGACGCGCTGGCCGTAGTCTTCGAGGACGCGGGCAACGCGCAGCCGCCGGCTATCCTCGACCACATCGTAGCAAAGGGCGTAGCGCATGTCAACTCTCCTGCACCTGCTGCTCGGAGGCGGAGGGGTGCATGCAATGCGGGGTGTAGTCTTGGTCGAACCGAATGGCGGCAGCGAGGCGTTCGGCCTGACGGCGAAAAAGTTCGCGCCAAGGGACCCTGTCGCCAGTCGCTGGGTCCCTCACAGGCGAGCGGAGCCGTTTTTCATATTGGACAAAAAAGCGGCGGAGGGCATCATGCCGCAGCCGGCATCCGTCGCGTTCGCTCGTCTCGAAGTCGGAGGCGACAAGGACGCGGAGGTTATTCATCGAAAGGACAAAGCGGTCGATGAGAGGGTGTCGGAACTCCTCGAGGAGGTCGAGCGCGAGCGAGGCGCGGCCGTAGGCAAGGTCGTGATAGAACCCCACATAGGGGTCGAAGCCGATGGCATCGAGAAGCGCCTGGAGTTCGGATGCGACGAGGACATAGCCGAAGGAGAGGAGCGCGTTCATGGGGTCGCGGGGCGGGCGGGTGGTGCGGCCGGCGAAGGGAAGTTCGCCGAGGCACATGTGGGGCACGACGCTGAAATACCGGCGTGCGGCGGCGCCTTCGATGCCCCGAAGCGAGTCGAGCGACGTGCAGGCCTTCGCGTGAGGGATGACAGACCGGATCTCAGCAGCGGCAGCCCGGACTCCCGGGGCAGTGTGATTATCGGCAAAGGCGGTAAGGAGCGAGGCGGCCCCGGCCAGCTTGCCGGCAACGATGGCCCGGGCAAGCGCAAGCGAGCGGGCCGGGTGTTTGTGCGTTTCGACCTGCTTTATGCGCAGCAGCACGTTCTTGGGCCTTGGTGGAGTCAGGTGGCCAATAAGACGTCCCCGCCGGGTCAAGAAGGTCGTCTCGATTCCGCGCTCGAGAAGGAGCCGGGCGGCGTCGGTGGAAACCTGCGCGCGGCCAAATACAAGCACGGCGTCGAGGTTGTGGGTGGTCACGGTGGTCACGTCGGCTCCTGCCTTGCGCACGACGAGGCAATCGCCTTTCCGCCTAAGATGTGCCCCCTGGGTTGTAACGTAGAGGACGGACACGTGGCGCTCACCATCCTTCGCATCTCAGTCGCCGCCTCCGCGTTCGGCGGGCCATCGGAGCGGGAGTGCTGGAGCGAGGCCGCACTGGACGGCGTCGGGATAGGCGTCCGAGATGCCTTCGACGATGCGGCCGTAGAAGGATCGGGGGCCGGGGTCGCGGAAGCAGGCGCCCGGCTCGAACAGGACGAGGGGGCGTTTGAAGGGGTATCCGCCGAGCGAGCGCTCTTCGCCGAGCTTGCCGAACTTGACAAAGAGGCGATAAAGGCCGTCCACGGGGTCTTTCGATGATGGAACAAGGTTGCCGAGTGTGACGAAGCCGTCGGGGCTTTCGACGGGGGCGAAGTGGAAGGGTTCGGCGCCGCCGAACTCGAACCAGCCCTTGCCGGTGGAGCGTTTTTTCCCGTAGCCGGAGGCGGCGACGGCTTCGACAAGCCCGCAGAGTTCGTCTTCGTAGCCGGGCTCGATGAAGGCATAGACGGAGAGGTGGTCGAAGATGCTGGGGTCGAGCCAGGTTTCTTCGAGGGAGTAGAGCGAGCCGGGGGAGCCGGTCGTCCCCGTCGTCCGGCTGATCGTGGCGTGGAGCGATTCGGACTTGGCGAAGGGTTGGGGGACATCGGCGCTGACGGGTTCGCCGCGGCGGGCTTTTTCGAACTCGGCGAGTGGGAGGAACGGGAGTTTGCGGAACTTCTTGCCGGCCTCGAAGTCTTCTTGTGGGGAGTCGCGTTTGGGGCTGCGGCTGGCGAGCGGGCGGGGAAGGAGGTCGCCGGGGAAGGCGCTGGAGAGGACGAACGGGGGCGTTCCTTCCCGGAAGAGTTGCAAGAGGGCGCCGAGTTCATCAGGCCCGTCGCGCCGGGCTTTGGCCCAGCAGAGGTGGCCGAAGAGCGTATCCGACTGCCAGGGGGTCGCAAACGGCCCCCGGGGGCGGAGGGTGAGCTTGTAGGTGTTCATTTGGCGAGGTTCTCCCGGATCCATTTGGCGAGTGGCTTACCGTCGGGGGTCAGGAATTTGACACGGCCGTAGCCGCGGGTTCCGGAGCCGCCGAGGTAGTCGGCCTCGAGCATTTCTATGGCCTCGGCGACGCGAGACCAGTGCTGGGCGGCATTGTCCACGTCGAAGATCCTCATGGTGAGGGAGAACTGGAATTCGGTTCCTTCGGGGACACGCTCGTTCTGGCGGAGACTGCCGCTGCGCGTGTGCCCCGCCTTGCGGTCCATGGCTATCTCCGTTTTTGTTTCGGCAAAAATGCCCGGCAGCGCGTCCGAGAGCTGCTTCTCGCTCTCCGGCGTCAGGGGGCAATCGCGGAAGACGAGGCGGGTGGTTTCCCGCGTCGTCCTGACGTCGCCGGAGCCGAAGAGACGGCAGATGAAGCAGTTGTCGCCCTTTCCGCAGGTGCAGGGCTTACCGGTCTCCTGGGACTGCCCGGAGTATTTTTGTTCAAGGAGACTGCGGAACTTGCCCTTGAGCGAGGAGCCGGGGACATAAGGGAGACGGGTGACCGGATGCCGAATGATCGGGTTGTCTGTTTCCCCAATACCCGTAGCTTCCTTTGTTCCGCCGATGCGAAGCCCAGTCACGCAATGGAGTATTCCCTCGACGTTCTTGAACTCTACCAGTTTCATCGCTGTGCTCCTTTCTGCCTACTTTTGCTTCATGTAGGCCATGACACTGGTCAGGTATTCGACAAAGCCCAAGAACTCCTTTTTGTCCTTGGTCATGACATCCAGATGCTTCCGCACAAACTCGATGAAGAGGTCCGATTTGATGACGTCGCGTTTCCGCTGGTATTCCACTTGGCGATAGAACTCGAACGCAGCCGTTCTGGCAACCCCGAAGTCCAGCTCGCGTTCGGCTTCGAGGCGCTTGGCGACGCTCTTGAGCATGTGAAAGAGATGCCGCAAACTGGTGGCGGTCATGTTCTGTCTGGAGAGATCCTCCGCTATTTTCTGGGCAGCCTCGATGAAGATGGCCCTTTTGAGGTGGCCGTTTTCGTAGAACGTGGTGAAGACGCAATCTGCGGTTATGGGGACGGAAGCGCTGGCTCCGTGGGACCCACCCCCGCGACTGGCAGTTGGTTGGCCGCTGCTCCCGGCCTGGCTGGATTGGGAACACTGGAAGCAGGTCTTGAAGCCCTTGCCCTTATCGTCGAAGGACCTGCCGCACCGGGCGCATTTCACACGTGCCATGGATACTCCTCCTAACGATTCCTTTGCGTATTGAGGGCGTATTCGAGAACAAACCGCAGGGACGGCCACGCGCCGTCAGCGGAGCCGAGGTTCATGGCGTCGCAGCGGAGGCGTTCGGCCCAGGCGCGGGCATCGCGCTTCGCGGGGTCGTGGTCTTCGGGGTTGGGCCAGTTCCGTGCGAGGTCATAGGCGAGCAGGGGGACAAAGCGGAGGTTTTGGGTTTCGCCTTTCTGCTCGAAGAGACGGTAGAGTTCGGTGTAGTAGAAGAGTCGGTGGCAGGCGCCCATGTTGACGATGTCGTCTTCGATCCAGTCGGCGAGTTGCTTTGCCTGCGAGAGGTTGGGGACGAGCCGGGGCCACTTGACCGTGGTGCCGAAGGCAGTGAACTGGTTGCGGCTTTCAGTCGCGCCGGTGGCCTTGTGCTCTTTGCTTTGTTCGAGGGCTTGTTCGGCGAATTCGACGGCGATGGCGACGGGGGAGCGTGGCCGAGCGAGGACGGCTCCGGCGGAGAGGGTGAGCCGACCGATGGTGAAGCGATGGAAGTCCGCTTGGAGCCGTGCGGCAAGGTCGAGCATGCGGTCCCACGGACCAACGAGCAGGAAGTCATCGCCGCCGGAGAAGACGGTGTAGGTTTCGGGGAACTCGGAGGCGATGAGTTGTTCCACGTAGCCGGAGAAGAACAGGTCGAGGGAACGGCTGAGTGCGGTGACGCGGGAGATGGAGCGTTCGGGTTCAGGGAATCCGAAGCAGAAGGTTTTGCCGAGGTGGTCGACGTCGCCTTTGAGGAAGGCGAGGGAACGGCGGCCGCGGCTGCGGAGAGCGAGGCATTGGAAGAAGAGCGGCTGGCCGGGCCGAGGGCGGTCTTCCGGCGCGACGTCGCACGCTTCGTTCTGGTCGCACTCGGTGCAGGAGTCGCGTCGTGCGACGGGGATATGCTTGGCGATGAAGCGGAAGGCGACGGGGTGCTGCGAAACAGGAGCGAGGTCGATGTGGTTGACGGCAACGACGAGGTAGGGGGTTCCGGGGATGCTATTGTCGGCGAAGAGGCCAAAAGAATGGCCGAGGACTTGGAAGCGGCCTTTGTCGGGGCTTTCGTAGAAGGCGATGTATTTTGTGCGAGGCAGCTGGGAGCCGATGTCGCGGTCCTGGCGGCAGCGGGGGCCGGAGCGTTCGGCGGCCTCTTCGCCGGGGGCGTCCGCGGGTTCTTTGCCGCAGACGGCGCAGACGCCGTCTTCGCTGGAGCACGGAGCGGGTGCAACGAAGACGTCTTCGGCCCAGCGGCCGTCGGCGATGAGCACGGTGGAAAGGGCGCGGTGTTTGGATTCCGAAAGGCGGACTTGGAGCCGGTGCAGGAGCGCGGGGAATGTCTTGAGTTCGGTGGGTTTGGCGGGAACCCATGCGAGGTTGACGGCAAGTTGGCCGACCATTTCGTGCTGGCACCAGGTGTCGATGGAGCGTTCGATTTCCCGCAGGCGGGCGTCGGCGTCGGGCACGCAGGGCAGAAGGATGTAGAAGCGGCCGCCGGACTGCATGAGGACGTTGCAGCGGGGCAGATCGAACGCCCGGAGGATCTTATGGCAGGCGACTTCGGCGAGGCAGCTCACGTAGAAGGATCGTGCCCGGAGGCGTTTGGCTGTGCCGCCGATGCCAACGTTGGCCAGTTCAAAGATGTAGGACTGGATGCCGGACAAGTCGCCGCCGACAAGGATGAACTTGTCGGTGTCGCGCTGCTTCACGGCGTCGGGAGTCATGGTATCTGTGGCGTGATGGTGGTCGTAGAGGGCGGTGGCAATCGCCGCGGTGGTCTTGAGGTGGTCGAAGAGGGAGGTATCCTTCAGGGCGTCGTTTGTGGCGCTGGGGATGCAGCTTGTGTAGATTTCGAGGAGCGAGAGGAGATTGCTTACGAGGGCGTCGGGCGATTCGGCATGGGCCGCGTTGGCGGCTTGGACGAGGTCGCTCCAGAGTTGATCATAGAGCGGGGTCAAGTCGTTCCCGTCGGGTGGGTGCATGTTCGTTCCGGGTTTCGGGAAGGACCGCTCGAGTGCTGCTGGATCGATGGGGGCCAGGGAATAGACCGCGTTGTCGTTGGCGTTTGGGTGTTGTTCGGGCCAGAGGCGCAGGAAGACGGGGCGGAGGTAGGTTCGGCGGAACGTGTGGGCGTCGGCGTCCGCGTCCGTTGCCGAGCGGTCCATGCCGGCGGACAAGTGATCGGCTTCCTGTACGATGAAGTCGCAGACTTCGAGTGGGTTTTCGCGGGGATGGTGGTGATAGCTCGCGAAGTTGGCGACTTCCGCGACGTCAACGTCTCGCGGCCAGCGAGTGAAACGATGGCTGATGAATTCGTCAGTCCAGAGCACGTGGCGGTGGGAGGTTTGGCAAATCTGCCCGACAAGTCCGAGGGTTTCCGGTGACAGGCCGGTGTCTCCGGACGAGGCACGCTGCCCCACCTTGCCGATGTCGTGCAGCAGAGCACCGAGGATGAGCGATGTTCTCTGACTCATGCTTGTGTCTCCGAGTGCAAGGCATTCAGTTGGAACTTTCCGAGTCCGAAGGCCGTGGCCTTCCCCACGTGGATAACTTCCCCGATCTGGAGAAGCGGCCAGTATTCTCTGAGGTCGCCGGAGAAGGTGATGCTCCCGATGAGGCCGCCCATGCTGAGGCGGCGGTGCTGGCGACCCGAGAACCGATCCCACTCGTACCAGCGGGTTTCGTCCCGTTCGACGCGAACGGCGTCTGTCCCCTCGACCAACTCCTTGAAATCCACGTGGAACTCGTGGCCGCAGTGGAAATAAGCGAGCGCGGAGATGCGTCGCAACAGGCCAGACACCAGCGGGCGAAACTCTAGACGCTCGATGGTGGTACCATCGCCTTGCAGGCGCAACGGCGTCTGAAACGTGAGGGCGACAGTGCCGCGATCCGTCGGCACGACAAGTTCGTCGGCGACAAATGCGGGGCTGCCTTGGACCTTTCGGTCTCGAGCAGAGTAGACCTGACGAAGTGGCCCACTGGGTGGATCGCTTACCACCGAACGCAGCTCGAACCGGGCTCGGTCAATCCCGATCCCTGTGTTCCCCATCTGCTGAAAGGTAAACACAAAATAAGGCAGGTGAGACACCGCCTTCCCGATGAGAATCAGGCCGAACTCCAACTCGTCACCGGGTTCCAACTGCCGCCGACGGTCGAGAGGTGGCTCCAAGACAAATGGGCGCGGCACCTGCGGGTAGAGCCGCATAATCCTTGCGCCGTCCGGACGCCGCGTGTCAAAGATGTATGTGTACGGGCAAGTGCCGGTTAGGATACACCCATCGCAGGAGGGGCGACGCGCCGAGCACACGACCCGCTTGAACACGTGCCCAAATGCTCCCCGCAGGGTCCCACCCTTATATTCCGGAAGGCGCGATCTGTCGAGCAGGGCAATCCGAAACCGATAACGGCTCATGGTCAAGAAGTGGTAATCGGCCGTGTTCATTGCGGCGATCCCCCTTGCTCGGCCACAGTATAGACGAACACGGTCAGGAAATGCAAGCTTCTGATTCCGTTTGACTCGGGGCCGATGCACAAGGAGCAGCGGCTCGGCGGCCTCCAAGGCCAACCCGCGAACCTCCGCGTGGCTGCTGGCGCAAGAGCGGGCTTGCTGCACGAACTGCCCAGGTGCTTCACCCGGTCGGAAGCTCATTGCCACCGCTCCTCCGACAACCCGCCCGTGGACGACAGGACGGGGCCATACGTCCGACCAAAGTTCCGCATTTCGGGGTCCGGAGCAACCAATTCCACAAGAAGCGCACGCCGCCACTCGCGCGGCAGTCGCTCGTAGAACGCCCGCCAGGTATCACTATCGTCGAATACGTCCTTGACGATACCATAGATCGTATCAACGACAACGCAAGCACCGACCGCAACGATGAACACGACCGCCGTGCCGGGGTTCGTGAAGCAGATAAGGGCCGCGCTGGTCAGGACGCCGGACCCCACGGCCTTGATGCCGACGGCGACCAGTTCCTCCTCATACTGCCCCCGCGAGAGATCCCCGTTCGCATAGCGGATGGTGGCGATCCCGCCCTCGATGACGATGCGGCCAACTGTCACGAACCCACCGGCCTTCGAAGCCGGTCCGAACCGGCTCAAAAGCCCCGCGGCCTCCCCGGCACCGCCGCCCGCCGCCGTCTTGCTGCCGCTCGACGCTATCGCCTTCGCGCGGTCGGTCAGAAGAGGGCCGCTCTTGTCCACCCAGGTCGGCAGGTTCTTGGGCAGACGCTTGTTCTTCGCCACGTAGTCCAAGATCCGCTGTGCCTCCTGCCTCATCTTGGGCGTGATTTGCCAGCCGTCCACACCTGCGGTGTTGTTGGCTATGTCAGCGATCTTGTGGAGGCGCGCAATGTTCCACTTCGCGGGGTCAACCGTCCCGTTCCCACCGAGCGCCTTGGCCGTGCGAAACGGATTGTGCCGCAGGTGTCCGTGGTTCGTCGGATGGACAGCTTTGCCGACGCCTTGGTTCATATACTCCCCCGTCTTCGTGGCGGGATTATCGATCCAATCATTGATAGCGCGAATCTGGTCCAGGGTCAGCCCTTTCGCGCCGCCGAGCTCCGCCGGCGTGTCGAGCAGCAGCTCCGCCATCGTGTCATGCGCGGAACCGGGCAACGACAGGGCGACATTGGGTGCCAAGGCGCTGAACAGGACACAGAAAAGCACCTTCCGCACGAGTTCCGGCATCGGCTTCGCGTTCACCGTGGATTCCTCCCTTCTGTGTTGATGTGGTTTTCCATCAGTCCACCGGCCCGTTTCTTAGGGCCGTGCGCACCTTGTACCGTTCGCGGTGAGCGGTCCCCAGCCGGTTGTAGAGGTCTGTCCAGAGTTCTGCGTATTCGTTCCGCGTGGACTGTGGCACATGGGGCAACAGCCCCTCCACGCTGTCCAGCATGACCAGCGCCTCAATGACCATGTCCTTGTCGCTGCCCCAGAAGCTCCGCGCTTGGTCGAGCAATGCCCGCGAGCGCATCGCGATGGCCCGGACATGGCGCTGAATGCGGTGTTCCAGCGTGTTCTTGTGGCTTCGCATTTTGTCAAACCACGACATGTCCGATTCCATTCGACTGAGCGACTGGATACGGAGCAAGTTGACGAAGGTTATCGCCCTTCCCAGATGCAAGCTGGCTTTCGCCCATAGCTCGGCGGACGCACTTCTCTCGGCCAGCTCCAGTCGCGTGGCGACCAGCAGTTCCATAGCGGCAAGATCGAGCGGATTCCGGGCAAGACCTGCCTCAAGCACCGACGCGGCTTCCTCCGCGTGTCCGCGGTTCAGAAGCTCCTGGGCAACGGCCTTCGGGTCCGGCTCCCGCGTCTTCTCCTCCTCGCTCTCATCTTC
>CAZBRH010000009.1:13721-17134 GCA_964494245.1 uncultured Planctomycetota bacterium | reverse complement strand
ACGGGTCCACCGGCCCCGCGACCGTCCCGCACCCAACCAACGCAAACACGAGCACTCCCATCAAGACCGGGTTCTTCATAAGAAACTCCTTTCGTGTCTCTGCCCCACCTTTTCTCGAATCCTCAAACCGCTCTGATTCCCGACTCACGCGACGCATCATCTCGTCATCCTCCTTGTTCGAACTGTCAACTCAGTTCTCCACATTCTAAACGACAGCCGGCCCGCCTTCTCACAGGCCCGATACCGAAAATCCTGAAACTTTTCTCGCACGTTCTCATGACCTCGCTCCGGCGAACGCCGCTTCCGGTTCCCGCTCGGCCGCGCCAAAGCAACCCGCCGCAACCGAAGCCAGAATCCCGACCAGAACCGGCTTCTTCATCCTCATTTGCCTTCTCCTCATCACGTGCTTCTCCTTCCTGCCTGTTTTCGCCTCAGCAACTGTTGCCGAGACCGAAATGCGGCACAGCAATGCGCGTGCCAACTCAAGCGAGTAAATTGGCGAAAGGCCAAGACACCGCACAACTCCAGACACAGACAGTCTCACATCGCTGTCTTTTCGCGGCAGGTTCCCCTGCACTCTGGCTCCACCCACCACTTCGCAAAGCGCCCAGAAACTGTGCACATTGCCCACAGAATTAGCGCGGGACCGACCACCGTGGTCAGTCCCGCTCTGATTCTGAAGTCTTTGGACACGTAGTCAAGATACAAGGAGGCTGACACAATGCGATCGACCGTCCATGCCGCTGACCGCCTCAAGGTCGGCGACCATGTCACCATCTACAAACGGGGGCGGTATTGGTGGGAAGAGTTCTACTTCGACGGACGCCAGCAGCGGCGCTCCCTCAAGACCACGTCGGCCAAGCAGGCCCGCCTCCTCGCCGCCCGGACCGACCGGGATCTCAGCCTTGGTGAGTACGACACATCGGGGAAAACCTGCACGATCCAAGAAGCCATCAAAGCGTACCTCATGCACCTCGCGACCGAAAACCGCGCTGCGTCCACCCTCGCTCGGTACCGCTCTGAGCTCGAGCGATTCGAAACCTTCGCCCGTTCGCACCGCGCCGCCCGGCTCGACCAAATCACCATCCGGCTGCTCGAAGAGTTCCGCGCACAACGAACCCACATCGTGAAACCAAAGACGCTTTATCACGAAACGGTGGTCGTCAAGCAACTGGTGAGGTACGCCGTCAGCCGCCGACTTCTCAAGTCGAACCCCCTAGCGGAGTTGGAGGTCCGCAAGCCGAAGGCACCCCACCGCCGCGCCTACACGCTGCACGAGGTACAGGAAATCCTACGGGTGGCCAAGGAACCGTGGCGGTTGATGTTTGAGGTGCTCGCCTTCAGCGGCCTCCGGATCGGCGAACTCCAGCATCTTTCCTGGAACGACGTCGACCTCAATGGGGGATGGCTGCACGTTCGCTCGAAGCCCGACGTCGGCTGGCGGCCTAAAAACGGCGAAGACCGAAAGGTTCCTATCCACGAACGGGTCCAGTCTGCGCTGAAGCGGCTGCCGCACGTCGGCCGCTGGGTCTTCTGGCAAAGGCGAACGATCCGCGGGCAGGTCCATGTGGAGCCGATCGATGCCCGTCGGGTCTTGAAGGAGTTGAGGGCCACGGCGGCACGGGTGGGCATCGGGGACGCTACCGTGCATGCCTTCCGGCACTTCTTCATCACGTTCGCCGCCGACCGCGGAGTGCAACCGCTCCAGCTCATGCGATGGGTGGGGCACCGCGACCTTTCGGTCATCCTGGGCTATTATCACTTGGGCGATGCGGAATCGCAGCGTGGAATGCAATCGCTCTCGTCCGCGACGGGCGCTGGCCGCGACGAGATCGTTCAACAACAAGCGCAAAATAAGGACAATTTCCATGAACAAGATGCAGCTTGATTCACAACAGCCCACTGTTCACGGACTTGCACCGAGCGAAATCAAACATGGCGGAGAGGGCGGGATTCGAACCCGCGGATGAGTTGCCCCATCACACGCTTTCCAAGCGTGTTCCTTCGGCCTCTCGGACACCTCTCCGGAAACGCCGCAACGACGGCGACTCGTTTGTTCACGGATTCTAACGTTCGCGGAGAGGAAAAGCAACGCGCCCGTTCGCTGCGTCCCTCTCACACCGGCCAATCACCGAGCAACGGGTATGTTTGCGCTCTTGTCGGCAAGAGTGCCCCCGCCGTCCATCCAGCCCCGGGGCGCTCAGGTCGCACTCCTGCGGAGCCCTGTCCTCCCCAAGGCCAAAAGCACTCTACCAAAAAGACTCCCTGGCGTCCACCGCCAGACCATCCGTGGCGACGATCCTTCACAAACAACCGCCTCCCCCAACCGGACATTTCTACTTTGGCAATATAGCGGACATTTCTACTTTGGCTTGACACCATGGAAAAAGTCTTTTGACATTGTGCGCCGAATGCAGTATCCTTCAAATGTGCCGGCGGTGTGTGCCGCAGGTTGTTTGTGTTCTGTCGCCCTTCTGGAGGAGGATAGGCCGATGAAGAGAATAGGAATAGCCGCTTTGCTCCTCGGCGTGTGCTTGGCGGCGGGCTGCACAACGCAGGGAATTTATGAGATTCGGTTGAGCTCCCCGCTGAGCGTTTCTGCGCGTCCAGGGGACAGGGTCTTCGTGGACGTAAAGAACGTCTCGGCGTTCCAGAACATCATGTTGGCTGAGCAGGTTCGCAACCAGCTCCAAGCAAAGGGCTACGCGGTCGTCCCTTCTGACGCAGAGGCGGAACAGGAGGTGCGGTTGGTTGTTCGGTTCGCGGGCCTTTATGATGATGCTGTAAGCACCGGAAACATCCTGACGGGAGCAGCCATCGGGGGAGTCGTAGGCGGGCTGGGCGGCATGGCCACAGGTCGGCATCACCGCGTCTGGCGTCGAGGAGCAGGCGGAGCGCTTCTCGGTGCAGCGACAGGCGCAGGCGTCGCCTACCTGCTCGAGGAAGTCGGCCGCAAGAACACGTTCGTCATACGCGTCGACGCCGAGGTGAAGAATAAGCGCGAGAACAGGATTTCGAGCACCTCCATCGAAGCAACAGTCGGCGAAAAGGGCCTTACGGCGGACGCGGCCATCATGCGGGTCGTGCCCGATATCGCGTTCCAAGTGACTGGCCTGTTCTGACGGCAACACAAACGGACACGGCGATGGCGCAGAGCTTCGCCGTGTCCGTTTCCTTTTTCTTCAGCACCAGGAAATCGACATGGCGAGTGATGGCTTGCGCCTTCCTGTTGAGACCCTGCGGCAATTCATGTTGGATGTCTTCGTTGCGCTTGGCGTGCCGCCAGCCGACGCAGACACCTGTACAGACGTTCTGATTGCTTCTGACCTTCGGGGCATCGAATCGCACGGCATTGCGCGGCTGAAAATGTATTACGACCGCATTCGGGCGGGCGAGCAATTTCCAACGACGAA
>CAZBRH010000009.1:7307-13690 GCA_964494245.1 uncultured Planctomycetota bacterium | reverse complement strand
TGACCGAGGCGCAACGGCCGTTGCGGATGGCGGACACGGCATGGGGCACGTCATCGGCGTGCGCGCGATGAACATGGCCATCGACAAGGCAAGAGAACACGGACTTGGCGCCGTTGCCGTCCGCAACTCTACGCATTACGGCATTGCTGGCTACTATGTCCTCATGGCAATAGAGAAAGGTATGGCCGGGCTGACGACAACGAATGCTCGGCCGAGCATCGCCCCAACCTTCGGGGTCGAGCCGATGCTGGGCACGAACCCAATTACGTTTGGGTGCCCGACGGATGAGGAATGCCCATTCGTTATCGACTGTGCGACCTCCATCACCCAGCGTGGCAAGGTCGAGGTCCTCGAACGAGAAGGGAAACCGACGCCGCCCGGCTGGGCAATCGACGCGAAGGGGAATCCACACACAGATTCAAGAGCGCTGCTCGGGGACTTGGTGTCGGGCACCGCGGCACTGCTGCCGTTAGGCGGTGCCGGAGAGGAGTTCGGGGGACACAAGGGATACGGCTACGCGGTGATGGCGGAGATTCTCTCGGCGGCGTTCCAAGCCGGAAGCCATACGAAGGCACTGCTCGGCTCCGAGGGCGGACGGCCTGCGCCATACCGGCTTGGCCATTTTTTTCTCGCCATCGATATCGAGCACTTCGTCAAACTTGATTCTTTCAAGCGGGCGGTCGGGGAGATATGCCGCTCCCTTCGGGCGTCCCGCAAGGCGCCCGGGCACGACCGCATCTGGACGGCCGGAGAAAAGGAGTTCGAGACGGAGAAGCTCCGCCGCCGCGAGGGCATCGCCATCACAGACGCGGTGCTCGCGGACATGCGGATAATGCAACGCGAGTTGCGCCTGCCCAACTACGGTTTTTGATTCGGGAAAACTGGCTGGGGAAGTTGTCAGTCGGCCGCAACTGCCAGCGCGTGTGTGCTGGTCTTGCCCATCGCCTCTCCGGAAATTGGCTTCTTGAATATTGTTGCTTGACACACCGCTGCCGCACAAAATCAGTTTGTCGGGCGCAGATCGGAGTTGGAGTGGCCGCTTGCGGAAGCAGAGGATCAGTCGCCGCGAACTCGCTTTTCGAGGATTCTCCCCGGCTTGAACGTAACGACGTTTCTCACGGGAACTATCACTTCCTGCCCGGTCTTGGGGTTTCGGGCCTTGCGTTGGGCACGCTGTTTGACCTGAAACACGCCAAAGTCCCGGAGCTCGAGGCGTCCTTCGGTCGCCAGAACCTCGGTAATGGTGTCAAGCACACCTTGAACGATATTCATTGTGTCCACCTGGGACACCTTGTATCGGCTGGCAAGCTGCCGGACGATATCCTTCTTTGTGGTCATGCCAATCTCTCCTCAAACGGCTGACGCGATTCCGCTTCTATTTGAACCCCCAAGGCAGTTTGTGTCAAGACTCTAGAGCACGACGCAGCCGCAGCCGAGTTTCTGTTCGGGGCGCGATCTAAACTCGAGTTTGAACACGCAAACGCCCGCAATTTTGTCCGGGTTTGCGCGCGGCAAGCCCTTGAGAACGAGCCGATCGCTTGTTTGCTCGAAGTCAATCGCTCTGCCCGTGGCAAGGTAAGACGCGCGGAGCAGTTTCGTTCGCAGCCCACCAATGGCGAGCGTGGTCCCTGGCCAACGATTGCACCAATAGTAGGCCGTCCGGCCTTTCAGCGTCCACCATCCCGTGGGCATCCATTCCATTTTTCCGTCGACGCGGTCAACCTTGCCATACAGCGCTTCGCCGTTCTGTGCTATCCACTTGCCGACGGCGGTCAGGCGCTCAATGGCTTCGGAGGGAATGGAGCCGTCGGGCGCGGGGCCGATGTTGAGAAGGAGGTTTCCTTGCCCTGCCGCCGCAGTGTTCAGCATGCCGATGACCTCGCGGACGGAGCGCCAGTCAATGGCGCTGGGCATGTAGCCCCAGGAGCCGTTGAAGGTCATGCACGCCTCCCACGCACGCCCCCGTTCTGCCGCAACAACTCGACCCTCTGGAGTGCCGAAATCTTCCGGGAGTTTCGAGCGGTTATTGATGAGGATGTGGGGTTGGAGCTTGCGGACCATCGCGTTCGTGGACGCGCTTTCCCAAAGCTCTGCGGTTTCAAGCGGCCAAGGGACGTCATACCAAAGCACGTCTATCCGCCCGTAGTTCGTGCACAGTTCGCGCACACAGCCCCGCGTGAAGTCGATGAATCTGCGGCGGGCGGCCTCGTCCTTCGCGCAGCGCGCACCGTCCGGATGATGCCAGTCCATCAGCGAGTAATAAAGCCCAACCCGGAGTCCGAACTCTCGACAGGCGTCAACATATTCTCGGACGAGGTCGCGGCCCGGACCGCGCCGGACGGCGTTGTAGTCCGTTTGCTTTGTGTCCCAGAGGCAAAAGCCCTCGTGGTGCTTGGTTGTCATCACCATGTATTTCATTCCGGCGCTTTTTGCCATGCGAGCCCATTGCCGCGCCGCCCCCTTCTTCGGCCGCCATGTATCGGCGAGGGGCTCGTATTCCGCTACGGGGATGCGCTCCCTGTTCATCACCCATTCGTGGCGCCCAAGCTGGGAGTAAAGCCCCCAGTGGACAAACATCCCGAACCTTGCTTGCTGGAACCATTTGAGCCGCCGCGCGCGGGCACGGTCTGTGGCATCTTGCTCGCCCATCATCTCACCCTGCTACGGGAGAAAAATGCGACTTGATGCGACGCGGGGGCCACGGCGCACGCCATGACCCCCGCGAACGCGCTTCTTGCTCAGGCTAAGGACCTACTTCTTGCCTTTCTTCTCCTTGGCCTTCTTTACCTTCTTGCTACTGCATCCACAGGCATTGCACATGGCTCTTCCTCCTGTCCCGACGCAAAAACCGCACACTGGGCAAGCCAGACAACATATTCTCTAGCGCCGACGGCAATGTCAGTCAACAGAAAAAGCTCAAAAATCAGTTAGACGATCGGTCGGCAAGCGAGGACCGGCGCGACGTAACTTGCCGCGCAGTGTGGCGTCCTGCTTTGCGTATCCCCGAATGGCCGCGATTGAGATCAGCACGAACTTGCGCTTGAAGAAGCTTGCCTCGTGCGATAACATTGTGTTGTCGCCTCTCCGGCCTATGGCGCAATCCGCAGCGAGTCGCAAACAGAGCTGATATACATGCCCCGCCGAATATGCTACCTCGTCATAGCGCTCGCCCTGTTTGCCGAGGGGTGCGCGCACCATTCGGCGTGGTATGAAGCCAGTGCCGATCGCGAGGTGCTCAACATCCTACGGTCCAAAGAGAACGATGCCACCGACCGGATACAGAAAAGCGCCCGCATGCCCGAACTGGAGAAGCCCCCGGCGCCGGGTCAGGTCCCGGCACAGCACGAGGAACCTCGTCGCGTTCTTTCGCTCCGCGCCGCTATCGAAGCGGCCATCGCAGGGAACCGGGACTACGTCGCTGCGCGCGATGCGG
Organism: uncultured Planctomycetota bacterium; assembly: GCA_964494245.1. GTDB lineage: Bacteria > Planctomycetota > PUPC01 > PUPC01 > PUPC01 > CAZBRH01. Next base: position 10,257 of record CAZBRH010000009.1, on the reverse strand, counting down.
TGTATCTTTCGGCACTGGCTCTTACGAGGCAACAGCGCGACTTTGGGCCGATTCTCAGCAGCACCATCTCGACCCTGTTTGAGGACGGCTCCGCCAGAGACGCCGCGGGCAGGGCTTCCGCCGATTTCGGGGTCAGAAAGGTTCTTGACAGTGGGGGCACTCTATCGGCATCGACGGACGTCTCTGCGCGACGCGACTTGGGGAACCATCCGGCAACAACGCTCTCGCACTCGCTGGGCATCTCCTTTGAGCAACCTCTCCTCAAGGGCTTTGGATACGAGGCGTCGCACGAGAGCTTGACGCAGGCGGAGCGCGACGTGGTTTATGCACTGCGCGATTTTGAACTCTTCCGCCAGAACTTCCTCATCGATACTGTCCGAAGATACTACGCAATCGTCCGACAGAAAAAGGTTGTTCAAAACTCTTACAAGACGCTGGAGCGGTTCGCATTTTTGAGAAAACGGTCGGAGGCGCTCTTCGAAATCGGAAAGGTGCGGGCCGTTGACAAATTCCGCGCCGCGCAAGAGGAACTCATCGCATCCAACGAAGTAGCCGCCGAAGAGGAAGTCCTCGCCTCGCTCTTGGATGACTTCAAGGTTTTCCTCGGTCTGCCGACCTCGGACAAGATTGATGTTGAAGACATTGCTCCTGAGGCAAAGAGCACCCCCATCGACCTCCAGTCCGCCATCGCAGCAGCGCTCCACAATCGGCTCGACTTGCGAACTAGCGAAGACCGCGTTGAAGACGCGGAGCGGGCGGTGCGAATTGCACGCAACGGACTCTTGCCGGACCTCGATCTTACGGCTTCGCTCAGTGCCGGAGCATCCCGAGCGAACGGCGAAACCTCCGGCTACGAAGGCGAATACGCGGTGGGGCTTTCTCTTTCGCTGCCGCTCGACAAGGTCGCCGACCGAAACGCCTACAAGAGCGCGATCCTCGCCCTCCAGCGGAGGCAGCGCCTCCACAGTCTCGCAAGGGACAACGTGAAGCTTGAAGTAGTGAATACCTACCGCCGGCTCCGGCGGCTCGAAAACTCCGTGCGAATACAAACGGCAAATGTGGAGCTGGCCGAACGCCGCGTCAAGAACGCCGAACTGCGTTTCGAGGCGGGCGAATTGGGGAACCGAGACGTCGTGGAAGCCCAATCGGCAAAACTGAGTGCCGAAAACGCTCTCATCAGAGCAATACTTGACTACGATCTGGCGCGGCTTCAGCTCAAAAAAGATATCGGGATTCTTTTTGTCGACAAGGATGGCATGTGGGTCGAGTAAACAGACAAGGGCGATCGAAGGGGTCGGCTCGGTTGGTAGCGGCAATCGCCACCGGCGTTCTTGTTGCCGCAGGCGGGACGGGTATCTGGCTCTTGGACAGTGGCCCGGAGAGCCAAGCGGGCCTCACAAGCGGTCCGCGGCACGTAGTCCGGCGAGGGGACCTAAGGATCACCCTGCGGCAATCCGGAACCTTCTCCGCCGAGGAGGCAGAGGACGTTCGGGCAAGCGTTCGTGGCAGCGGCAAAATCGAGTGGCTCATCGAGGAGGGAACCATTGCGAAAAAAGGCGACCGCCTCGTCGAGCTTGACAAGGAAGCCGTCCTGAAAGAAATCGAAGTGCTCGAAGCCCAAGTGGAAAAGGCCCAAGTGAACCTTGTCGCCGCCGAGACCGACGAAGAAATCACCCGGCTCGAATGCGAGAGCAAAGACCTCGCGGCAGCGCTGGACGTGGCGCTCATAGAACTGGAAATCCGAAAGTTCAAGGAGGGCACCAAGCCGAAGGAAGAACGCGATGCCGACATCCGCATCGAGCAGGCCGAGGCCAAGTACCGCCGACTCAAAGCGGCGGACGACCGCATGCGCGAGATGAAAATGTTTGAGCAAGGGTTCGTAACCAAGGAAGAACTTGAACAAAGCGCCCTCGATGTCCGAACCGCGGCCAACGAACTGGAAACAGCCAAGCTTGAAAAACAAATCCTGACCACCTATACCCACGATGTGACGCTACGAAAACTCGAAGGGCAATTGCAGCAGGCCGCCGCGGAGCTGGAACGCATCAAGCAGGTCACCAAGCGCCGCAAAGCGCAAACCCAAGCGGCCACGGCGCAGTGCCGACAGGAGCTGGCACGCGCCCAAGACCAGCTCGCAGACGCCCGCCTCCGCCTCTCACAGATGACGATCCGAGCCGAAACCGGCGGTATTGTCGTCTACGGAAGCGGCATCCGCGGCCGCTGGCGCCAGGAAGAAAATATCAAGGTCGGCGCCACGGTCTACAACCAGCAAGTCCTCATGCGCCTTCCGAACCTCAATACAATGGAGATCATTGCCCGAATCAACGAAGCCGACATCAGCAAGATACACATTGCGACCAACGGGGGCGAGGCGAGGCGACAACCCGTCACCATCACTATCGACAGCATGCCCGGCAAGACGTTCGAGGGCTACGTCAAGAAGGTTGACACGCTGGCCCAGAGCACATGGTATAACGAATACGTCAAGTGGTTCCCAACGACCATCGGCCTCGTCGAGCAGATTCCCGGCGTGCGGCCGGGGATGAGCGCCAACGTCGAAATTCTTGTCGACGAACTCAAGGATGTCCTCCTTGTGCCAATTCAGTACGTGCAAACCCGGAGTGGGCGCAGCTATTGCCTCGTCCTCTCCGGCGATGAACCGGTGCGCCGCCAAGTCGTGATAGGGGCGAGCAACAACAGCTTCGTTGAAATCAAAGAAGGCCTCAGCGAGGGAGAAGTGGTCGTCTTGCCGACAGCGGGAGCAGAATCCGGACACGCCGCCGACAAGACCGAACAGCCACGAGCGCCCGAAGAACCCCGGCGGCGGAGGCCGCGTTGATGCCGCCGCTCATGGAATTACGTTCCGTCTGGCGGACATACCAGATGGACCGCGTGGAGCTTTTTGCTCTACGGGACGTATCGGTCTCCTTTGAAGAAGGAGAGATGACCG
>CAZBRH010000009.1:0-7256 GCA_964494245.1 uncultured Planctomycetota bacterium | reverse complement strand
TCCACATCCTCGGCTGCCTCGACCGCCCCACATCCGGCGAATACTTGCTCGAAGGCCGCAACGTCGCCTCGCTCAACGACAATGAACTCTCGGAGATTCGCAACCGCAAGATCGGATTCATCTTTCAGGCATTCAACCTCATCCCCCACATGAGCATCCTCGAAAACGTCGAAATCCCGCTTGTCTACATGGGCGCGCACCGGCGCCACCGCCGCCGGATGAGCATGGAAGCAATCCAGCGCGTCGGCCTCGGCGACCGCTGGCACCATTCCCCCAGCGAACTTTCCGGCGGCGAACGCCAGCGCGTCGCCATCGCAAGGGCCATCGTCCACAGCCCCCGTGTCCTCCTCGCCGATGAACCCACCGGCAACCTCGACAGCCGCACCGGAAAGGAAATTCTCGACGTCCTGCACCACCTCCACGCCGAAGGCCGAACCGTCATCATCGTAACGCACGACAAGGGCATCGCCGAGACGTTACAACGAACCGTCACGGTCAAAGACGGACAAGTCGAGTCCCTGCACCGCGAGGTGGCGTGATGTTCTACCGCTTCATCGAAACCGTCCAGCTGGCTCTTCGCTGTCTTGGAGCAAACCTGCTTCGTTCGCTGCTCACGCTCCTCGGCATCATCATCGGCGTCGCGTCGGTCATCTTCATGATGTCCGTCACCGCGGGCGCCAGCCGCGAGATTCTGAACGAGATGGAACAGCTGGGATTGCGGAACATCATCCTCAACTCGGTGGAACCGGCCGGCGCAGATATTCGAAGCGAGAGTCCCAGCCAGATCAAACAATACGGGCTGCTGACCAAAGACATCGAGCAGATACGCGAGACCTGCGAAGACATCGAGTTCGTCTCCCGAGCCCAAGAAGTGCGCGAAGAGGTTTGGCTCGGCGGCAGGCGTATCCCCGCGCGGGTTCTCGGCGTCGAGCCGTCTTACTTCTCGGCCCTTCGGCTCGATTACGCCCTTGGGCGCCCCCTGACAGACCTTGATGTAGAGCACGCCGAAACCGTGTGCTGCGTCGGATCACAACTCCTCGACCAAGAACGGATTGTCCAGGACCCACTGACGCTTCAGTTCAAGATTCGGGACTTGCTGTTCACTGTCGTCGGCGTGCTGGATCAGCCGCAATACACCGACTACAACCTGAAAGCGCTTGCAACGAGCCCAAACCTTATGACGATCTACATTCCTTCACGGACGGCCCTGCGGCACTTTGGAACGACATACCTGCTGGTGCAGGAAGGATCGTTCGGGGGCGTGTCCGTCGAGGTAGATCAGGCCATCGTGGGCGTGAAAGCCGGCGGCAATGTCCTAGACGTGGCCGCTTCCATTCGCCAAATACTCGAAAGAAATCACCCGCGCTCGGACTTCGAAATGGTCGTGCCTCTGGAACGCCTCCGGCAGCGCGAAAAGGCCCAGCGTGTGTTCGGAATCACGATGGTGCTTGTAGCCAGCATCTCACTCGTTGTCGGCGGAATCGGCATTATCAACATTATGCTGGCGACCGTTACAGAGCGAACGCGGGAGATCGGCATCCGGCGAGCGTGCGGAGCCAAACGGCGGCACATCGCGTATCAGTTTCTCATCGAAACGACGACGCTCTCATTTGTCGGCGGCGTGATCGGCGCCCTCACGGGAATCGGAGGGGTTCACATTATCGCACCGCGGCTCCACTGGCCAGCAATTGTAACGCCCGAGTCGCTAGCACTTGCCCTCGGGATTTCCTGCGCGGTCGGCATCATGTTCGGCACATACCCCGCCGTAAAGGCGTCCCGTATGGACCCCATCGAGGCGCTTCGGTTTGAATGACGCGCGCGGCGACCGCCTCGCAGAACATCCCCGGCGCAGTTCCAGTTTTCCGATAGGTCTTCGAACGCGCTATCGGGACTAGCGCACCAGCCCTCGAGCGCGCTCTGCGCTCTTGATGTTCTTCAGCCGCTTCTTCTCCGCCTTCCGGCGCCGGTCGCTGGGCTTCTCGTAGTAGGCGGCGTGCCTTATCCTGCCCAGCATGCCCTCATTGTCGCAAATCTTCTTCAGTCGCTTCAGAGCCCGTTCGAGTGGCTCATCCTTGGCTACTGTCACTCTAACCACGAACAATCAACTCCAATCTATACGCAAAAAAGAACCCGACATAATTGGACGCCGGCCCCAAAGGCCGACATAAAAGGATATGATAAGGCAACGGGAGGAGATTGTCAACCAAAATCGCCAACTCCATAACCACTGGCGGTGCAATTAGTTATGCACCGAACCCGCCGGCGACTGCATCAGTCTCAGGTTGCGAATGCGAAGAGGCCCTCCCTTTGACGCAAGAAATCCCATGCGCCCATTCGCTCGCCTGTCGACCTGTAGAGTGCCGGCGCCTGGCGCGTCATTCACCCAGTATATCAGTATGCCTCCGCTGATCTTCGCGCGAAACTTGTTCCATCGTTGCGGCTCAATGCGAACATCGTGTGTCGCCTTGACCCGGTAGGCCAACTTGCCGCTTTCAAGGAAGCTTGGATACCACACGGCGTCCGCGACCTTATAGCGCCCCGCCTTCTCGTCGTCCCGAAACTCAATGTCAACCACTACGTCGAACTTCCAAAGTTGGTCTTCCGGCAGGTTCTTGCCGGGCACGAAGAGCTTGTCCCCAATCTTGAAATATCCCGTTCGCACCTCCTTGCGGCGGGCTTCGAGAAAAGCATCATCGAACAAGTAGAGATTCCAAACCAGCGCCGGCGTATCAAGAAATTCGAATGAAAACTCTGCGTCCGCCCACCGAAAATCTTGGCGGATCAGGATGCCCTGTTCAAGACAAATCGAGCCGTCTTGTGGGTCGATCGAATACACCGGCTTCAGTCCGCCCCACTCGGATGGCGCGTTCTTGCAGCCGATTCCAGCAACTGCGCCAACAGCGCAGAAAAATATGCCGAGAACAACACCCCTCATGCTTCCCTCCCTTAGACAGTCTGTATCTGGCATGCGATTCTACGTTCCTTTGGGGGGTGACGCAATGACGAATTGCTCTCAAACACGCTCTGGCATACGCTCGGGGTCTGCGGTATACTACCTGCGGGTCAAGAATGATGTCCGAACGGACGCAACAAAGCAACGCGTCGGGAAGCCCAAGAGGAGCCCAAGAATGGTCGGAAAAGTCTTGGTATGGTTGGCGGTGCTCGCCCTGCTCGCGGGTGGATGCCATTTGTCGGAAATCTGGCCCTGGAGCATGTAGACAAAGGACTACGGCGAGATGATTCGCGCCGTGCGCCCGCGCCTTCCGATACGCACACAGAGTGCCGCGGCCTCCGGCCCTCTGGCGCGCAAGGAGCGGTTTCCTTGACTCGATACGTCTGCCGAACTACAGCCGCGGTGTGCATCGCAGCCGCTCTCGCAGGCGTTGCTGCCGCCAACGAGATCGATCTCGTCACGCCCGCCGTCCACGACGCCGTCGCCAAGGCGCTCAACTTTCTCAAGCGGACGCAAAATCCTGATGGCTCTTGGGGGGCCAGCGGCTCTGGCCGCAATCCAGCCGTCACAGGGCTCGCCTGCATGGCAATGATGGCGCAAGGAAACCTGCCGGGCCGAGGTAAATATGGGAAGCAGGTCGAGCGCGGCATACGATTTCTGATGAAGGAGGTCGACCCGGCTACCGGATACATCGGGGCGAGCGGCCAGAGCCAGATGTATGGCCACGGCTTCGCCACACTTTGCCTTGCAGAGGCCTATGGGATGATGCCTTCCCCCGAACTGCGGCAGAAGCTGCTTCTCGCCGTTCGTTGTATCCTTCGGAGCCAAAAGGCGGACGGCGGCTGGCGATATGGGCCGGACCCGCACGGCAGCGCCGACCTCTCTCTCACCGTTTGCCAAATGATGGCTCTGCGCGCCGCCAACAACGCCGGCATCAAGGTCGGCAAAAATGCAATCCAGCGGGCCATCAAATACACCAAACAGAGCGCGAACCCCGACGGTGGGTTCCGCTACATGCTATATGCGGGCGGATCCTCCTTCGCCCTCACCGGCGCAGGTGTCACGACGCTCTTTGGCGCTGGGGAATATGACTCCAAGGAGGCTAAGAAAGGACTGGATTACCTCAAGGAATACTTCGAACGCAACCGGGGTCAGGGCGGCTACGGGCACTACTTTTACGGCCACTACTACGCCGTCCAAGCCATGTATCAGGCCGGCGGGAAGTATTGGGAGTTCTGGTATCCCCGAATCCGGGATGACCTGCTTCGCACCCAGCTTGCAAACGGCAGCTGGCAGTCCGAAGTCGGCAATGCCTACGGCGCTGCTATGGGGGCATTGATCCTCCAAGTGCCATACAACTATCTCCCAATCTTTCAGAGGTAGCCGCCCGCGAACAGCGCCTTGTCCCAACACGCGAGGCGACAAAATATTTGCAACAAAGTCCCTTTGACAGGCGTCTGTATCAGTAGAGCCCCCCGACGTGAGGCGAAAGCGACTGTGCGATCGAGCTTGCCCAAAGGCCCTGTGAGCGACAAGATATGGTCTCTTCGAACCTTGCTGCGCAGGTTCATCCTCGTCGCCGGGTTATCGCGCGTCGTCCTTGTCGCGCTCGGCCTTGCCGTGCTCTGCCTCCTGACGGATTGGATGCTTCACCTCTCGCCTGTCTGGCGATTGGTTTTTCTCGTTGCCAGCGCCGCAGGTGTCTTGGCTGCGTCCCACAGATTTCTCATTCGCCCAATGTTTGTGCCGATGCCGGACGATCAACTCGCCCTGCTTTTTGAACGCCGCTTTCCCGAACTCCAGAACATCCTCGTCAGCGCCGTGCAACTCGGCAGGGACCGGGGAGCGGCCTCGCCTGAACTTGTCGAGGCGGTGCTCAAGGACGCTGAGAAGGCATCGGAAAACGTGGACCCCGCGAAGGTTCCCCAACCTCGCAAGGTCAACCGTTTGGCGGCGGGAGCGGTAGCCGCGTTAGCCGCGGCGGTCGGGTTCTGTGTCGCCTCGCCTGATACTGTCGCCGTCTTCGCCGGCCGGTTTCTCGATCCATATGGCCCGCACGAGTGGCCGCGGAACACGGAGCTCGTTATTGAGGTCGATGGCCAGCTCGGTCCCGAAGTCGCTGCGCCCCGGGGCGAACAAATCACTGTCAGGGTGATAGCCCGAAACGCGCGCAATTCCTCCCTCTGGAAACCACCCGGAACCGCTCGCCTCGACTACCAGCAGGGTTCGTCCCCCGTCCGCGCGATGCGCATGCGCCGCGTCGCAGACGACACATTCGAGGCCTATTTCAATGACGTTGCCGAACGGCTCATCATCAAAGCACAGGCCGGCGACGCCTCGGCCGGGCCCGTCGAAATCCGCATCGTCGAGCTTCCTTACGTCGAAGACGTTTGGCTCTCGCTGGAATACCCGGCATATACGGGTCTCCCCCCCGCTTCGCCCAGCCGCTCAGCAACCGAACTTGCCGCGTTAGCCGGAACACAGGTCAAGGTCGAAATCAAAAGCAGCAAGCCGCTTCGGCCGGACGGCGCTTCCATCGAACTCGACGCCGCTGACACTGTGCCGATGCAGCCGGTCGCAGACAACGGCTCCCGCCATCTCACACACGAAGGCCGTTTCACCCTCGCGCCGAACATGCGGTGGTTCCGCATCCGGCTGACCGACACGGACGGCAATGCGAGCCGCAGCCCCCGCACGTTCCAACTCCGTGTCCTGGAAGACAAACCGCCAAGGGTCAAGATCGCAAGGCCCGGCACCCACACTCGCTGCACACCGCACGCCGAAGTGCCTCTCGAACTTGACCTGCGCGACGACCTCGCCCTGCGCAGCGCGTGGCTTCGCTACATTCTTGATCCCGCCTCGGAACCCAAAATCACGCCCCTTGACCTCGGAAGCAATCGCCCCCCGGAGGCGCGAATTTCGTATCGATGGGACCTCTCCAAACTTGGTCTCAAAGTCGGTCAGACGATATCCTACCGGGCTGAGGCAGATGACTTCCGCGACATTTTCCCAGCCGGCTCCGGGCAGACCCGCCAGCTGGGCCAGTCCGAGGACTATTTCATCCGCGTTGTCTCGCCCGCCGAACTCGCCAGCGAGCTTGACCAGCGGCTCTTCGCACTCCGCAACGAACTCAAGAAGGCACGGCGCGGTCAGGAACAGGACCGTCATCAAATTGGCGAACTCCTCCAGAAAATCGCCGCGGGCCAGCCACTTACGAATGACGACCGAGCGGCCGCCGCCGAAGCAGAGAACGTCCAGCGGGAGCTTGGTCGCTCCGTCGGCCGTGTAGCCGAGGAAGTCGGGTCCGTCCGCGATCAGATGGAAAACAACCACATTGGCAGTTTTGCCGACCGACGCCGCCTCGAGGACATCCGCAAGGCCCTTGAGCAACTTGCCGCCACCGAAATGCCCCGTGCCGCAGATTTTGTCAAGGACGCGCGCAAAGACCTTGCCAGCCGCGACGGCCGTGATGCCCTGCTCGCCGCATCCGGAATTCAGGCCCGCATCGTGCAGCAGATCGATAAGGTGCTGGCCGCCATGGCCCACAATGAGGACATAGAAAAGCTTCTTCGCTCGGCCCGAGCCCTCCTCCAAGCTCAGAACGCAATCAAGAGCGAAACCAGCGAGTTCGCCCGCAGGCCCGGCACGTTCGGCGTTGCCCCCAGTGAACTCGCTCCGCAGGACCACGCCGCACTGAACCTGCTCACCCGCCGCCAGCAGGTCGCCACCGAGGATATGCGGAACCTCGAACAGGACATGCTCGACGTCTTTGAACGCCTCAAGGAGGGCGAGCCAAAGCAGGCCGAAATCGTCCGGCAAGCGCAGTCCCAAGCCGGCCGCGATCAGATACGCCCAATGATGGAAGAGTCCGCCGCAAAGCTCGCCGCCAACCAAATCGGCCTGGCTACATCCAACCAACAGACCGCCATTGAAGGACTTGAACGACTCATCGCAACGCTGGAAAGCGCACGCGAGCAGTCCTCTGGCGACGCCGCCCTCGCCCAGGCCATTCGAGACGTGCGAAACGCCCTCGAAGACGTTCGACGCCTCCGCAAGCACCAAGAAGGACACGTCAGTGACACCGCCGAAATCAACAAGGACGTCAATCAGGCCAAAGCACTCAAGCAACTCTTGCGCGCCATCGAACGACTTCGTTCCGAACAGGACAAGATCAATGCCGACATGCGGGGCGCGCCCCCTGCCGGTCTCGCCGAGCAGCAGGACCGGCTTGCGGCCGAGGCCGAGCGGATTGCGACAGAAATCGGCAAGGAAGCGGCCGATGCCGCCGAGCGTCAGGCCCCAC
>CAZBRH010000008.1:20844-38663 GCA_964494245.1 uncultured Planctomycetota bacterium | reverse complement strand
ATGTAGTGGCCGATGCCGCCGAACGCCTCGGGGATGCGAGGGACGACGCTCTTGTTGTCGCGGAAGTAGTAAGCCGGCTTGTCCTCGTCGCGCGCATCCGAGAGCCCGACCGGGCGAAGGTCAAAGTTGGCTGTAAGGATACCTCTGGGCGGTCGGCCAACGTTCGCGGCCATCGAGACGGCCTTGAGCAGGACTTCGGGGCCGGTGACAGCTGAGCCGACGTTGAGGACGACGCCGCCGCGTTCAAGTTTTGCGACGCTTGCCGCATAAATGAGGAAGTCGAAGCCGCTCGTCCCACCCTTCGCGGCGCCATCGAACCCCGGATGCTGGTCGATGATGTCCGTGCCGATGCCGACATGGATGGTGACGGGAATGCCGAGTCGGACGCCCGCGGCGAGGACGCTCACTTCGGGGTGTGCGAAAACAGGTCCTGGGGACACGTCCCGATCTCGTCCCTTCTGGGGGCGGGCTTTTGGGACATGTTCCCGAAGCGGCTCGCCGAGAATGACGCGGCCAAGCGATTCGCCGAAGCCAAGACCCCGGCGCCACCCCTCGCGGAGCGCGGCATTTATGAGTTCGCCTGTCTCGCGGGCCATGCCAAACCGTCCTTCGGGCAAGGCGTTGGGCACGTTTTCGCTTGTTTCGCCGATGAGCGCGAGCTCGAAGTCGTGGATGGCCGTCGCTCCCGTTCCGGCGACATGTGTCAGGAGCCCCCGTTCCATCAGGTCAATGATGAGCGGCGACAGGCCGAGCTTCACCGGATGTGCGCCCATAAACCAAATGACCGGCTGTCCGGCAGAACGAGCGTGGCGCACGGCGGCGGCAACCGCGGCGATCTCGGCGGTGGGAGGCGCGGCGGCCGACGTGCTGACCACCGGCCTTGCGAGGTCCGCCAACGTCACCTTGTTCCTCCGCCCCGAGATGGGATACGTGCGAACCTGCGACAGGTCAAACGCTTCGTATGAGCCGCGATATCTCGCCATGGCGCCCTCCGCTGCTAGGGCAGGGCCTTGAGCACCGCGTCGGCGATGCTTCTTTGCGCCCGCGCGTTCGGATACAGATAATACACGTCGTCGCCAATCTCGTCCTTGTAGGCGCTCCCCCAGTTTTTGTCCGCAGTGAGCAGTGTGTGCAGATTGACAAAGGGGACGCGGTGGCGTCGGGCGATAATCCCCATAGCGTCGGCGAGCTCTTGGGAGCGATTCGGCTCGCCGGCGAGCGGCGGCGGGGAGACCAGAACGACATCGGGGGCGCGGTCCTGTGAGCGGGCGATGTCGATGAAGAGATCGGCCGTTCTGGCGAAGAGCTTCCGTCCGACGCCCTGCAGTGCGTCGCGGCTCCCGGGCGAGATGATGACAAGGTCGGGAGCGTGCTTGGCGAGCGCGGCAGCGAAGGCGGGGATGTCGGCGATGCACGGCACCACAGCGTCCTCGCTGGCTTCAACGAACGTGAATGCCCGGCCTTTGGCTGCAAAGTGTTGAGCAAGAAAGTCGGCGTAGTTTTCGCCTTCGAGGTTAACCAGTTCGCTGCCTGCGCGGTCGATTTCACGCGAGTTCCGCATCGGGTCGCCGAAGAGCAGAATGCGTCGCGGGGCGGGCTTGAGCTTTCGGGCGACCCAGCGGAGCAGCGCCCAGCGCCGGTGGTCTTCCTCGTTTTCCGGTTCGATAGTGATGATGATCCGCCGTCCCTTGCCGTCGAGCAGCTCTCCGTGCCTGTAAACGAGCCGCCCAAGCTCAGCAGAGGGGCGGATGATTCGGATGGATGCCTCGCCGAGCTTGACGCCAGCGAGCGAGACGTGGAAGGTTACCTCTGTTTCTTTGTCTTCGCCACGGAGCGCGGGCAACTGAACGTCCGTCGGCTCGCGCGCCTTTGGCGGCAAGTCGATGCGGCCAGACACGGGCGGCATCTCCCCGACAATCCGTTCCCAACGCAGCGGAAGCGTATTGTCGGAACGGTTGATGAGTTCGAACGTGAGCTTCGGCAATTCGTCGTCATAGACGATAGTCGGACACGCGAGAACCTCGAACGAGGCATCGGCATCGACGTAGCGGATAGCGCGGAGACTCAGTGTTTCCGCGTGTGTGCCGATCGAGCGGCCATCCTTGAATGCTTCGAGAATGACGGTGCATTCGCCTCCGGCCTCAACAAAGCAATCGGGCGATGGCCCGGTCAGCACTTGCCCGTCGCTGAGCGTCCACCGATAGCTCAATCCCTCGCCGCGGGTCAGGTTCACAAGGTGCAGTGGAACCATTGCCTTTCCGCCGTCGACCTTGAAGGCGACGGCGCCGCGCCTGACGGTGAAGAATGGGCGCGTGGGCTTCCCGCGTTCCTGAAACCCGACCACTTCCGCGGGGATGTAGTTGCCGCGGGCGAACGCCGTTCCGCTGATGGGCGTGATGCGCGTTTGGTCGGGCGGCCGCCAGCCGACAAAGATGCCCTGACGCCCCGCTTCCTCGCCGTGCAACAGCGTGAAATTGTGCACTCCCTCTTCAAGCCGAAAAGAGGCCTTCTTTCGCCACGAGTTTTCGATGCCCGTCCCGCTTGCGGTCAAGACGAGCGTCTGGTCAATCAGCAAGTGGGCCGTGCCGCCGAGGTCAATGGCGAACTCATATTCACCCGTAGACGGAGCATACAATATTCCCGAGTAGAGCGTGATGTAGCTCGATCCTGCAGGGAGGCCGAACGGGTTCGAACTGTTCTGAACGGAGTACGTCCCCGAACGGCCGCGGACTTTCGTGGCCTTCAGCAGGGCTTGGGCGGCCGCGGCGGGCGTCTGGATTGCATCGGCGTCAGCCACGGCCACGGTGACCATGTGCAGCGGATAAGCGCTTCGCCGCCACGTCATCGGCGAAAGTTTGGCGGCAGGGTTGCCGTAGTAAAGGAAATAGTCGGCGCTCTTCGGCTCGGCCTTGAAGAGCACGGTGACGTTCTTCGCCCAAGTGCTGGCGTAGGCACGCGCGGGAACAAGGTTGCCACCAGCGTCGGTGACGACAATCTCCTGGTCCGACGGGGCGTGATCGCCCTCAACCGTAATGACGGCTCTTCCGGTGAGAGCGCGTTCACCGAGCAGGTCGGACGATTCGAGGAAGCTGATGGGCAGATCGCTTCCTTGCTTCGGAAACTCCACCCGAAGAATCTGGCGGTATTTCCAGTTTGGGTTCCACCAGGGCGGCGAATCGTCCGTAGCGGAAAAGGCCGGCAGAAGCCGGACCGCTCCCCACGCAAATGCGAAGGCCAGAGCGAACAGCCGTCGCCTCGTGCTCATGCCGGTTTCCCCGCCTTCACGTCGAGGCCGTGCCGGGTCTTTTCCCAGTAGAACGGCCTCCGGAAGAGCTGAAGGAATCCCTTCCACGCCGCGATGCTGATGAGCACCCAATAAAACGGCATGAGAAACGCAAGGGGAATCAGGCCAGGCGCTCGCGCCCGCACGCACGCGAAGACGTGCATCAGGACGAAGAAGAGGTTGCCGAACAGGAGCGCAACCGTGCAGAAAAAGAACACGAGCGAAATGCGGTTCCAGAAATGAAACCCCGAATGCGTTACCCACGCCTCCTGCCAGTTTTGCTTCCAATCCTCCTGGATAGCAAGCCGGAGCTTCTCCTGCCAAGTCGCGTCGTCCGGCAGGGCGTGAGGCCGGGCACAACACACCATCGGCCACGCCCAGCGGTCAGGATGCGGAATGCGAACGGTTCGGTCGCGCCGAACGTCCACATCGGCGGCGTCCTCGAATGCCTGGTTGACGCCGAGGGACCGCTCGATCGACCAATCGTGCTCATAGAGGTCCATCGCAAAGAGCGAGGCGTAAAGCATCGTGACGGCCCAGAAGATCGGATTCAGAAGCAGCATCAGCGAAAGGCCGCCCACGGAGTTGAGGAAGTTGAACATTCCCCACGGCCGCAACTGCCAAAGCGTCCGCAGTGGATGCCGCATGTGCGTGAAGTGCGTCTGGATGTATCCCTTCACCCAACGGGAGCGCTGCCGGACCCAGTTCCCGAGCCGCGAGTTTGCCTCCTCCCATGTCGTCGAGTCGAGCACCTGCGTCCGGTATCCGCGCTTGTGAATGCGTATGCCGAGGTCGCAGTCCTCGGTGACGTTGAACGGGTCCCAGCCGCCGATTTCGCGGAGCACGTCGGTGCGAAAGTGGTTCGATGTGCCGCCGAGCGGGATCGGCGCCCGAAGCGCGTGCAGTCCCGGCAGGTAAAGCTGGAACCACGTCGCATACTCGATGGTGAACCAGCGGGTGAGCAGGTTCTGGCGCGGGTTGTAGTAGCCGAGTTTCGCCTGGAGGCAGACCGTCCGGCCCCGGTCGGCCCGGCGGAACGGAATGAAGCGGCGAAGCCAGTTCCACCGTTCCCGACGTGCATCCGCGATGCGGAATCCGACCACCGCCTTCCTGAGTTGGTCCGGCTCCGGCCGGTCCTCAGCATCGTAGATGACGACGTATTCGCCGCGGGCGCGAGCAAGGCCGTGGTTGCACGCCTTCGGCTTGGTCTTCGGGCGCGAATCCGGGCAGATAATCACTTCGCAGAACTCCGGCAGCCCCGTCTGGCGAATGGCGTCGAGCGTCTGCGGATCGTCCGGCTCCAGCAGAATCTTCACGTCCAGCTTGTCTTTGGGATAGTCCAACTCGGAAATGTATCGGACGATCTTGTTGGCGACCTCGCTCTCCTTATAGAGCGGCACAAGGATCGTGTAGATGGGCAGAAGGTCATCCCGTAGCGCCGCCACCTCGGCCTTGCTAACGCCAATTTCCCACCGCCAGACAACGGAAAGCAGCACGGTGATGAGCTTGTAAGCGATGACGACCAGGTAAAACGTGCACAGAAGCTGAACGATGTGGAGGAAATAGAGCAGGTCTCGGACAAGCAATCCGACCAATACAAGAGCGACAAGGAGATACCAGAGCTTCTGCCGCCGTGTCAGAACGATGTTGGATGCATCGCGGGGGTGCTTCCGGACAAATTCCTCGACGGTTTCTTCCCGTTCCATGCGGACAATCCGAGGCGGCGGGAGATGAGAAACCTTGCCGGGGGCGACGACCGTGGGCGGCCGCCGGATGACCGTCGGCTCCGACGATGCCACCCCTGGAGCAGCCGCCGCGAGCGGCCCCTCCATCGTCGGCTTACCCGCCTCGGCCTCTGCGATGTCCACACGGATCGTTGTGCTACCGACGCGAAGCCGGTCGCCGTGCCGGAGCTCGCTGCGGGCGGTCCGCTTGCCGTTGACGAACGTCCCGTTCAAACTCCCATCGTCTTGGACGTACCAGCGGCCGTTCGACCACGAGATTCGGCAGTGAATCCGCGAAACCTCCGCGTCTAAAAGAACGATGTCGGCGTGGTCACCGCGACCGATGGTGAGAGGGGCGCCCGAGTCTATCGTCCACTGGCGGTCGCTCTGCGGGCCGCCGGTGACGGTCAACACCGCTTTCATCATCCCTCCGCGGTGGCGGACTCGGGCGGAATCGAGCCGGAGACAGGCCGGAAATCGCCTTCTGCGCCAATTGTACCGGCCTGTCCGGCATGAGTCAACCCGCCTGACCTGTGAGTCATCCCCAGTTTTGCGAGAGGGGCTCAAGAAAATAGAGCTTCCAGCCGATACATCCCTATAAGAGAACCATAGGGGTCATTTGGCGGACATTGGGCGTTCGATGAGCGGTAAGGCGTTGGCAAAGCACAAGATAAAGCGGGTGGATCGTTTTCTGGGGAACGTGCGGGTGGAGGTGGCAGAGGCTCTGTGGGCATTGATGGGATTGCGGCGAAGGCGGCTGGCGGGCAACTGTTCGTGTTGGTGGATTGGGTGGATGTGCGGGGGGACAAGGTGTTGGTGGGTTCGGTGCCGATCCGTGGGCGGAGTTTGCCGGTGATTTTTGCGGGGTACAAGAGTGGGGAGATGTTCAAGAGCCAGAACGCGTTGGAGGAGGGGTTTTTCACGCTGTTGGGGGCCATGCTTCAAGGGAAGGGACGAGCGGTGGTGGTAGCAGATCGCGGGTTCCACCGTGCGGAGTTGGCAAGGCATCTTCAGGAGACGGGCTTGGGTTATGTGATTCGCGGAAGCGGGACGACCTATTTTGCCAGCGAGGATCACACGGGTCGTCTCGATGCCGTGCATCTACGTCCGGGGCAGCACGTGGATTTGGGGGTTGGGGCCTATTGCAAGAGCCGACCAGTGCGACAGCGCGTTGTCGTGTATTGGAAGAAGCATTGTCAGGAGTCGTGGTTTTTGGCGACGAACCTTGGCTGGGGATGGCGGCATGTCGTTGCGGCGTATGCACTTCGGATGCAGACCGAGCAACTCTTCCGGGACGAGAAGAACATCCGGTTGGGTTGGGGACTTCGGCAGATGGAGGTGGGGACGGTAGAGCGGTTGGAGCGGTTGCTTCTGGTGCTTGCGTTGGCGAACCTGCCCCTGTTGGATCCCCTAGCGGTTCTTTTTGTAGCACGGGATGCAGGCCGGCCTTCCCATGAGTTGGCGGACACGGCACTCCATGACGCTCTCGCCACAGTATGCGCAGGGCACCGATTGGCGGATACGCGCCGGCTCTGGTTCCGGAATATCCGCTGCCGTCACCGAGAGAATTGCATCCTTGGGAGCAGACAGGATCCACGTCAGGAAGGCCCTTCGGTCCTCACGGAGACCCTCCGGCACCCCCTTGCCGTGGAAAAGAACCCGGACGCCCTTTCGTCGCGGCCGGGAATAGACGGTGTACACCTGTTTTCCGTGGTCTCGGAAGATCAGGTTGCCCTTGCCGAACGTGCAGCCGGTCACGCACTGCAAGGCGTCCACACCGCACGCATCATTCTCAACGATGGCCACGAGCTCTTCGTCCTCCGCTCGTGACGCCCCAAGGTTCTCCACTGCCGCCAGGGCCATTCTGTACCCGATGGCAAGCCCCGGGCATTCGTGGCCGTGAAACCGGATGATTTCATCGTAGGTCATCGGTGATTTTCTGTTGGCCTGAGGTCGTGGACTCGCCATCGGCCGTCCTTTCTATTCGACAATCTCGATCCTGTCCAGCCCGTGCTCCTCGAATTCGTCCCAGTACCTTTGCTCTACAGGGTCGATTTCGTGCATGCGCTGTTCAAACTCCATGGAGCGGTATTTCTCTTCCCCCACTTTCCGAATGACGTCCCGCATCGTCAGCCGATCCGCCAGCTCTTCCCAGAAAGTGTCGTTCTCGAACTCGTTGATGAACGTCTCGCACCTCGTCTCAAGTTCGCGTGTCGGGAAATATTCCTTGAACCTCTCGCTGAATTCGACCAAGTCCTCGCAGCCGAAGGCAGGGGCTAGACTCATGATTCTCTGGTGCAGCATCTGGTACTTCCGGCGGTTCGGGCGATCATCCAGTTGATAGGCGAACAGAACCCAAGAGGACATCTCGAGCATCTCCAGCAGCGCCACGTATTCGTCCTTGGTCAACTCAATGTGGGAACGTCTCATCGCTGATCCTTTCCTTGCGGGCGGTTGTTCTTGCCGGGTTTTCGAAACGAGCGTAGCGTATCGGCTTCGGGGAAAAAGGTCAAGGTTGCAGGTCTCTGAGTGTCAAGCCAAAGTAGAAATGTCCGGTTGGGGGAGGCGGTTATTTGTGAAGGATCGTCGCCACGGATGGTCTGGCGGTTGACGCCAGGGAGTCTTTTTGGTAGAGTGCTTTTGGCCTTGGGGAGGACAGGGCTCCGCAGGAGTGGGACCCGAGCGCCCCGGGGCTGGATGGACGGCAGAGGGCCGTGCTGCGAGAGCAGGGCGGCGGACGCTGCCGTCCGACGGCACACGCTTCTCTGCCGAAGCCGAGCACAAGGAGGAACGTGTGAGGATATCATCTCTCGCCGCCGTGGCGATGTTGCTGCTGTCGGGCGGTGCCGGGCTGGCGGCCGAGGTGGCCGTCTGGGAACTGCCGCGGGGCGAAGTCCCGAAGCCCGCGAATATCCATCGGAACGGATGGAAGCCGGCTCGTGCGGGGGCCCGATCTGAAGGTCCGATCGTGGTGGAGAATGGGCGGCTGACGGTGCTCATCTGCCCAGGATCGACCGGTCTGGTCGTCAGATCAGGGGAACCGGACGCTCAGACAGAGACTGAGCTCTGTGTCCGCGCGGCAGGCGCTTCGGCGGAAAATGTGGCGGACGTGAAGCTCGTCGAGGGAGACGAGGCAGGCGCTGTCGTTCGCGTCGTTATGGGCGCTGCGGAGGCCGAGCTGGCCGTGTTGGCTGGGGCGTCGCACGTCACCATGCAGCCGCTGAAGGGGGCAGATTCGCTAGAGGTGCGTTCGCGCTCACGATACGCCATCGTTCCGGAGTTCCTCGGCGACGACAAGGTCTTCGACGGCCAAGCTGCGGTCGATGGCGATCTGCCGGTCCAGATTGAGAACACTCTGTTGCAATTGCTCGAAGGCGGGCAGGCCATTTTGCTGCTCACATGGGGGCAGAAGGCGGACGGAAAGCCGGCGGAAGAGAAGCCGGACACCAAGCAGCCGAAGCCAAGAGCACATCTCGTCAGCAAGGGCGACGGAGCCACCCGGAGCTTCGTCGCCGCACGGATCGAGTTCCTCGGCAAGCCGGTTCACACGGCCCTGCTCCTCAGAAAAGATATCTGGCACGAGGAGGATGTCCGTAGCATCCCCGGCACCAAGACGGTCAGCATTGGATGGAAGCGCCCGTTTGACGCGCTGTGGCGGGCCGACTTCGTCGTCGAGGGACCGGACACGAAGGACGTGGCGGCCTTCCTCCGGCTGGCCGCACAACTTGGC
Source organism: uncultured Planctomycetota bacterium (assembly GCA_964494245.1). Lineage (GTDB taxonomy): Bacteria > Planctomycetota > PUPC01 > PUPC01 > PUPC01 > CAZBRH01. Next base: position 29,926 of record CAZBRH010000008.1, on the reverse strand, counting down.
CTCTCGAAAGATGTCGAGAAGGACTGGGAGGCGGCTTATCGCAGAAGTGAAGGTTCGAGAGCCGCCTCGAAGGGTCTTTGGGTCGAGTCCCGCGATTTCAGATTCGCTGAGGTGGGCGCCGCATTGCCGCACTACAGTCCTTCCGGCAACGAGGACGAAACCATTCCGTGGCCGGCGGTCTTCCGGGGAGACGAAACGCTTTTGACGCCGCCAGCGCGTTGGCCGTGCTATCCGGACCCGACGGAAGAACGACTCGCCGCCGTCCAGAAGGAACGTGGGGCCGCGGGCAAGGAGCCGCTCTATCCGCTGCACGAGTACGGCCGCGTCCTCGTGTTCCCGATTGACCGAACGAAAAAGACGCCGCTCGGCGTGCGAACGGTGATCGACATCCTGCGGGAGACGCTCGGCATTGGCCCGTGCGACTTGGACTGGATCGAGCGAACCCGCTAGGCACTGAATTCCGGCTTATGGAGATCGGACGATGAAAGCTTCCGTTGGCGCATGCGGTATGGCCGTCATGTGTCTATGCGCGCTTTTCGCGCTCGTGGCAGGAGCCGGCGAACCGGTGCCAGCCGTCGATGTGGTGATCACGGACTACGATGATTACTGCAAGGTTGCCGTCCGGAACGCGGATCTTCTGCGGATGATCGACGAGGCGACGCTGATCGTGGTGGCTCAGTTCAAGCTCGCCGATGTCCCGGCCCCTGTGGACGGCGTGTCCAAGTGGACTGTGCGGATACCCGATTACTGCGAAGGCATCCGCTCGCCCCGGTTCAAGGGAAACTGCGGCAGGGAAATCGCCATCGAGGGGGACCCCAAGGCGTTCGAGAATCCGGCCACGCCCTACATCTCCGAAAGGAGTTTTCTGCCACGCGACCAGTTCCTGCTTTTCCTGAGGGCGGCGGGCGAGGAGGGCGTTTACCGGTGTGTGGATACGAATCCGGGCGGGTTCCGCTTCTACCGCGGGCGGGAGTCCTACGACACCCGCGCGTTCTACGTCGGCACCGTCGCGGGCCGACGGGTGGTCGAGGCGGTAGCTTCCCGCTATGGCCGCATGACGGGTCCGATGAGGATGATTGACGTGCTTCAGGGGCTTCCGCTTGGCGTCAAGTTCACGGCGAAAGCGACGGGCGACGCATCGGTCGAGCTGCGGATTGAGAACACCTCGAAGCGGCCGATAAAACTACCACAGAAGCTTGAACTCGTTGCCCCCCTCCTTTGGGCGGAAATTGAAGCGCCCAAGGCGGACAGGGTTCTCCTCAGCCGCAGCGATTACCTTCTCCTGAAGGAACCGAGCCCGTGGGATACCACGCAAGCGCTTGAACCCAGCAACTCGGCCACGTTTGCGGTTGAACTGCCGACGGGGCCGTTGCCCGAAGGCGCCGATCTCACGTGGGCATACTGCGTCCACTACAAGCCCCTCGCTGGCTCGCTTCCCGAAGGGGAACACGCCGTCCGTTTCATATGCTACGTCACGAAAGACGATGCCGTGATTTCGAACCCGGTGACAGTTCGCGGCCGGGCGGGCGGGGCGGGGCCAGCGCAACTCGCCGCCATCGAAAAACCCTCGCCGTTCGTCCCCACACCTCCGAATCCGCCCGCCAATCCGCTCCCGCCGCTCCGCGCCGAAGACCTTCGCGGCGAGATATGGTTCGATTCAAACCGCGATGGGAGTTGGGACGTCTTCGTGATGAACGCAGACGGGTCGAACGTTGTGAACGTGACAAAAACACCGGACAAGGACGAGTTCAGCCCTGCGCCTTCGCCGGACGGCAAGCGTGTGGCCTTCATCGTTTCGGCGCTTGGAACCGGCGGCGGGAACGTCTGGAACCGCTGGAAATCGGGTGGTCGGCAGGTTTGGGTGATGGATCGCGACGGACAGAACGCGCGCAAGCTCGCCGACGATGCTGTCCGCCCCGACTGGTGGCCGGACGGTAAGTGCGTCGTTTACGGCGGCCCTGGCCCCCGAAAAAAGCCGTCCTTCTGCGTCCACAATATTGAAACCGGCGAAGTTATCGAACCGCTGGCAAAGGTGGAAAGCTGGCTGAACGTCGATGGGGCCGGTGCGGCGTTCTGCCCGGCGGCTCGCGGCATCGTCGCAGGCGGCGGCACATGGCGGGGCGGCGGCCTCCTCGCCGTGCGGTTCGAAGACAACTATGAGTTCAAGGACTTCACCGTGCTGACGACGACCTATCACGGCTGCTCTCCGCAATGGTTCTCAAAAGACCTCATCCTCTTCGCACACCACGACCCCAAATACAACGGGGCGATCATCCGCTGGAGCTTCAAGTCCGATGGGACGGAGGTGCGGCGCTTCTTGGCCGGCAAGAAGGAGGGCTATCAGTGGCCGGGCTACGGCATGTATTGCGAGTCGCCCGACGGCACGATGATGGCTCACTCTTGCTGGGGCGACATTGTCGTTGTGCGGTTGGCAGACGGCGCCGAGGTTCAGCTCACGAAGAAACAAGGGCAAAGTCTGGCGCCCTATTGGCGGTAGGGGGCAGGAGACCGGTGGGGTCCCGCTGCTTTTCGGCGGCGGGGGGGCATTTGGGGGCACCGACCACGGAGGAGCGTCGGGAGCATCCGATTGCGGAGCCATCGGGCTTCTCAGAAGTCCAGGTTCGTGGCTTCGAGGGCGTGATGCTCGATGAATTGCCGCCGGGGAGCGACCTGGTCGCCCATCAGAAGCGTAAAGAGACGGTCGGCCTCGGCAGCGTCCTCGATGGTAACGCGGAGGAGCGAGCGCGTGGCTGGGTTCACGGCGGTTTCGCCGAGTTGCTCGGGATTCATTTCGCCGAGACCCTTGTAGCGCTGGATCACCATTCCCTTCTCGGCAAGTTTCCTGACGGCGGCGGGGATTTCAGACAGGGAACGAAGGGGGATGACTTCGCCGTCCGCACGGACGATGTATTTGGGCGGAGCTTCTTCCCCCGCGCGGTCGGCGTCATCGCGCGGGGCGTAGTCGGCGATGTCGAAGTTGGCTTTACGGATGCGTTCGATGCACTTCTTTACGTGCGCCATCTCGTGCAGCTCGACAACATCGAGCTCGGCTTCCTCGCCGTTGCTGACAGCGAGTTCGCGTCCGCGGGCCTTCTTTGCCTCTGCGATGATGGCGTCCACTTCCTTTTGGGAATAGGCCAGAACGGTTTCGCCATCGATAGTGACACGGAAGAGCGGCATGCGGCCTTGCGCGATGAAGGTGCGGATAATCTCGCTGAGGTCAACGCCGTGCCGACGGAGAACGCGGGATAGGTTTTCGAGCGCCATAAGGTCTTCGACAAGCGAGCGGAGTTTCGCGCCGCCGAGCTGCACGCCCGATGCGACGCATTCGAGCATCGTCCCCTCGGTGCCCGACGCAAGCAGGGCTTGATGGAACTCGCGGTCATCAAGGTAGTATTCGACCTTGTTCTTGCGCTTGACGCCATAGAGCGGCGGCTGGGCAATATAGATGGCGCCGCGCTCAATCAGTTCGCGCATGTGGCGGAAGAAGAACGTCAGGAGCAGCGTCCGTATGTGGAGCCCGTCCACGTCGGCATCAGTCATGATGATGATCTTGCCATACCGCGCCTTGTCCGGGTCGAAATCTTCGGCGCCGATGCCCGTGCCGAGGGCACTAATGAGGGTGCTGATCTGGGCGTAGTTGAGCATCTTGTCGATGCGCGCCTTTTCGACGTTGAGGATTTTACCCTGGAGCGGAAGGACGGCCTGGAACGTGCTGTCACGGCATTGCTTTGCGTTGCCCCCGGCGGACTGGCCTTCGACGATGAATATCTCGGTGACGGCGACGTCACGCGAGGAACAATCGGAGAGTTTCAGCGGCAAACTGCCGGAACTAAGGATTCCTTTACGCCGGGTCAGCTCGCGGGCCTTACGGGCTGCCTCGCGCGCCGCGGCGGCCTGAATGGCCTTGTTTGCGATGGCTCGCGCGACAGACGGGTTCTCTTCGAGGAACGTCCCGAGCATTTCGTTCACTGCGGATTCGACAATGCCTTCGATGTTCGGGTTGTTTAGTTTGTTCTTCGATTGCGCCTCAAACTGCGGGTCCGGCAGCATGACGCTGATGACGGCGGTAAGTCCCTCGCGGATATCCTCGCCGACGGGCGCCTTGCCGTCCTTCAGCAGATTTTGGCTTCGCGCGTAGTTGTTGAACGTGCGGGTGAGGGCAGACTTGAGTCCGCTCAAGTGCGTTCCGCCGTCGTGAGTATGGATATTGTTGGCGAAGGAAAGAATCAGCTCAGTGTAGGCGTCGGTGTATTGAGCGGCCAGCTCGACCGTTACTTCGCCTTCTTGTTTCTTGAAGTGGATGACCTTCTTGTGAAGGACGGCCTTGCCTTCGTTCAGATGCTCGACGAACGCCACAAGCCCGCCCTTGTAGCAGAAGGTGTCTTCGCGTCCGGTTGCCTCCTCACGGAGCGTGATACAGAGTCCGGAGTTGAGGAAGGCGAGTTCGCGGAGGCGGATCGCTATGGTCTCGTAGTTGAACTCGGTTGTCTCGAAAATCTCGGGGTCGGGCTTGAACGTAACTTTGGTTCCTGTCCCCTTCCCTTTCCCAAGAACCTTGAGTTCGGATGCGGTGACGCCCCGGCGATATTCCTGGTGGTAAACCTTTTCGTCGCGCTTGACCTCGACTTCGAGCCATTCGCTGAGCGCGTTGACGACGGACACGCCGACGCCGTGAAGCCCCGCGGCAACCTTGTAGGTTGTGTGGTCGAACTTGCCTCCCGAATGGAGCGTCGTCATGATGACTTCGACGGCCGGCTTCTTCTCTTCGGGGTGCATGTCCACGGGGATGCCACGGCCGTCGTCGGTCACCGTGACGCTGCCGTCGATGTTCAGCACAACAGAGATGTTCTTGCAGTATCCAGCCACGGCCTCGTCGATGGAGTTCGCAACGACCTCTTCGATGAGGTGGTGCAAGCCCCGGACGTTCGTGTCGCCGATGTACATCGCGGGGCGCTTGCGAACGCCCTCTATGCCGGGCAGGACCTTGATGTTGGTGGCGTCGTAGGTGGGCGCTTTTTCGGGCACGGGTTTCTTTCCGAAGATTCTGCCCAGGACTCGGCCGAGCCGCCGATCCTGAACCGGATGTCCTTCACGGTGGCGCCACTCAGCAGCGTCTGCAATCCGGCAAGCAGCTCGCGCTTGCGGAATGCCGAGAGCATCTGAAGCCAGGGCGCCGAATCGACCTCCACATAGAGCACACAGTTGCTGAAGCCGACCACGCGGCTGTGCCGGCACGCTTCGGGACCGGCCACCTCGGGCCAGCAATCATAGATGGCCGGGCTGCGAAGCTTCTCTCGAAGCCCAGTCGTGCGCAGATAGCGCGCCAACACGTCGCCGACCGCCTGCGGCTCTCCGCCTCGCCAGGTCGACAAGCGTCACTCCTCTCGCAGTTGAATCGGCATCACCACGTAGATGTAATCGCCGCTTCCCTTCACCAGGGCGGCGCTGGTGTTATCCTTGAACGAAATGCTCACCTCGCCATCTCCCAGAACCTTGAGCATTTCCGTCAAGTAGTCCGGGTTGAACGCGATGTCGAACGGCTCGCCGTCGTATTTCGCCTCTTCCGCCTCGACCGACGAACGGCGCCCTTCGATCGTGCGCGTGGAAAGCAGCAGATAGTCCTTCTTGAGCGAAAAGCGGACGGAGCGCGACTCCGGCGTTGCGATAACCGCGGCACGCCGAATCGCTGAGTGAAGACGCGGACCAGGAATGGTCAGCGTCTTGTCGCAATCCTTCGGAATCACGTCCTCGTAATCCGGGAAGTGCCCCTCCACCAACCGCGAGCAGACCGTCCCCGCCGCTGTTTGCGCGATGACCTGGTTTCCACCAATCTCCACCTGAACCTTCTCTTCCGGGTTCTGCATCAGCTTGTCGAGCAGGTCCATCGCCTTCGTGGGAATAATCGGTTCTTCCTTGATCCCCGGCTTGTTCTTGGCCTTGCCCTTGGCCACAGCGAGCCGGTGCCCGTCAGTCGCCACAAGCCGCAGCGTGTCGCCCTTGAGCGAAAAGAGAATGCCGTTCAGCGCAAACCGGGCCGGCTCGCGCGCAACAGCAAACTTCGTCCGCTCAATCATCGACTTCAGCACCCCCGCCTGCACCGTCACCGCGTTCTTATCATTGAATGTCGGCATCTCTGGAAAGTCGACAGGGTCATCGCACGGAATGTCATACTTGGCGCCCACGTAGGAGATTGTGCACACGCGGTCTTCCGCAGTCAGCGCGATGCTCTTGGCCGTCGCCTCGCGGACGATGTTCAGCGATTGCGCTGCTGGCAGCAACACCTCGCCCGGCTCCTCGACCTCCACCCCCGCCACCATCCGCCGCACCCCCACCTCCAGGTCGGTCGCCAGCAACTCCAACGACCCCTCCTGTGCAACCAACTTCACGTTCGAAAGAACCGGCTTCGGAGTCCGCGGCGGCACAACCGAGCCGACAATCGCCAAGCTGTCGGCAAGCACCTTCGCCTCACATTGCACCTTCATACGGTCATTCCTCCCGGGATAGGATCGCCGATAAAGCAACGGTCTAACAAGCCGAAGAGGTCGTCCAGAGGCGGCCTCCACGGCCCCCAACGACGGCGCAAATCATAGCAAACACAGGCCATCAAGTAAAGCACACCGGAGGCGTTTTTTCGCCCTTTTTCACGCCCCCAGCGCTCCCGGACATGGGACTCGGAATTACCGATCAGCGCCGCTCAAAGGCACCTCGCGTTCGATCAGGCCGCGGTGGTAGAACTCGACAGCGGAACCGCCCGGTCGCATGCCGTTTTCCGCAAACCAGCCCGCGATCGCCGGCCGCATCTTGACCGCCGCCAGCACCGGCGCACCCTCGAACCGAGCCACCAGCACCTCGCGGCGCGGGATGTCCTCGACCTCCAGCGACGACGGCGCGGCCGCATCTGCCGCCACAACAAACCCGCCCTTGCTTCGCAGCTCCGCCTCAGAAACCTCCGATGGATTGTCGTAGTAGATGGCGCACGGAACAATTACCTCGATGCCCGCCTCCTTGAGCCGCTTCTCAACCTCAAGAATCTTCTCAGCAATTCTCTCGTATGCGCCCCGATGCGAAAGACAAAAAATCCGATACGGTCCCCGCTCCTCACGCGTCAGCCGCACGCTGTTGAACGCCCCCATCTGCACAGCGTAGAACAGACCGACGGCAAACACGCCGGCAAGAATGCCCGCGAAAAGCGAAACCGACTTCCTCAACTCCAATACTCCGTCCAGACCTTCAAGGACGCCGCATTATAACACCCGCCCCCTGCCGCGCGATTCCCTTGCATTCCGTTGCGCCGCGCACAACGCGGTTATATAATTGCTAAAGAAGGAGGGTTTCACATGACCAGATTATGCGTGATGTTGTTGACTGTGGTGGTGTTCGTAGTCCCGGCAGTTGCACTCGATATCCCGCTGATCGTTTCCGAGCCGATCGGCGCGGAGCGCCCGCTCGAAGTGGTCTCGGGCGGCATCCCCTTCCCCGCAGGCAAATACAAAGACGCCTCAGCGTTCCGGCTCCTGGACGGAGAAAAGGAAATCCCCGTGCAGGTCTCGCCGATGGTGCGCTATCCCGACGGCTCCCTTCACTGGGCGCTCGTCAGCTTCCCCGTTTCTGCGCCAGCGCAGTCATCCAAAACCTACACACTGAAGGATTCGGCAAGCTCCGCAAAGCCCGACAACCCGGTGACCGTGAAAGAAACCGGCGACGTGGTCGAGGTGTCGAACGGCCTCGTCGCGTTCGCCGTCAACAAGGCGAACTTCAACGGCTTTGAATGGGTGAAGCTCGACGGGAAGGAACTCTTCAAGGCGGCGAAGGCGGGCCTCGTCGCAAGCGGAAGCGGCGGCCCGTGCAAGCCCATTTCGTTCGACTACTACTACCGCGGCCCCGTGCGCACGACGCTCTACGTCAAGGGCACCTACGGCGAGCTCAAGTCCCTCACCTATGCGATGGCCATCACGCTGAACGCTGGCGAACGAGCCATCCACATCGCGCACAACCTGCGGAACGCGCGTGTCGGCGCCGAGAAGCTCAACGTCACCTCGCCGGAAATCCGCCTCGGGCTCGCCGGCGAACTGCAACCAGCACAGAGCGCCGTCGCGCCCGGCAAGGTCGCCGCCTTCGGCTGGCAATCCTTCACCGGCACGGCGGACGTGCTCGTCTTCATGCGCCACGGCGGCCCCGGCAACAAGGGCATCCACAAGGTCGAGGCCGCTGACGGCGAGCTCGTCATCCGGCTCAGCGGCGCCGGCAACGACGTCGGGCTGGAACAGGGCGCCCACAAATCGACGGAGATCGACCTCGTCTTCGCCAAATCCGCAAGCCCAGAAGCGTTGAGCGAGCCGCTCCACGCCCGCGCCCCCAGCGCCTACTACGCCGCTCACGATAGCTTCGGCGTCGGGCTCGGCTGGGGCTCGCTCGAAGACGAAACCCAAACCTACAAGAACGACGGCTGGGCGAAGGCCGACGACCCGAAAAAAATGCCGAACGAGCGACCAGACCCCACCCTCTACCAGAGCTGGTTCGATGCCCACTGGACGAGCGAATGCGACCACCTCCAGGGCCTCACCTTCGGCTACGTCCGCACCGGCCAGCGCGGATTCCTCGATCAAGCCCATTCGTGGGCACGCTACTGGCGAACCTACCTCCTCTGGCGGTCGGACGAATTCACCTACGGCAAGGAAGGCACGTTCCGCACCCCGAAATGGGGAACCGGCCGCTGCTGCACCGAGGGCTGCCACTTCTACGGCGTCGGCATCTTCAACTACGCCCTCCTGACGGGCGACATCGACGCTCTCGAAGCGGCCTTCGACTGGGCTGAAATGGCGCTCGTCGCCTGGTACGGCCCCTATTCCGGCAAAAAGCCCGGACAAGATTTCAGCGCCTACGGCTCGCGCGGGTTCACCCGCTGCTACCTCGCCGTCGCACGCGCATACGACGTCGCCCGCGACGACAAATGGCTCGGCTACCTGCTCCACTACGCGAACATGGCGACAAAGACCCCCGCCCGCGACCCGCGCGGCTTCACCATCGGCTGGTCATCCTCCAACGCCGCCGCCGCCCAAGACATCGCCAAAAAGCAAGG
>CAZBRH010000008.1:6152-20828 GCA_964494245.1 uncultured Planctomycetota bacterium | reverse complement strand
TTTGAAAAGGAAAAAGTCGAAGTCGTCGGCAAAAAATGCAAGCACCCCCTCTACGGAGAATACCAGCCCAAGTGCGTCGGCACCTGGCCCGAAGCCATGGAGTCGATGGCAAACTACGTGGCCTACGAGGCCCTCTCGGCATCCAACGACCCCGCTGCCCAACTCGCCGCTGAAGACGTGATGGACTACGCCATCGCCGAGGCATACCTCGGCCTCCACTACGCCTTCCACCCTGTCCAGAAGGCCGTCTATTACTACATGTATCTCGACTTCCCGATACCCGACTACTGCCCGCAATGGGTCGGCGGCCAGTGGGAGCAATACCAGCCGAAAGGCACCGACAGTTGGTATACGAAATGGTGGCCGAACACATATGCCAACGGCTACCTGCTGACGGGCGACGCGAAGCTGCGCGAGATGATGTTCGACGTCATCTGGTGGGGACTGAGCCGCGACTTCGTCAACCCGCCGCGCGTCCCGCAAGGCGAGGCCCCCATCTACTCCCGCGTCGAAAAGAACACCAAGGGCGACTGGATGACCCCCACCGCGCTCGCCTTCGGCGTCGGCGCACGACCCAAAGCCGACGAAACCCCGCCCGCCGCCATCGCCGACCTGAAAGCCCGCCCGCTCGGCGGCGGCAAAGTCGAACTCTCGTGGACCGCTCCCGCCGACCCAACAGGCAAAGTCGTCCGCTATCAGGTCAAATGGGCCGAAAAGCCCCTCGTGGACTACCTCGGCCGCGGCGACGAATACCGCAAGCACTTCAGGGACGGCGCGCTCACCGTCACCTACTGGAACATCGCCAACAACGTGCTCGGCGAGCCGACCCCCGGCGCTCCGGGAAAAGCCGAAACGATGACCCTCGACGTCCCCGCAGGCAAGATGCTCTCGTTCGGCGTCCGAAGCTTCGACGACTCCCACAACCGCAGCCCGCTCAGCAACGTCGCCACCGTCGAAGTCCGATGAGCCGATAGCCGCCCGCGCCGCTGCGGCGCAAAACCGGAAGCCAAGCACGCGACCGCGTGGCTGGCCGGGACTCTGCCGCTACATTGGCTGGCCCCCCTCAACGGCCAGCGGCCCCGCCGCCCGCCCTTGCCCACACCGTAAATCGCCGCTCGTCTTCTGCGCGATCGCTCTTGAGCGCCTTCCGGTCGCTCCTTGCGTATCCCTTGAATGGGCGGTGGTCTTCAGCAGATATCGCAGGAGTCTATGGAAGTCAAAGGATAAGTGGGACGGCAAGCCCAAAGAAGCCGCCATTCTAGATTTGGTGAGCGCCGCGAACCGGGCGAAATTCGCCACTTCCGTTCGTACTTCTCAACCTCTTGGCCGCGCAAGTCGGCCGCGAGCCGCCGGGGCCGCGATTGCCCCATACAGGGCTAGCGTTCCCTTTTTCGACGACTCAGGCACACCCAGCAACGGTTCCGAACAAACCCCGGTTACCAAAGAACGCCGCTTTGGCCTGCTTCAGCCAGGCTGTCCCTGCTCTTCAATTCTAGCGCAATCTTTTCCTCGATGTCAAGCACGGCAAGGTTGCGAGCCGCATTATAATCCGCATCGGCCTTGAAGCCGCATTGGGGACATTCAAACCGCGCCGCCTTGCCCTTCCGCCCGTGCTCGTCTCGAAACTCCCGCGTAAAGGCGCTGTGGATAAAGCCGCACTCGCTGCAACGGCGGCTCGTATATCGCGGGTTCACGCGCCGAACTTCGACGCCCTTTTCTGCCGCCTTCTTCTCGATGAACGTCTGGAGCTGATGGTAGCGCCACGCCTGGCCGAGAAACGTTCCGGAAAGTTCGTTCTTCAGCCCTTCGAGGTTCTCCATCTGGATGAGGCCCGCCCCGTTGTCGAGAGCGAAGCGGACGACGGCGGCGGATATCTGGTGGTTCAAGGTCGTGTAGGCATCGTCGATTCGGCCTTCGAGCTTTTCGGTTGCGAGGAGTTTGCGTCTGCGGCCGTGGCCGGAGCGTGCGAGCTCGCCGCTGATGGCCACGGCGCCCCCGCGCTGGATATCGCGCCGGCGGGCGATGACTCTGCCGCGAAGCGCTCGGACCCGCGCCGCCAGAGATGCGAACGCCCGCCAACCGAGCCGGGCGTGGCCGTGCCCGATTGCAGCGTAAAGGGGACAGTGGAACCCGATGTCCACGCCAACAACTTTTGCGGGGTCGAGCCGGACCGGCGGATCCGCAGGGAAATCGTAGGTGACATAGAGGAACCATTCGTTCGTCGAGACCTGCTGCTTGATTTCAAAGACGCGCTGCCGGTAGCCGTCCTCGGAGTTCGACTTGTTTTCGAGCAATCGTTCCAGCACGGCCTTCGCGCGGTCGCCGATCTTCCTGTCGCCGATGACGACCTTCGGGTAGGGCTTGCGGCAGACCATGAGTTCGAGTTCCAGGTCGCCGGTGGCTGGGTTCCGCACAAGGCGCCGGTGGGTCGGCTTGTCGCACCGGACGGGAATCGCCATCTCGAGTCGGAACGAGGGAAGCGCTGCGTGGCCGCGCATGACGTCAGCCCATTTTTTGCCGGTGAGCGCTCGCAACTTGTATTGCGCCAGCGCCCCAGCAACCGTATCGGGCAACGCGAGATTTTTGCCGTATGGCGCGTAGGGACGGGCGTCTTTCTTCGCGGCACCCTTCGGAGAAAGAGCGGCTTCCTGCGTGAGCAACTCGTGAAGCCGCGCGTTCAGCTTGCCGATTGTCGCTGGCCGTGAAGCGTCCTTCGGGTCGATGCGGCGGCGATGAAAGCAAAGGTAATGTTCGCTGATGGCGAGGTTGGCGAGCCGATAGACGCGGTAGCGCACGTCGCTCAGAAGAGCGCCGAGGGTGTCCCAGGACCCATCGACCGGCTTGATGATTTTGAGTTTGAGAACTTTCGTCAACCGCTTCTGGGCAGCAGCGTCGGGCACGGCGTTTCCCCCCTTCCTCTTTCTGGTCAGAGGCGCGCAAAGTATTCCACCGCGTTTCGGAAAACCTGCATCCCGTCGCCTTCGGGTTTGAGGCCTTCGCGAGTCCATCGCGGGTGCTGCGTCGGAAGGACGTGGCGTTCGGGGTGCGGCATGAGGCCGAGGATGCGGCCGGTCGGATCGCAGATGCCGGCGATGTCATCGTCCGAGCCGTTGGGATTGGCGGGGTAGCCGGCGCCCGTTCGACCCTTGGCGTCGCAATAGCGGAAAACAACCTGGTCGTTCGCTCGGATCGCATCGAGCGTCGCTTGGTCCTTGGCGACGAACTTGCCTTCGCCGTGGGCGACGGGGAAATAGACGATCTGCCCCTTGCGGATGAAGGGCGACTTATCGGAGTCGATGCGCAGGTAAACCCAGCGGTCTTCGAACTTGTTCGAGTCGTTGAACGTCAAGGTCACAGTCTGAGGGACATCGGGGGCGAACGGGCCGGGGAGCAGTCCGGTCTTCACGAGGACTTGGAAGCCGTTGCAGATGCCGATGATCAGTTTGCCGGAATCGACGAAGGCGCGGAGCCGGTCGCCGAGTTTCGTGCGGAGTTCGTTGGCGTGGATTTTGCCTGCGGCAATATCGTCGCCGTAGCTGAAGCCGCCGGGGAGTGCGAGAATCTGGTGTTCGTCGAGCAGCGCCGGGCGTTCGTTGATGCGGTTGACGTGAAGCAGCGAGACGACGGCGCCGGCTCGCTCGAAGGCGAACTTTGTCTCCTGGTCGCAGTTTGTTCCAGCGGTTCGGAGGATGAGTGTTCTGACTGGCACCTATTTTCTCCGTAGCGAGCGCAGGATGGCGGCGATGTCCTGCGGCGAGCTTGTGCGTTGGAGGTCTATGGGCCGGGCTTTGTTCGACTTCGGGGCGGTTTTGCCCGCTTGTTTGCGCTGCGCGCGCTGCAAGCCCTGAAAATCTGATGTTCTTCGCGGGTTCCTCTTGTTTGCGAGCGGCATTGGACCTCCCGTTCACTGCATCGGGTGGTTGCTCCGCCGGAAGAGAACGCTCGCGCCGTTCCTGCTCCTCCGGCGCCATTGGCCAGGATGATATCACACAACGGCTTCAACTACCACCGCAGCGGGGCTTGCCAGGCCTCCTTCAGGTCTGCAATCGGCTCGTCGATGACCGTGCCGCCGCCGAGTCCGGCGACGGTGAGGGCGCTGCCGCCGGTCACCTCGCCGATTCGCGCGTGCGGGACGCCGCTGAGCGCGGACTCGAAGGCCTTGGCCTTCGCTGGCTCGACCTCGCAGAGGAAGCGCGAGTTCGACTCCGAGAAGAGCAGCGTCGCGTCGGCGCGGGCGTCGTCAGAACACGGCACGTGCGACAGGTCGAGCCGCATGCCCAGCCCGCCGGCCAATGCCATCTCGGCGGCGGCCACAGCGAGCCCCCCCTCGCTCAAGTCGTGGCACGCGCGGACAAGTCGGGCGGCCGTCGCCCCTGAGAGTGCGCCGAAGACCTTCACGCCGAGCGCCGTATCTACGTTCGGGACATTGCGGCCAAGCTCGCCGTGGATGTCGTAGTAGTGCGACCCGCCCAGTTCGTTCTTCGTCAGACCGACGATGTAGATGGCGTTGCCGACCGCCTTGGCGTCCATCGACACGGCCTTTGTTATGTCGGGCATGACGGCCATCGCCGAGATGAGGAGCGACGGCGGGATCGCAATCGTGCCGCCATCGATCTTATACTCGTTGTTCAAGCTGTCCTTGCCGGAGACGAAGGGCGTGCCGTAGGCGCGTGCGACGTCATAGCAGGCGCGGGCGGCGCGGACGAGGCCGCCGAGCCGGTCCGGCTTGTCGGGGTTGCCCCACGAAAAATTGTCGAGCAGCGCGCACCGGTCGAGCGAGCCGCCGACAGCGAGGATGTTGCGGAGCGCCTCATCGATCGCCGAAGCGGCCATGTGGTAAGGATCAATCAGGCCGAACTTCGGGTTCATGCCGTTCGAGACGATCAGGCCGCGTTTCGATCCAAGGACGGGGGCGATGATGCAGGCGTCTCCGGGGCCGTCGTTCTCGGCGCCGACAAGCGGCTTGAGCACACTCGCACCCTGAACCTCGTGGTCGTATTGCCGGATGATCCATTCCTTGCTGCACACGTTCCACGAGCCGAGGATGCGCCGCAGGTCACCGCCGTAGTCCCGCTTCGGCGCGATCTCGGGTTCCGCGGACGCCGGTTCCGCCCACTCCGCCTTGCGTTCGAGCCGCGGCACGCCGTTGTGTAGGAACTCCATGTCGAGGTTGCAAACCTCGTGGCCTTCGTAGCGAAGAACGAGCCGCCCCGTATTGGTGAAGCGGCCGATCGTCGTCGATTCGACGTTCTCGGATGCGCAGAGTTCGTGCAGTTCGCGCTCGCGTTCGGGCGGGACGGCGATGACCATGCGCTCTTGCGCCTCGGAAATCCAGATTTCCCAGTAGGCCAGCCCCTCATATTTGAGCGGAACCTTCTCCAGATCGACCTCGGCGCCGAGCTCGGCGCCCATCTCGCCGACGGCCGACGAGAGCCCGCCAGCGCCGCAGTCGGTCACGCACGTATAGAGCCGCCGGTCGCGCGCCTGGAGGAGCACGTCGAGCATCTTTTTCTCGGTGATGGCGTCGCCAATCTGAACATGGCTTGCGGAGGTTTCTTCGTGGAGCTCGACGGACGAGAACGTCGCGCCGTGGATGCCGTCGCGGCCGGTGCGGCCGCCGACGACAATAATGAGGTCGCCGGCGCGGGCGCCTTTCTCGCAGCAGTCCTTCGGGATCAGCGCGACATTGCCGCAGTAAACGAGACAGTTGCCAACGTAGCGCTCATCGAAAAAGACCGCCCCATTTGCCGTCGGAATGCCCATGCGATTGCCGTAGTCGCGGACGCCTGCGACGACGCCGCGCATAATGCGTCGCGGGTGCATCGTCCCCTTCGGCAGCTTCTCCGCCGGGTAATCAGGCGGCCCGAAGCAGAAGACATCCGTGTTGAGAATGGGCTTGGCGCCCAACCCGGTGCCCATGGGATCGCGTATGACGCCGCCAATGCCCGTGCCCGCACCGCCATAGGGTTCCAGCGCCGACGGGTGGTTGTGCGTCTCGACCTTGAACGCAACGCCCCAACTGTCGTCAAACTCGATGACGCCGGAGTTGTCCTTGAAGACCGAGAGGCACCAGGGCTTCGCCAATTCGCGGGTAACCTTCATCACCGTCTGCTTGAGCAGATTGTCGATCCGCTCGCCGTTGTAGTTGATGATGCCGCGGAAGGTTTTGTGGACGCAATGCTCGCTCCACGTTTGGGCGAGTGTTTCGAGCTCGACGTCGGTCGGGTTGCGGCCGAGGTTACGGTAGTAGTCTTGGATGGCCTTCATCTCGGCGAGGTTGAGCGAAAGGACGCCCTCGCGGCTGATGCGCTCCATCTCGGCGTCGTCGGCTTCGAGCAGCGGGACCTCGGTGCGGCGGAAGGGCGCCTTCGACGCACGCGGGATTTCACGGATGCGCTCGCCGCCCATTACCAAGTGTTCGATGATGTCGTTGGCAAGGACCTTCTCGCCGACGCGGCGCGCGTCCGCCTCGGAGACCGAGCCGTAGAGGTAGTATTTCCGCGCCGTCCGCACGGCGGTCGCCCGCAGGCCCATATCCGCGATGCCCTTCAATGTGCTCGCCTCGACAGGGTCCATCACGCCCGGCTTGCGGACGACCTGGACGATCTGCGCGCCCGCTTCGTCGAGCACCGGCTCGCCGACCGCATAGCGGTCCACCACAGGATCGGCCAGAAGCTGCGAGGCGATGCGGTCAACGTCCTCCGCCGACAGGTTCCCCTCGATGACGAACACGCGGACGTAGCGCACGTCGTCGATGCCGCCGATGCCAATGGCTTCCGCCTCGTGCTTCACCGCTCGGCCAATGGGATCGATCTGATTCGCCTTCAACGCGACGTCAACTTGGTGAACCACGGTCATCCTCCACGTCCGAGTAGCGTTCGCCTCTTTCGCGCCCGCTCGAGCATTCGCGCAAGAGCATCCCAGTCCGACCGCTCCAGCGCGTCTCGCACCGCCTGCATCTCGGCGTCGAACGCCAAGAGTGCGGCAAGTATGTTCTCGCGGTTGTCCTTGAAAATGTCGAGCCAGAGCTGCACGTCACTTCCCGCGATGCGGGTCGTGTCCCGGAGGCCCGTTGCGGCGTAGGGCAAGCTCGACTCGCGGGCGGCGTTGAGCAGCGCGGGCGCAACGAGGTGCGCGAGGTGGCTGATCTCGGCGACAATGCGGTCGTGCTCATCGGCGTCGAGGGTCTCGACCCGCGCTCCGATGCCCTCCCACATCGTGGCCACCCTTGCGATGGCCGCCGCGGGCGTTCGTTCCGTCGGCGTCAGGATAACGCGCGCGCCCTCGAAGAGCGCCGCATCAGCGCTCTGGATGCCTTGCTTCTCGGACCCGGCCATTGGGTGCGCGGGGACGAACGCGATGCCCTCTGGCAGGAGCGGCTCGATCCTCTTCGTGATAAGCGCTTTTGTGCTGGCCACGTCGGTGAGGATGCTTCCGCGCCGCATGGCGGGGAGAGCGGCGGCCGCCCTGTCGGCGACAAGGCCGACGGGGGTGCAGAGAACGACCACCTCCGCGTCAGCGACGCCCTCGGCGATGTCGAGCGTCCAGCAGTCGATCGCGCCGCGTTCCTGCGCTGTCCGGAGCGTGCTCTCGCGGTATCCGACGCCAATGATTTGGCTTGCGAGGCCGCGCTCCTTGAGCGCCAGGCCAAGCGAGCCGCCGATGAGTCCGACGCCGATGATCGTCGTGCGCTCGAACAGAGCCATTGCCTTTGTGCACGTCCAAGATAAGCGGGGCGGAGCTGCAACGCCGGGATTCTACCGCCCGCCGTCCGCCAAGTCAACTTGACCGACGGCCTCACGTGAAGAACGAAATGCCATAGATGCACGCGGGGCAATAGTGGACGCCGCCCAAGATGAACGCGATGCCGGTGATTATGCGTCCCCTGCTCCGCCTCGAACGTTTCCCGGCAGGGGGCAGGGCTACCGCAATGGCGGGATCAACAAGACCGGCGCCGGGGAATGGCGGGCGATGTTGTGACTGACGCTGCCAAGAAACACTTCGCCGAAAAAGCCACGGCCCTGGCTGCCCATAATCGTGAGGGCGATGTCGCCCCGGCGCGTCCGGCGAAGGATCTCTTCCGAGGGCAGCCCGTAGGGCAGCTCGACACTCACCTCTCGAGCTCCCTTGGAGAGAAGTTCCTGCTTCATCCGATCAAGCCGACTCTGGTCAACGGCATTGAACTCGTCCAGTCGGTCCTTGAGATGGCGCTCGAGTTTACTCCGGTCCTGGACATGGAACAGGACGACGGGGCGGTGTCCCTCTTGAGCCATTTGGACTACGATGGCAAAAGCACGCTCGGCATTATCGGAGAAGTCGGTCGGGAACAGGATCGCCTCGCGGGCGGTCAGCGGGCATTCCGTTGCTGGCTCCTCGTCGGCGGGAGCGCGGGCTACCAGCAACGGCCTGCGGCAATGGTGTAGAATCTCACCCGCCACGCCGCCCAAGAACACCTCCATCGTTGCGCTGCGCACCCGCGAACCGACCACAACCAAGTCGCAGTTCTCGGCATCGTACAAGCGGTCGATTTCGGCACGCGGTTCCCCGATGAGCAGATTGAGCTTGACCGCATACCCCTGGTCTTCCAGCGCCTTGCATTGGAGAGCCATTTCCGTCCGGAAGATTTCTTCGACATTCGAACGAATCGATGCGAACGTCAGCCGGGACGTGCTGTAATCCAGCAGGCGAACGCAGAAGCCAACGACGATTTCTTCAATCCCCAGATGCCGCAGCCCGGCTTTGCATTGCACGAACCGGTGCGAGCAATCGCTCCCATCTGTCGCAAGCAGAGCTTTCTTGAATACGCGCTCCTCCTTTCTTCGCCGTCAGGAGATGAGGGACACCCCGTAAATGTAAGAAAGGCAGTAATAGACGCCGGCTAGGATGAACGCGACGCCCGTAATGGTGCGCACCCAATGCTCCACCTGCGTCAGGCGGTTGAACGCGCGGGCGACGTATTGGCTCCCGAACGCGATAAGGAACGCGAACACGATGACCGGCAGCGCCGTCCCCGCTCCGAACAGCGCGGGCAGCACCACCGCCGAGGCGTGATTGGTCGAAAGCGGAATCAGCCCGCCGAAGAAGAGCCCGGCGGACACGGGGCAGAACGAGAGGGCGAACAGGATGCCCAGCAGCCCCGACCACCACCAGCCACCGCGCGACGCCCGCTGCTGCACCCCCTGTCCGGCAAGGTTGAACGACAGGCCCGATCCGAGCAGGCCGAGCAGCACCATGCCGACGAGGATGAGAACGGGGCCAAGAATCTGGTTGAGGTAGCGCTGGAGGAAGCGCGCGATGTCGCCCGTCGCCAGCAGGCCGGCGACGATGACGGCAGCAAGAGCGACGTAAGTGACCGTCCGACCCACCGTATAGAGCAGCCCGGAGAGCAAGACCTCGCGGGTTCTGCCGATGCGTCGGGTGATGAACGAGATGGCCGCGATGTTGCTGGCAAGCGGACAAGGGCTGATCGAGGTGAGGATGCCGAGCCAGAGGGCGGTGCCGATGGCGATCCACGTCATTTTGCATCGCCCTCCGCCAAGGCCGCCTGGATGGCGCTGCGGATACGGGCGGCGAGCTCTGCGGGCTTGCCAGCCAGCTCCCACACCTCATCGAGCCGCTGAAATCCCGCGTCCGCACCATCCCGGCGTCGCACGACCACCACAACGCTCGTGGCGACGTTGTAGCGCTTGGCGAGCGCTTCGTTCTCCGAGATGTTGACCTCCTTCCAGTGAAGGCGGCCGGCATTGAGCGCCTCGGCGAACTCATCGTGGACCACCTTGTGAGCCACCGACTCAATCTGGTTGCACTCGATACAGCGAATCGCCGGATACATGTAGTAGACAACCACGCCGTCGTCGGGCTCGGCGGAGGGCATCCGGCGCAGAGTTGTCTCCTTGCCCAACGCGTAGCCGATGCTGATGAGCACAAAACACAAGAGGACGGAGCGAAGAAGAGAGCGAACCTTCACGTTTGGACCTCACTTGATGCCGATCTTTGCGAGACCTTGCGATATGTCCCCCAGCTCCACGTCGCGCTCCCATCGGCTCACCTCATCCCCCGCTTTGTTGTAGAGGATAAGCGTCGGGTTGGCCTCGATGCCATACCGCTCCGCCAAAATCACTTCGTCCCCTAAGTCGATGTGGACAACCGTCAGGTTCTTGCCCCACCTTTCCTGAACGGCATCGAGGAGCGGCGGGACAGCATCGTATCCCGGCCCGCAGCACGCGGCGCCCGCGCTGCTGAAGGCGACCAGCGCCGGCCGTCCGCTCGTCCGCGCTTTGTCCACCGGGTTGTCCATCGCCTGAGCGGCCTGCTCCTTCGTCCATGCGGCGTTGACGACGATGTCCAACTGCTTGCCCAATTCTCGGATGTGGCGGTCGATGCAGGCCCGGCGGGCCTCGGCCAAGAGATAGGCATGGATGGAGTCCTTGACCTGATCGAATTGGGCGCCGCCGAGAAGCGACTGGTTTGCGGCGTAGAACTGTGCAACATCCTTGTCGGCGACGGCGACGTCTTTTGTCTGGCGGTCGAGGTATTCCTGGATGAGTTCGCGGTCGGTCTTGGGCTTTGCCCCAGTTGCGGGGGCGGCGCTCGCCTTGGCCACGAGAAGTATGATCCGCCTTGTCGCCTCACGCTCAAGGACGAAGAAGCCGTTCTTCTTCAACTGGTCGCGGAGATACTCCGACGCGTCCTGGACGGCTCGGTTCACGTCGTTCCGGGTGATCTTCATTTCGCCGCATTGGAGCAGGACATCCGGCGGCAGGTCGCCCAGCCGGGCGTGTGTGAGCACGCCGGTCGCCAACCGGGGGTACTGGGACTGCACGGTTTCGGCAGCGTGGGCGTCCGTCCCCACTAGAACGACCACACAATACGCACGCGGGAAAACAGAACTTCATCTTCGATTCTCCTTCAGCCGGTGATTAGGTCGCCTCACGTAGCCAGGTCCCATTTGTCGGGCGTTCTGCGCCCTGGTTTCGTCAAAGGCCGACGCCCAGTTCGCTCCATTTCTTGAGTATGTCGCTCTTGGACATGAAGCCCTCGTGGCGGAAGAGCTCGCGCCCGTCGGCATCGAAAAAGATTTGCGTCGGAATGACGCGGATACGGTGCCGCACACCGGGCGAACGGTCCTTCCAGACGTCAATAAAGATGACCGTAAAACGGTCCTTGTGCGTTGTTTGAAGCTCCTTGAGAATAGGGGCCATCATCTTGCAGGGGATGCATTGGCCGGCGCCGAGGTCGAGGAGCGTCGGGAGGCCGGTGCGGAGGTTTTCCGCAAGCGGCGGAGCGCCGGCGGGGGTGCCGGTTGGGCCAGGGTCGGCAGAAAGGGTCGAGCAGCCTGCCGCCAACGCGAGGATGGCAACGGCGCACAGTCTCACAACTGTTTCCTCCAGTATGCCTGTGTCGCTACGTGGGCACACATTTGCCGGGCTCGCAGGCCTTCTGAACCTGTCGGGACGTCAGTTTCATCGTCTAGGCCAGCGCCTCCGCTTGAGACCGGCAAACTGAACAGAACCCAGCAATCTCCACCAGACACTTCTTCAAGTCCCCGGCGGTCCCGAAACTGTCCTTTGAAAGTAGCGGAACAAAAAACCGCTCGGTCAGGAACGAGCACATGAAGCAGCAAGGGCCCGAGCAGTGGCGGACGCCGCCATCGTCGGTTCCTACGACGATAGATGTCTGCGCTCTGAGGTCGCGGTCGCACATTACATGTATAAGCAGATTATTCCTTCTCCCGTTCATCCTCTTTCGCGGGTTCCGACGGCTCAACCTTGGGTGGCTCGGCGGACGCGAAGTCGTAGCCCAGTTCTTTCCATTTTCCGAGAATGTCGTCTTTGCCGAGGAATCCTACGTGCCGCCAGAGTTCCTTGCCGCTGGCGTCAAAGAAAATCTGCGTCGGAATAAACCTGATGCCGTACCGGCTGGCGAAGCGAGCGTTTTCCCGTAGACTCACGTCAATGAACTCGACCTCGAACCTCCCCGCGTATTCCTTCTTGAGCTCTTCGAGAATCGGGGCCATCATCCTGCAAGGGATGCACTGCTTCGCCCCCAGGTCGAGGAGCTTGGGCAGCCGGTCTTGCGGCTTGGCGGGCGTATCCACAGGAGGCGGGGGGGGGTGTCGAAACGCCCGCTCCCGGCACGGGAGCGCCCTGACCCGAATCATCTCCGCAGCCGGTGAACAGACCGACCAGAACGACGCCAGCAAAAACCGCCACCAAGCTGATGTTGGTGCACTTTGTCACTACGCTCGCTCCTTTCGTCCAAACCGAGACCGTTCTGCGCACCGCCCACCAGACTCCGAGGATTCCGACGGCGACAAGCAGGAACGCGGCGCCCTGTCCGCCTTGGCAATACGGGCACCGCGGCAGCGCGCTCATTACTTGAGCAGCCCTTTGATGCTCTCGGCGTCCGGCACCTTGCCGACCACCTTGACCACGCCATCGACGGCGAGGGCGGGCGTCATCATCACGCCGAACTTCATAATCTCGCCGATGTCGGTCACCTTCTCTACAGTATAGTCGATGCCGAGCGCTTTCGCGGCAATTTCGGCGTTTTCCGCCAGTTTTTTGCACTTCGGGCAGCCGGTGCCCAGAATCTGAATTTTCTTCACGAGCACAACACCTCCTTCGCCTTGGCGACGACTTTGTCCACCTGCTCCTTCGTGCAGCGGACGCCCTTGACCTTCTCGATGCCGAGGTCGGTCACCTTGATCTGCTTGTAGTTGGCGACGCCGCAGCGGTCGAAGATTTTCTTCGCGCAGTCCATCGGGCAGCCATCGATGACCAGGTTTACGTCGGCATCCTTGGCCGTCTGGATCATCCCCTGGATACCGGCGCCGAGCCCGGCGAGGCAGAACATCGTGCCGCAGCCGGCGAACATCAACTCGCGGGCCGCCTTGTCGGCGATTTCCGCGACGTTCGCCCCGCCCGAACAGGCGTAGATCAGCACGTTTCGACCGGCGCCAGTCCCGCAGCACTCGGCCGCCTTGTGCGCAGGTTTGGGATTGCCACAGCAGTTTGCCATCTCATTTCTCCTTGACACTTGGACACCTGTTGGGCGAAGCACCTTAGTCGGCGCCGCCGTCGCCCACCCGGTCGGCGCACCACCATAACGGCTATAGGAACAGGTCGTAGGCCTGCTCCATCGCCTTCATCATTGCCTCATGTCGCTTGGCAAGCTCCGCGCTGTCATTGTTCCGGACGGCCTGGGCGAAGGCATCCACAGCCGCGGAGAACGACGCCAATGCCTGACTTTTCTCCTGCGACGTGCCCGCCCCGCCGACCGGGTCAATCAAAGCGTTGTCGCGCAGTTCCACCAGCCGGGGCAACGCCTCGCGCAGGGGGGCGACCGAACCGGCCTTGGCAGGTTCAGCCAAGGGCCTGGCCGCCTTGCGGAAATTGAAGAGGATGTCACTGGTCCGCCGCAGGCCCGCCTTCTCGTTCATCTCGACGAACTTGCCACAAGTCCGGCCGCAGGCCTGAAAGGCCTCCAACGGGTGCTTGGCAACGGCCTGGTCCAGCATTTCCTGGATGCCGGTTTCGATATTGTATGCGGCGCTGTCCCAATGCTCGTGGGCAGCATAAACCGTCGGCGCACCGGACGAATATGCCTCACGGAATCTGCGCCATCGAGCCAGGGCCTCTTGCGTCTGGTTCTTCGCCTCGGTCAGCAGAGCCGCGGCGTCGGGCGCGTTAGTGGCCGCGCGGAGTTTTCCGCAGGCCGAACGCAACAAGTGCCGGACCTCGGAGACTCTGGCGAGTTCGGCATCGGCCAGTGCGCGGTCGCCCATCCTGACGGCCTGACCAGCGCCCCCGCATCCTGTCAGCACCAACAACGGCATCGCTGCGACACCAACAATCAACCACCGCACCGGAATCCTCAGTTTCTTCATTCCGCCGACTCCTTCAAGGGACTAGGGTTCTGACTTTCCTGCCTCATCAACAGTTTGAGTGCTTCTTCGACGGTTATTCCGGGCTTGACCCCCAAAGAGGCAGCGGGCGCGTTCGCGGCTGTGATCTTCTCCATCAACTCGCCTCGCAATCCTCTCTGTCCCCAGTTCCTTGCTGTCGCGGCGGGGATGCCTGCCCGGCCGAGCGACTCGATGTCGGTATGCGGGCAGGCCACGATCCCCCGGTCAGCCCGGATCATGTACGCGAACGGACGGCCGTCCGGCAACACGAGCTTCATTCCCGGCACAGTTGCATCGCCAACCTGCAATCGTTCCACGTGCACCGGCGATGCCGAGTCCTTGGCCGTCGTAGCCCGGCTGGCGCATCCAGCAGCGACCAGACCGCCGAGGACCACCGCGGCGGCAAGCCCCGGCGGCACAAGATGAGATCGCTTCTGCATCTCTACACCTCCACAACCGCACGGAACCATCATCGTCTGCCCCGTTCCCGTCCTTCCGATGCCCTCCATGCACTCATCGCACAAGAAGGACCCCTCAACCAAAAACGCCTCTTGACACATTTGGATTTCGTCACCCACTCAATACGCATGCCGCCCTTGAACAGGGACGACGCACCGAGCGTGACTCTACGACGTCCTTTGCTTGTCCCTTACTTGTTTAGCGCTTCCTTCGCCTTGGCGATTACCTTGTCCACCTGCTCCTTCGTGCAGCGGATGCCCTTGACCTTCTCGATGCCGAGGTCGGTCACCTTGATCTGCTTGTAGTTGGCG
>CAZBRH010000008.1:0-6052 GCA_964494245.1 uncultured Planctomycetota bacterium | reverse complement strand
ACGCCGCAGCGGTCGAAGATTTTCTTCGCGCAGTCCATCGGGCAGCCGTCGATGACCAGATTCATGTCGGCGTCCTTCGCCGTCTGAATCATGCCCTGGATACCGGCGCCGAGCCCGGCGAGGCACCACATCGTGCCGCAGCCGGCAAACATCAACTCTCGCGCGGCGCAGTCGGCGATTTCCGCAACGTTCGCCCCGCCCGAACAGGCGTAGATCAGCACGTTCTTCTTCGCAACGCCGCCACAGCAGGATTCGGCCTGCTTCTTCGCCCCACAACAACCAGACATTGTCCACCTCCTCGTCTTTCAGAAACGGTGCTACCGGCCGTCCGAGTCGGCTTGCAGGCCACACGCCTGCGACTCGTCGCCGTCCGTAAAGGCCGCGCCGCACGCGACCGTGGCGCCGGTCAGGCGGCGGAGGGCCAGTTGGGAACGGTCCTCGCGGATCTGCGGGTCGTTCCAGAACAAGTCGGCCAGTTTCCAGATGACCGCGTCGAGCGGCTCTCTGCCACGTCGAACGATGCGGAAGCACCTTCGCCGCGCCGCGTCGGTCTTGGACTCAATCACCCCGGCGCGATCCAACGCTCTCAAGTGCTCGGAAAGAACAATTGGGGCGAGGTCGGTGGCCGAGGCAAGGTCGCACGCACACATGGCGTGATTCCGGAGCAGGCAAAGGATACGGAGGTTCGCCTCGTCTTTCAAGACTTTTACCCGAGCCGGAAAGTCTCGAAGCGTCACCGCCTCTCCTCTTCGTCCGGGCGGACGCTTGCGGACGGGCTGCCTGCGGGCATCGCGGGCAGCGCCGCCGCGTCCAATTGGCCGGAGCGTCGCCGAGTGAATATCAGATACAGGCACGGCATCAGGAACAGCGCCACGAGCAATTCCATGAGCAGGCCGCCGACGGCCCCGGCGGCCATCGGCTGGAGCATGTCGCCGCCCTCTTCGATGGCCAGCGCCAACGGAAAGAAGCCGACCAGCGTGGTGACGGTGGTCATGACGCGCGGGCGAAGGCGGATTTTGGCAGCACTGTGTATGGCGTTGAACGGCGAAAGCTCCTCCCGCTCCTGAAGTTCTTGAGCAAAGGTCAGCAGCAAGACGCCGTCACCGATAGTGGCCGACACCACGATGAGCACGCCGATGATGACGGTGGCGCCCAACGGCAGGCCGATGCCGAACATCATGAATACCAGACCCGCAAGGCAAAACGGCACACTGCCCAGGATCAGGGCGGGCAGCTTGAGACTATTGAACTGCACGGCCAGCACAATAAACGAGAAGAAGACCGCAAAGGCAAGGACGGCAAGCACGTTCCGCCTCATGTCGCCCATCAGTTGAGCCGTCCCGCCGTAGGACACCTCGTAGCCGACCGGGCGGTCCTGCTTCGCCATGGCCGCCTTGAGTTCCTCCAGGGCTTGGCCGATGCTGACGCCGGCGGCATCGCCGCGCACGATCACCTGCTTGATCTGGTCCTCGCGGACAATCTCGACGGGGCCGACGGCCGACACCACTTCAGCCACGTCCTTGACTCGGAGGTAGCCGCCTTGTGCGCAGTGCAGCGGCAGGTTTTCCACATCCTTCCGCGAGACGATTTTGGTCTCGGGAACGAGAACGCGGATGTTGTAGTATTCATCTCCTTCGCGGTACCGCGTGGCCACAGCGCCGGTAATCAGCGAGCGCATCGTGACGGCAATGTCGCCGATGGAAACGCCCAGCTCGGCCGCCCGCGCCCGGTCTACCCGCACCTGGTATTCCGGCTTGGTCATGTCGATCGAGACGTAGACGTTGGTGAAATGCGCCAGCTCGTTCATCGCGGCGGCCGTCTGTCGCGCCAGATCGAACAGCTTGGCGATGTCCTGACCCTTGATCTTCACCTCGATGTCGGCCTCGCCGATCCGCCGGATGCCTTTCAGCGGCATCTGCCGAACCATTGCACTGCCGCCAAAAACAGGGACCTTGGCGACGATGGGCCGCAGGCGCGCGATGTAATCGTTCGTGGTCAGCTTCCGTCGGCTTCGTGGAACGAGCTGGATGTCGATCTCTCCTTCGTTGGCAATCTCGTAGGTGTAGAGCCCCCACACCTTGCCGCCGACGAGCGTGAACATACTTTCGATCAGCTCATCCTGGCCGATGGCCTGCTCGATCTGACTCAGCACCCGGTCGGTCTCGGCCAGCGCTGCGCCGGTGGGCAACTTCACCTTGACCATGATACGGCCATCGTCCATCTGCGGCAGAAACTCGCTGCCCAGCCGGTCCATCAGCAATACCGCCGCCACAAGAGCCGCGACGAACACCGGCAGGACCAACCATCGGCCCCGCAACACCCAACGAAGCACCCAGCCATAGCCATCCGTGATACGGTTGAACAGCCGCTCGAACCATGTTAGCTTACGCTGCCCCAGAGACCGCCGACCGAGGACTGTCGCCGTGATCATCGGCGTGACAGACACCGCAATGACGAGACTAATGACGACGATCGCGGCAATGACGAGGATCAACTCGCGGAACAGCAGACTCGTCAGCCCGGGAACCAGCAGGAACGGCACGAACAGAGCCAGGAACGACAGCGTGGACGCAACGATGGCCGGACCGATCTCTGCGGTGGCCGACACGGCCGAAACATCGGTCGCTTCGCCCGGGCGCTCGTGGCGCCGCCGGGTGATGTTCTCGATGACGACAATCGAGTTGTCCAGCAGCACGCCGATGGCGATGACGAGTCCGCCCAGCGAGAAGATATTGAGCGAGAACCCTGCCATCTTCATCAGTCCGAAGTTCAGAATGAGTGTAATCGGCAGGGCGAGCACCATCACCAGCACCTGCTTCCACGAACCGAGGAAGAGGTACACGATGAAGATCAGAAGCACGGCCGCCTCGACCGCCGCGTTGCGCACGCCGCCCAGGGCGGCGTTCACATAGTCCGCTTGGTTCTCGACCATGCCCAGGCGGATGCCCTCAGGCAGAGCGGGCCCAAGCTCCTGAATACGTCGGCTTACAGCGTCGGCAACCTCAACCGTGTTGGCATTGGCTTGCTTCAGAACGCTGAGCTTCACGCACGGCTTGCTGTCCAAGCGCGTGATAACGCGGACTTCCTCGCTGCCGTCCACGACTTCGGCCACGTCGCGCAGATACAGCTTCGCTTCTCCGCTGCGGGCCAGCACCACGTTGCGGATTTCGTCGAGATTGCGGTATTCCCCCAGCGTCCGGGCGATGATTTCCTTTGGACCAACGGTCACCCGGCCGCCGAACTGCTCAATGTTTTCCTCCCGCAGGCGCCGCAGCACATCCGGAAGCGTCAGACGGTGTTTCTCCAGCGCCTGCGGGTCCAGGTGGACGCGGATTTCGCGCTTCAGGCCGCCGACAATCTCCGTGCCCGCAACGCCCGGCACAGCGAGAAGCTGGTCCCGAAGCCACTCATCGGTCCATGTCCGCAGCTTCACGAGGTCCCACTGGTCGCTGCTGACCGTCAACTGCACGACGGGGAGTTGGGTTGGATCGGCCTTGATGACGATAGGGGGGTCAATGTCGGCGGGCAACTCACGGTTTGCCCGGGCCATCGCAGCCAGCGCATCCTGGTAAGCGACATCCACGTCCACGCCGTATTTGAAGTTGACCAGCAGGGTGTACATGCCCTCGATGGACGAGGACTCCAGGTAGTCAAGGTCGTCGACCGTGGCCATCTGGCGTTCGATGGGGTCGGCGATGTTCTTGTCGATTTCTTCCGGCATCGCTCCCCGCCACCAGATATGCACCTTGATCATCGGGTAGGTGATGTCGGGCAGGAAGTCCACCGGCAACCGCCAGAGGCCGTAAAGCCCCAGCACGACTAGCGCGACAACGATGGCGCTGGTTGCCAGCCGGCGGTGAACGGCGTAATCCGTCAGTTTCATTGTGCGCCGCCCCCCTTGCCGGGCGTGCCGCCAGCCGCTGCTGCGGGCGGACCAGGGCTCTTCTTAGGTTCCGGCACCCGCACCTCCACGCCGTCCTTGAGCTTTTCGTTCCCGGCAACGACGACTTTCTCCCCGGCTTTCAGCCCGGCGAGCACCTGCACCCGATCCCCCTGCTCAATGCCCGTACGCACCTTACGAGCGAGCGCCTTTCCGTCCTCCACGACAAAAGCCACCTGACCGCCTGCCGGGGTGACAAGCACGGCTTCGCGGGGAACAACCAGCGCGTCGGGCACCGATTCGATGATCAGCTTGACCCGCGCGAACATGCCGGGCATGAGCACCGCAGGCGTCTCGAGCGCGAGCTCGACGGTGCGGGTCCGCATCCGGGGGTCGAGTCCCGGATACGCTCGCACAATCTTCCCCTGGAACACCTTCCCCGGGACTGCGTCCAGGCGTATCACGGCGGCCATTCCCTCACGCACCTCGGAGGCGTGGGCCTCGGGCACCGCCACGCGGACGACCAGGGACGACATATCAGCCAATTCCAAGAGCGGAGACTTCGTTGCCGCCATGTCGCCGGGCCGCACGAAGACGCGAGTCACCGTTCCTGCAAACGGAGCAAAAATCACACACTCGTCCAGGCGCGATTTCGCCAACCCCAGCTTGGCGGCCGCCTCGTTCACTATCGCCTCTTGCACGGCGATTTCCGTCTTCGTGTAGCCCGCCTCCAGCATCGCGAGGTGCTGGCGGGCGGAAGAAAGTTTGGCCTGCTGGGTAACGTTCTCCACGCGGGCCTTCTCAAGCGACTCGCGGGTTCCCGAACCGCTCTCGAAGAGCGTCTTCATCCGTTCGTAGTCAAGCTGGGCGAAGGCCGCGCTCTCCTCGAGCTGCCGCACCGCGTCTCTGGCCTTGGCGATTTCCTCAGGCCGCGTCCCCGCCTTCATGTCTTCAAGTTTCGCGCGGGCCACGCCCAGGGCCGCTTCGGCGGCCTTGACTTCCGAGCGGTACAACTCCCGGTTGATCTCCACAAGCTTCTGCCCGGCCCGCTCGATCCGATCCCCCTCGCGCCACGGGAGGTATTCCACCGGGCCTTCGACCGTTGCCGCAATGACCACGGAGTTGACCGCCACGACCTCCCCGGTCAACTCAACCTCGCGGGAGATCGGCGCCACCTCCACCGGCCGAACCGACACAAGCGGGGCCTTCTTCGGCTGGCCAGATGAGGCCGCTCCATCCTTACCGCCGCAGCCGGCGATCCCGATAAGTCCTAGCAGGGCGACTGCGAGCCATCGTCGCGTCCGGGCCGTTTTCATGCCTATCCTCACAGCGCACCAAAAACCATCCCCGAAATGGTGGCCATCACGACCACCAGGGACACGAACGTCACCGTCTTGCGGGCGCCCAAGATGCTGGCGATGACGAGCATGTTGGGCAACGACAGCGCCGGCCCCGCCAAAAGCAGCGCGAGCGCCGGCCCCTTGCCCATCCCCGCGCCGAGCAGACCCTGGAGAATCGGGACCTCCGTCAACGTTGCAAAGTACATGAGCGCCCCGAAGACGCTTGCAAACAGATTCGTCCACACCGGCCAGATCGCCCGCACGAAGCTCTCGAACCCACCACCGCCCCAGCCGGTGATCTCGAAGAACCGGTCCGGCCTGTCGCCCACCAACATCTCGACGTATTTGCCGGGAATCAGCCCCGGATGCCCCGGGCGCCCCAGCAGGAACCCAGCGACCAGCACGCCAAAGAAGAGCAGCGGCAGAATCTGCTTCGCAAAGGCCCACGTCGCGCTGAACCATTCCTCCCCTTCCCCCTTACTCGTCTCCAAGACCACGGCCAGCCCGACAACGGCCGCCGAGAACGGCAGCAGCACCCACAGGCCGTTCGTCGGGAACACGAGCACCAGCGCCGTCGGCGGAACGGCCGCCAGCACGATCTTCCACCATCGAACATGGAACCAGAAGATCAGCACCAGCGCAAGCCCGACTCCGAAAACGGCCGTGACCGCCCACTTGTTCCGCCACAGCGATGACCAGACGCCGGGAGCCGGTTGGCGGTTGGCGAGGAAGTGTTCTGCCGGAACCTTGAAGTCTTTGGAGCCGTCCGTCGGCGCGTCTTCCGCTCTCAACGTGAACACGGCTCCGGGCTCTTGGGGGTCAAACGGGGCCT
>CAZBRH010000007.1:3565-39192 GCA_964494245.1 uncultured Planctomycetota bacterium | reverse complement strand
CACGCCGCGTTCTCGCGCAGTTATCGCCGCGAAGAAGCGGCCTCCGCGCTGCGGCAATTCCTGACGGGCTACGTCGTGGACATGGCCGGCCCTGGGCTCGACCGGTTCACGCGCGCGACACTGCTTGTGCTCGCGGCCTTGCCGTTCGCAGGGGCGGCTTGTGCCGCGAGGCGGCTGCCGGGGGCTGCGTTGGTGCTGGTCTTATCAGCCATCGGCCCGTTTGTCTGCGCCGTCGTCGTTCCGCGCCCGCACGTATTCGAGGGGAAGCATCTGGCGTTCGTGGCGCCGTTCGTGTTTCTGATGCTGGCTGCCGGGTGGTCGTGGGGGCGATTGCGTGTTCTCTGGTTGGTCGTATTTGCTCTGGTTGCCGCGGCGAACGTCGGACTGAACGCGGTCTATTTTCGGCCCTCGACGCGGAAGGAGCCGTGGCGGTTGGTTGTCCGTGACCTGACTTTGCGTGGCCGTGATGGCGATGTCGTCGCGGTGACGCCCGCTTACGCGGTTCACGCTCTGGGCCGCTATTACCGAGGCCCGTTGCCGTTGGTGGCGGCGACGGGGTTGGAACCGCTGCGCCGGTCGCCGGTCGTCGGTGCGGCGGCCCGGCTGTGGCTTGTCGAGCTGAGCAGCCGCGTGGCGGTCCCCGAACCGGAAGTTGTCGCGTGGGTTATGGCCGCTGGCGTCTCCGTCGATTCCGGCGGCCTGTCGGTTCAAACGTTCACCGGCTTTTCAACGTTTCCGACGACGATCCGCGTTCGTTGCGTGGCGCGGTGAGCGGGCAGACGGTCAGTGTTCCGGCGTCCCCTTGAACGAGTCCTTGTTCGTGTTCCACCACTCGATGCAGTCACGCACGCTGGTGGCGGTGGAACCGAAGTCACGGCCGACGATATTCCCGATGGCGGCCGCGGCGGCTGTTCTGGCCGACAATGCTGGCCAGGTTTCCGTATCGCCGAGCAGGACGGCGAGCTTCGGCACGGCGGAGCGGTCTTTCACCCGTCCGAGGTAGCGGGCGGTGGCTGCTGCGAGCAAACTGTTCTTCTGGCTCAGCGCCGAATCGAGCGCGTGCCGGAACAAGGGGAGGAGGTTCAGATCATCGTAGTGCGCCAGCCCCTCGATGGCGTAAAGGAACTCCGGCTGCGGGCGGAAACTCGCCTGGGCCGCGGCGGCTAGGATGTCCATGCGGCCCTTGCCCTTGTTCGCCTCGAACCATTCCCTCCAGCCGTCAATCCCGCGCTGGCGGGCGCTTTCTGTGTCGTCCTGAAAATCGACCTGTGTGCGATGGCCGGTGATCTTGCGCAGCGCAATCTCGGCGGCCTGGCGGACGGTCGGCGCCTCGTCCCCCAGCGCGGCAATGAGCACGGGGACAGTGCTGAGCTCGCCCATCTCGCCCAGCCGGTATGCGGCAAGCCGTCGGTTGCCTGCCGGGCCCTTGCCCGCCAGTTCCTTGCAGAGCTCGCTGATGCGGGCGTCGCGGTCTTCGACTTCCGATGGCGCGTCCATCAGGCCGGACGCAGCTCGGATGGCGCGCCGCACCGCCGCGAGTTCTTCGACAGGCAGAAAGCGATTCTTCGTTTTGACCTCGTAGTGGCCGAGGTCGCTGCGCGTCAAGAGCCAGATGCCATGTTGCCCGACCTTCAGCGTCGGCTGGTCCGGCTTCGGGAAGCCCGGGAAGCCGATGTTCACCTTGCCCGCCTTCAGGTCGGGGTCGCCCCGGAGCACCTCAGCGATGACCAAAACGGCGATGTCGGTGCGGACTTTGGCGCCGTGCTTCAGCAGCTCCGGGTTGAGTTCCCCCTCCGTGACACGAAGAACCTGGCCGATGGCGATCAAGTCGGAGTTCTTGACAAGGTTGACGAGGTCGGCTGCGGGGCCTTCCTCGGCATTTGCCGCGCCCGCGAGGAGCGCGGACAGCCCTACTGCCACGCAGAGCGTTCTGGTCGTCATTGCGAATGCCCCCATATTCTGGTGCAACGTCCCACGATTCTAGGCCGTTCGCTCATCTTCCGCAAGAGATTCGCGCGGTTGCGGTCGTTCCACTCTCGCCGGCGATACCCCAAGAGGCCTTCTCGGGTTCGGACGCTCCGGCACGGCTTATCGGATTCGAAGCCGATCCAGTGTGAGGCATACAATGGGCTCGCGGGCAAGCATCTCGCGCAGGACGGACAGATCGGGCAGGCCGAGGGCCTGGGAGATTGCGGCGTCGATTCGGATTCGGGCTTCGTCCTCGACCATGCTCGGGAAAGGTTCGAGAGGAAGGCGAGCAAGCTCGTCAAACGCGCGCGACAGGCGATCCTTTCTCTTTGCGGTAATCTGCCGCACGTCCAAAACCGGCATCGACATAAGAACGGGCTTTTTGAAGTGAACCCACGCACCACGAGTTTCAACCCTGTGCCCCAACAGCATGAGTAGCCCAAGCGAGCTGTTTAGCCACAGCGCAAGGCACTTCTCGTCGTGTTTCGATTTCGTGCGTAGCCGAATGGACCACCAAACGTTGGAGACAACCTTGCGGTGCAGCAATGCAGCAGATACACGCATAGTCTTGAGCCATAATTCGCCCGAGAGCAGTAGCGTGCCAGACCTCTGCCAAAGGTGGTCTGCGTCGCGAGCAGGCCGGCCTTCTTTCGGTTTAGACCGCGGCCGCAACCAACGGTTGGGCCGTTGGCTCATGGTGGTCACGGCGCTTGCGTCGTGGTTCCACAGTGCCGCATAGGGCGTTACACTCCCCGATATTGTGAACGCATCGTGTATGTCGCGGGCATCGAAGCCAAGTTCCCCTAACTCCTGGAGCGGACACAATGGGAGACTGCGGGACGAGATGATGCTGGGGAGACAGAGCCGCCCGCCGCGGGCTTCCATCAGCGTCCGGACGAGGTCGGACTGGGCGAACGCGCAGGAGAACTTCAAGCTCTCCGTGTCCACGGCTTGCGGTTCGATGGCAATGGCCTCGCCGACCTTGATGTGCCCGAGCATTATTTCCGACGCGGTGTTCCCTGGACTGCGACGAGCCGACGCGGCAGCGATGGAACGAGCAACGCTGAGCGCCTCGATGGCGTTGCGCGGCTGCCGCCACAGGTTCACGGCAGTAAGGCCGACGTTGCGGGAAGCGTTGTTATTGTTGTTCTGCGGGCGCCTGCGGGCGACGAGAAGCACCTCGCTGAGCTGCGTGTTCTCCGAAAAGTTCCAGTGGTCCGGCTCGTGGCTGGCGATCATGTATTCGAGGTCGTAGCGAGTCGTCAGCAGGTCTCTTGTCGGCTTCCATGCGACTCCGGAAACAAGGGCTCGGGGAAGGACGAGAGCGATGCGGCCGGTGTTTCGGATATGTCTGTCGCCGAGGGCAACGAACACCGCGCCGAGGCCGGCCGTGATGCTTGCCCGGATGCCGGTTTTTCGCACGGCCTTCTGAAGCTTTGTCTGCATGCGCCTCCGCTCGTTCGCGGGCAAACTGCCGAAGAGCAGGTTCCCGCCGACGCTGCGGGTGAAGGGCGGGTTCATCACGCACAGGTCGAGCGGAGGAATCGGGGGAACTTCGACCTCGCGCATTCCCGTGCCGGTGACCCGTTGGGGCTCGCCGTAGAGCACGCCGGGAAGCGCCTGATGCTCGAGGAACTCCAGGGTGCCCATCGGATGCCCCGGCCCGCCGTGCGGCATCAAGTAGAGGTGGGTCACGTTGACGGGTGCGTCCGGTTGCCGTAGCGAGAGGGTGGACGCGGTAAGGTGGAGCGCCGACGGAAGAACATCGTATCCGTGGATGATGTGCTCGACGACGGCGTGCTGGAACGTCCCGAGGTCCGGGGCCAGTTTGTTAGCGGCGCACGAGCGGATGTAGTTGTCGGAAA
The DNA here is from genome assembly GCA_964494245.1 of uncultured Planctomycetota bacterium. Classification (GTDB taxonomy): domain Bacteria; phylum Planctomycetota; class PUPC01; order PUPC01; family PUPC01; genus CAZBRH01. The sequence goes on along the minus strand of CAZBRH010000007.1, from coordinate 35,359 downwards.
CGACATCGGCGGCGGCCAAAAGCAGCGTCCCCGTTCCGCAGGCAAGGTCTGCGATGCGAAGCTGTTTCAGGCGCTCGACGTCGCACCAGTCGCCGTTGCGGTCGTCCCAGGGCAGCGCCAGTTTGAGAAGCAGCATCGCAGCCGGGATGGAGGTGTAGTAGGCGCCGAGATACTTCGCTTCTTCGAGAAGACGATGATAGATGCGGCCCGCGAGGTCGTGGCGGAGGGCGGCGCGCCACCCCACAATCTCCAGTGCCGTATCGATAAGGACCCGCAGCGAGTCGCCAACGCTTCTCTCTGCGGAGAGGGTGCGAAGCAGCTCGTGGGCCGTCTTGAAAATCGGGAAATAGTTGATTTCGGTGAGGATGAAGCGCCAGTGGTCTCCGAGGGGGGTGTGGCAATCGTCCATCTCGCGGAAGCTGCGGAGCGGGCGGACGCGCTCGTCGGCCTTGGACAAGACCTCTTGGAAGATCATCGCGTTCAGGATGATGAGCGCGGAGATTCGGTTGACCGCGTCCAGTTGCCGCGTGGTCAGGCGCTGCGCCTCGGCGACCATTCCGAGTTCGTGCGCCATGCGACGCGAGGCCGCCGGCTGAATGCCGATGGCCCCAAGAAAGGAATTGATGCTCGCGCCGACGCGCTCCACCGCGCGTTCCAGCGTCCTATCGTCCACCAAGCCGGCGTAGGATTGCCGGATTGCCTCCGCCAAGTCGTCCACCTTTCCCCGCAGGAAGACCCGGTGTTCTTCCCGGTCGAAGAGCAGCCGCTGCACCTCCGGCAGCGTCAGCTCCGTCAGGACGCAATAGTCGATGGACGCGCTCTCCAGTTCGCTCTTGAGCCGGACAAAAGGCATCGTCTGAAGACTGGCCGGATACGCGATGGCAACCCCGATATGCGCCAGGCCTTCGTAGACACGCTCCTGGGCCTTGTTGAACGCGGTGGCTTTGGCCGTTTCGTCCTCCCCGATTTCGGCCTCGATGGCGAGACGCAGCCCGTTGAAATCCACGAGTACATCGGGCAACCTGAGGGCTTGGCTCGATGGCTCCGAAAGAATCTGTTCGGGAGCCGCAACGACCCCGTGCTCGGCAAGCACCTGGGCGAGCAGAACGTTCAGGACTTCTTGACGCTGCGCCAAAGTCTCACTCCGCTGCGAGAACGCTACTCCTTCAGTGGGCGGCCGCGCTTCGCCTTTTCCCGCACTTCCTCGATGACTCTGAGGTCGCGGATGGCGAAGCCGTGTTCATAGAAGTTATGGACCCGCTGAGCGAGGCACTTCTTGAGAAGGTCTTCGGCGCGATCGAGGTCGCCTGCAGCGAGGTGTGCTGCGGCGACGTAGTAGAACGCCTCGCAATGCTGCTCGCGCTCGGTCTCGGGGTCATCGTGCTTCGCGAGCCGAAAGACTTCGTCTTCGGCCAGTTCGCCAGCGAGGTAGCGGATGACGGGGCCGATCCACTCGTCCTTGTCGGCAAGCCCCTTGAGGAAGTCGCGGATGAGCGCATCGGCTTCGGCGCGGCGGCCGAGCTTTCGGAGCACAAGGCAAGACCAGATGGTGAAGTAGCGTTTCTCCTCGTCGAGTTCAGCGGCCTTGCGGTAGTCTTCGAGCGCTTTTTCTAGGTCGCCTGCGGCCTCGTAGGAGCATCCGCGGGCGGCGAGGACGTAGGAGGTGGCTCCGCGCAGTTGGAGCGCCTTTTCGGCGTCGGCGAGCGCCTTGCGGCCCTCGCCGAGGCAGCGGTAGTTGATGCAGCGGCGCAAATAGTAGCCGGCCTCGCTGGGGTGGCGGTCGATGAGGACGGAGAGGTCGCGGACGGCGTCGGCGTAGCGGTCTGCCCATTCATAGACTTCCGCGCGGATGGAGTAGGGATAGTCGGCGTCGGGGCGGCGCTCGACGAGGAAGTCGGCGTGTTCGAGCGCGCGGTCGATCTCGCGGAGTTTCACAAGGGCGTCGATCAGCCGGGCGCGAAGGACAATGTTCTTTGGGTCGGGCGCAAGCGCTCGTTCGAAAAAGCGAGCGGCTTGGGCGTGCTGCTTGAGTTCTTGAGCAAAAAGGCCTGCGGCGTTGTTCACGTCGGCGTCATCGGGAACAAGGTCGGCGGCGCGGGCGGCGTCGGCCAGGGCGAGGTCCTTCTTGCCAAGCGCCCAGTAAATGGCGGAACGCTGTCGGAGCGCAGGGACATGGTTCGGATTGATGGAGAGCGCCTGGCCGAGCAGTTCAATCCGCTGTTCTGGCGTTTCGGCGTGGAGGGCTCGGCGGTGGTAATCATCCGCCGTCGTCCCCGTGCCGCCTCCAGCGGGTCCCGTGACGAGGGCGAGGACGAAACAGAGCGACGGCACCCGCAGGGCGACGGTCACGTCTTCTTGCTCCTCTGCTCCTACCGCGCGAGTTCGACGAGCGCCATCCGGTATTCCCAACTCTCGCGGTTCGATTCGCGTCCCAGCCGGACACAATCCTGGAACGCCTGCCGTGCCTCGTCCTTGTGCCCCTTGATGAGGCGCAGCGCCCCGATGTAGTAGTAGGCCCGCGAGGTGCGGAGGATTTCCTCGGCCTTGTCCGAGTGTTTGGAGATGGCAAGAAGCTCGTCGGCGGTGCGCATTTCCGCGAGGTGCCAGGCGACGGAGCTCTCCCAGCCGACAATCTTGATTTTCTCGGCGAAGGCCAGAAGTTCCTTCGTCGCGGTCGGCCGGTTGCCGAGTTTGCATTCGATGATGAAGCGGTTGGCGCGGATGAGCGGCTCGTCGCCGCCTCTTTCGAGAACGGCTTCGAGGTCGCCGGCGGCGCCGGTGAGGTCGCCGGCGCAAAAGAGGGCGAGGGCGCGCTGGAGGAGCCAGAGGTTCTGCATGCCGGCGCCCGTGATTTGTTTGATGAGGCCAGTATAGACGGCGGCGGCTTCCTTGTATTTTCGGAGATGGCAGAGCGCGACGGCGAGGCCTTCCCTTGCCTCCCAGAGTTCAGGGTCGGCCTCTGCGGCGGCCGCGTAGTCGCTGGCGGCGGCCTCGTAGTCGCCCTTTTGCGCGTAGGTCGAGCCGCGATAGCGGAGCGCCCGGGCGCGGTTCGCCGGGCTTTGATAGATGTTGAGGAGGCGCGAGTAGTCATCGATGGCGAGATCGTGCATGCCGGCGAGAGAGTAAAGGAGAGCCCGGTTGAGGCGTGCGCCCGTATGGTTGGGGTCCACTTCGAGCGCCTTGGTGTAGAGTTCGATTCGCCGCTGCTGCGCGGAGACCTTCTGTGCCATGGCCACGTAGTCGCCAGCGGTCTTGCCGCCAGCATCGAGGCGTTCAAGTTCGACGCGGGCCATATGGTATTCGAAGGAGCCGAGGTCTTCGGTCTCGATGCACTTGCGAAACGCCTCGCGTGCCTTTTCGACATCGCCGTTGACGAGGTGCCGCGCACCGATGTAATACCACGCGCCCATCATCTGGTCTGCTTGCACCTCGGGGCTTTTGTGTTTGGACGCTTCGAGGAGTTCCTCCTTCGTCTCCATGCCGGCAACAAACCACACCGCGTGGAAAATCCAGGGAGGCCTGCGCGAGACCGACCGGATGCCTTCGGCGTAGGTCTTGAGAACGGCATCGGCGTCGGTGTGGTCGTCGCGCATCTTGCACGCAACAAAGTAGAGATTGAGGATGGCTCTGGCTTCCTGAACGCGGGAGCGGGTATTGTCGATAGCAAGTTTGAAGTCTCCGGACGCGCTGGCCCATTCCCCGGCGCAGAACGCGGCGAAGGCGCGGCGCAGGCGCCATTCGGCGCGCCGCTCGGCGGCGCCCGGCATCCCGCCGCTGATGTCTTGTTCGAGCATCGAAAGGTAATCCTGCATCGACTCGGCGTATTTGCCGAGGCGGAAGTGTGCCGCAGCGCGCGAGACGTAGGGATCGATGAATCCGGGGTCAAGCCGCAGCGCTGCCGAGTAGTCCTCGACGGCCTTCTCCGTTTCGCCCCGCCGATCCATCGCCCAGCCGCGCCAGTAGTAGATGCTGGCCTTTTGCTGGGCGGACTGCGCGGATTCGAGCAGCAGGTTGAAATCGGCGATGGCCTGGTCGTGCTTGCCGACGGCTGCGCAGAGCTTTGCCCTCTGGAACCGCGCGGCCATCAGCCCGGGGTCCTTTTCAAGCGCTCGGTTGAGCAGCAGTTCCTGTTCAGCGGCCGAATCCGCCTTCCGGGCCGCTTCAAGATACTCGAGCGCCGTCCGCCCGCACCCGGCTAAGGAGACTACGCTTGCGACCAGGAGGAGCGAGGACGCCAGTGTGCGCCCCGGCCGCGCGATACCAAGCCACTTGCGTTTCCCGTATCCACACATTGAACCTTCCCCGGCAGAATGTGGCAGACCGAATCGCCGTTTGGGCATCATAATATTCCCGCTGCGTTGCGGTGTCAACCCGCCCCGCACGCACAGCGCCTTGCCCGCGTGGATGGGAAGGATTCAGACGGCTTGCGGCCATCGCTCGGCGAGCATATAATCCGCCCGCTTTTCGCCAAGCAGGAACAGAATGCCTTACAAGCTCCTCATCGCGTCTGCATCCGCGGGTGTCGGCCACGCACGGGCGGCTTCGGCGCTGCAACGTGCCTTCGAGCTCAGCGGCCGCGAGGGAACCGCCTGCACCGTCGATACGCTCGATTTCACCACCGCCGCGTTCCGCAAGGCGTATCTCGGTTCCTACTTCTTCATCATTCGTTCGCTCCCGTGGTATTGGCGTCGGCTCTACCATCGCTGGGACAGAAAGGAGTCGGGCGGCCTGATGCGCCGCGCGACCTGCGAGTTCGACCGCCTCAATGCTCGTCGGTTCATCCGGTTCGTCGAGGCCGAGCAGCCGACGCACGTTCTCTGCACGCACTTCCTGCCCGCTGAACTACTTGCGTGGATGCGGCGGACCGGACGCCTCCAAGCTCCGCTCGCCATCGCCATCACCGATTACGATGCACATCGCATCTGGATCAACGCGGGAACCGACCGCTACTTCGTTGCCTCTGACCGGCTCAATGGCCTGCTTGCAGAGAAGGGCGCCCCGCCCGACCGCATCGCGACCAGCGGCATCCCCATTGACCCTGTGTTCTCGGCGCCGATGGATCGCACCCTCGCGCGAGCGGAGCTTGGCCTTTGTCCTGACGCGCCCACGGTGCTTGTCAGCGGCGGCGGAACAGGGAGGGGCCACGTCCTCAAAACCGTCGCCTTGCTGGCAGAGTCGCCGCGCGTCCAGATTCTGGCGGTGGCTGGGCACAACGAAGCGCTGCGGCAGCAACTCGAAGCCCTGGACGTGCGGGCGCCCCGGCGGCTTATCACCTACGGCTTCGTCAATTATATGCACACGCTCATGGCTGCTGCCGACCTCATTGTCACCAAGCCGGGCGGGCTTTCGAGCGCGGAATGCCTCGCCATCGGGCTGCCGATGGTGCTCACCGCCCCGATCCCAGGCCAAGAGGAAGCCAATGCCGACTTCCTGGTCCGAGCCGGGGCAGCTGTGAAGGTCGAGACACCAGACGAAGTGCGGCGGGTCGCGACGGCGCTGCTGGCCGACGGCGTTCGGCTCGCCCGGATGAAGGAAGCCGCCCTGCGAACCGCAAGGCCGCGCGCGGCCTGCGAGATCATCGACATGTTTCTCGGACCCGGCCGGTGCGCCGCGGGCGTTGACTCGCGCCGCCGGTCGGAGTAGACTTTCCCCGATGAATCCCAAAAGTCCGCGAGAACTGATTACTGGCTCGTTTCGTCCCACGCTCGAAGATGCTCTTGTCGAGAGCATCAGAAAGGCGAAGGCGGACGACGCCGGCGCTCCCGTCCTTGTGCTCGTCGGGTCGAACCTGCTCGCCACGTTCCTGCGCCGACTCGTCGCCGAGCGGCTGCCGCTCTGGAACGTGCGGTTCTTGACGCTTGCCGAGATCGCTCGCCAGATCGGAACGCCTGAGCTCCGGGCGCGCGGCCGCCGCCCGCTCCCGGCCGGCGCAGAGCCCTTCCTCGTCCGCGAATGCATCCGCGAAACCGCCCACGGCTACTTCGAACAGGTCTCTGACCTGCCCGGCTTCGTGCGAACGGCGGCAGCGTCTATCCGCGACCTGAAGGAGGCGGGACTCAGACCGGCGGCACTTGGCTGCGTGAAGGGCGAGAAGTTCGCCGCTCTTCGGAGAATCTTCGAGACCTACGAAAACCGCCTTGCGAAACTTGGATTCCACGACGACGCCGACCTGTTGGTCGCTGCTGCAGAAGCCGCGCCTAGCTCCAATCTCGTTCGGCAGTCCGCTTTCATCGCCTACGGCTTTGACGACCTGAACGGGCTCCAGCGGCGGCTCGTGCTCGCGCTTGCGTCGGGTGCCCCGTCGGCAACGGCGATGGTGCCGTGGCTTGACGCCCCGGCGTTCGAGTATGCGCGTCCGCTGACGAATTGGTTCACCCAACACGGCTTTCGGCAACGGCCGGCCGCACCCTGTGGGGATTCGTTGGCCACGCGACTATTCGGACCCCCCGCAGGGGCGCCGCTTGATTCGCCGCCCGCCCGCGTGCTTTCCGCTCCCGGCGAAGTGCGTGAGGCGCGCGAGGTCGTTCGCGAAGTCATTGACTTTGCCGCCACCGGCATTCCGTTCCACGAAATCGGCGTCCTGCTCCGCAACCCCGAAGCATACTCGCACCTGCTCCGCGACGCCTTCGAACTGTCCGGCGTCCCGTGCTTCGTTGCCGGCGGCGCGCCGCTTTGCGAAACCCCCGCGGCTCGCTCGCTCGAAATGCTGGCTGACCTGCTGGGCAGCGACCTGCCACGCAACCGCGTCATGCAGTTCGTCCACTTCGCTCCCCTCGATTTTGAACGCCTCATTGGCCACGCGCCCAACCGGCCGCACTGGGACCTTCTTACCATTCAGGCGGGCATCGCGGAGGGGCTGGACAATTGGCTGCCGCGTCTGGACCGGCTGCGAAACGAGAAGAACAAGAAGCTATCCGCCGCGCTGAAGGAGCTGCCGCGCTTGCGGGCCTTCATGCAGAGACTCCTAGACGCGAGGCGTTCCATCCCCGCCGAAGGCACGTGGTCGGAAGTGATCGGGGCCGTGCTCCGTGCGTATGAGCAGTTCATCGCTCCGTCCGAGGAGCGTTCCCGTGTAGCCGCCGAGGTCCGAAAGCTGTGCGAGTTGGATGAGATCGGCGACCGCGCGACGTTTGCCGACGTGCGAGAGGCCATCGGCGACCAGCTTGACCGGGCGCGAAACAGGGCCGGCGAGTTCCAGCGCGGCGGCGTCTGCATTGCTGGCCTGCTCGAAGCGCGCGGCGTCCAGTTCCGAGCCGTCGTCGTTCCCGGCCTGACCGAGAAGAGCTTTCCGGCCGCGGGGAAGCAGGACCCGATCCTGCTGGACACCGAGCGGCACGAGATTGCTCGGCGGGCAGGAGAAGACGTCCTGTTGCCCGCAAAGTCCGCGCGGCCTGTAGAAGAACGGATGCTCTTCGCTCTCGCCGTCTCTGCGGCTTCGGAACGGGTAACGCTCACGTATTCCCGACTCGACGTCGCAACGGCCCGCGAGCGTGTGCCCTCGCACTTCCTCATCCGGCTTGCCGAGGCGCAGACGGGCGAACGCCACAACTACTCGACCATCGAGCACGCTCCCGGCTTCGCACGGGTGCCGTTCCTGATCTCATCGGGGGGCGGACGCCCTGCGCTGAACGCCGACGATTACGATCTGGCGACCGTCATAGACCTCGCCGCCAGCTCGCGGCCTGGCCGGGTGCTCTACCTCGCCCGCATCTCGCCGCGGTTCCAGCGGGGCATCGAGGCCGAGACGGCGCGGTGGCGCGTGCCGCGTTTCACCCGGTTCGACGGCATTGTCGGAAAAACCAGAGAGGAGCGCACGGCGGATGAAATCCTGTCGCCCACGCGGCTCGAACAATACGCTACTTGCCCGTTTGCTTATTTCGTCAGCCAAGTCCTGAACGTCGAGCGGATCGAGGACCCGGAGCGCATCGAGCAGATGAGCGCTCCGGAGCGCGGTTCCCTCGTGCACCGGATTTTTCACCGCGCCTACACCGCATGCTTTGGAACGGAGGGAGATGTTCCGGCTGAACGCCTCGCCGCGGAACTGCGCCATGCTGCCGAGGAGGAGTTCCGCGCACAGATCGCTACCGGTCCTGCCCTGACCTGGGCCATCGAACGTCAACGGATTGTGCGAGATCTCGAAACCTACGCGGGACTCGATACAGAGGAGCGCGAACAGCTTGGCGCGCGCCCCGCGATGTTCGAGACGCGGTTTGGCATGCCCCCACGCGGCGATTTCGAGGACCGCGCATCCACCGAGCAACCCCTTGAACTCCGAATCGGCCGCCGCGTCCTTCGCTTCAAGGGCAAGATCGACCGCATCGACGAAGTCGGCGATTCCGATGCCCGCGTCATCGACTATAAGACCGGCAGCGCCGACCGCGACCGCTACAAGGATGATGCCTTCCTTGGGGGGCGGGCGCTTCAATTGCCGATCTACATACTCGCGGCACAGATGCTCCGGACCGACCGCAACATCACCGAAGCCGCCTATGTCTTTCCGTCGGAACGCGGCGGATTCAAGACCGTCAGGTTCAGCCGCGACGCGCTCGACGACCGGATGGGCGACCTCACGCAGATCATCACAACGCTCGAAGAAGGCATCGAAGGCGGCCTCTTCTTTGCGATTCCGTCGGATAAACATTGTCGCAACTGCGATTTCCGCGATGCCTGCGGCGCCAACATCGACATCCTTTTCGAGCGGAAGCAGGGCGACCCCGCTGTCGCCGACCTGCTCCGACTGGCGGAGATCCAATGACCGGCAGCGCCACGCCCATTGACCAAGACATCCGCGACCGCATCGTGCACGACCTCGACACAAGCTTCGCCGTCGAGGCCGGCGCGGGAACCGGCAAGACATCCTTGCTCACCGCACGGATCATCGAAGCCGCACGCACGGGCCGCGCCCGCCTCTCTGAAATCGTCGCAATCACCTTCACCGAGCCCGCCGCAAGCGAACTCAAAGTCCGCCTGCGCGATGACCTCGAACGCCTATGTGCCAAAGCAACGGGAACCGAGGCGGAGCGGCTTCGGCAGGCACTGGCCGACCTCGACACGGCGCACGTATCGACGATTCACTCCTTTGCAGCGGCGCTGCTCCGCGAGCGTCCCGTAGAGGCCTCCATCGATCCGGGCTTCGAGATCGCCGAAAAACTCACCGCCGACCTGCTCTTTGACGAGGTGTGGACAGACTGGCTCGTCCGCCAACTCGGCGATGAGAACAGCCCACTTCGCCCTGCCCTGGAAGCTGGCCTGAGCACCGAGCGGCACCTACGCGGCTTCGCCGAATTCCTCCGCGCCCACCGCGGCCTCCGCCCGGCCGACGGCGCACCGGAAGACGCGAACCACGCTCTCGTCTGCTCGCTCCATGACACGCTCGCCGAAGTCATCGAGGCGTTCGACGCTGCAAAGCGCGAGCGCGCCCTTCTCGACTTCGACGACCTCCTGCGAAAGGCGCGCGACCTCCTGCGGGACAACCGCGAAGTCCGCCGCCACTTCCAGCAGCAGTTCAAGTTGATCCTCATCGACGAATGCCAGGACACCGACCCGCTTCAGATTGAGCTCGTCTTCTTTCTGGCCGAGGACGGCGCCCGCGCGGCCGATTGGCGCGATGTCCGCCTTGCGCCCGGCAAGCTCCTCTTCGTCGGCGACCCGAAGCAATCCATCTACCGGTTCCGCCGAGCCGACATCGAAACCTACGAGGAGGCCAAACAGGTCGTCGCGCGCTCCGGCAAACTCGTCCACATCCGCCAGAACTTCCGCAGCGCCGCCCCGTGTGTCCACTGGTTCAACGCCGTCTTTGCCGAACTGATTCAGCGGCCGACCGACGGGGCGTATCAGCCGGACTATACGCCCATCGCCCCCTTCCGCGACGGCCCGGGCCCACGCGTGGCGGTCCTCCGCCCGCCCGAAGGGGTGACCTTCAATAAGATTGGCGAAGCGCGCGCTGCCGAGGCCGCTGCCATCGCCGCCGAAATTCGCGCTCTCGTTGAGCGCGGCGACCCAATCTACGACAAAGGGCTCAACCGCACCCGCCCGGCCCAATGGGGTGACGTCGCTCTGCTCTTCCGAGCGCGCACAGCGTTGAACCTTTACGAAGAGGCGCTCGCCGCCGCGGACATCCCCTTCCGTTCCGTGGTCGGCAAGGAGTTCTTTGCCCGCCAGGAAGTTTGCGAACTGAGCTCTGTTCTGGCCGCCATCGAGCGTCCGTTCGATGAGCTGGCCGTCGTCAGCGCTCTCCGATCCTCGCTGCTCGGTGTGGCCGACGACGAACTCGCGTCCGCCGCCGAGAGCGGATTTCAGTATGGGGCGACTGCCGAACCACGCACGAATCCGCATGTCGCCGAGGCCTTCCGGCTGCTCTCGCGCTGGCACGAGGAGCGAAACGCGTCGAGCATCTCGCGGCTTGTGCAACGCGTCCTTTCTGACACGAAAGCCTTCGAACTTTTCTACCTGAAGCCGGACGGCGAGCAGCGCGTGGCGAACCTCAACAAGGTCATTGACGCAGCCCGGGCGTTCGAACAGACCCCCGGCGCGACCTTCGGCGGCTTTGTCGAATGGCTCCGCCAACAAACGACCGCCGCCGAGGAAGCCGAATTCCCGCTCGCCGAAGAGGGCGACTTCGTCCAACTCCTCACCATTCACAAGGCGAAAGGACTGGAGTTCCCCGTCGTGGTCATCGCCGACATGTCGAGCGACGGCGGCGGCCGCTCGGACAGCGTCCGGTGCGTAGTCCACCGCTCCGCGGGCACATTCGACGCCAAGCTCGGCGGCAAGGAACTGGGAATCCAGACCACCGGCTTCACCGCGGCAGACGCCAGCGAAAAGCTCCGCGAAGAAGCGGAAGACCGGCGCCTTTTCTACGTCGCTGCGACGCGCGCCCGCGACCGGCTCATTCTGCCGCGTTTCCTCAAAGGGAACAAGCCCGGAGGATATGCGGCATACCTGGCCGATCTCGCGCCGGAGTTGACCAGTGCGTTTCAGACGGAAATCATCGCGGACGCCCTCCCCGCGGCAAGGGACAAGCTCCGCGCATTCCGCGTGCGATTCCCATCGGAGCCGTCGGACGATGAATGCGCCGCGCTGTGCCGGAAGCGCGAAGAATGGATTCAGGAACGCGAAGCGCTGATCGCTCGCGCTGCGGAGGGCCGGCGCCTGCGGGCGGCCTCGTCCCTTGAAGAGTGGGGACACGAGGATTTCGGCCCGGCCGAGCGCGAGAACGTGACCGCCCGCCTCGTTGGAAGCGCCGTGCACGCCGTCTTGGAGCACCTTGACCTCGCCACGGGCGAAGGGCTTGCCGAGCTTGCCGCCGAAGCGGCGGCCCACCAAGGCGTGCCCGAACAGTCCCAACGCATCGCCGCATTGGCCTCTCGGGCGCTCGCAATGGAGGCAGTCCGCCGCGCCGCCAAGGCCGCTCGAACATACCAGGAAGTGCCGTTTACTGTATCTGTCGGCGGCGCCATCCTCGAAGGGCGAATCGACCTCGCGTTCGACGATGGCGATGGACTGCGGCTTGTGGACTACAAAACCGACGAGGTCCCGGCGGAAACAGCCGACGAGCACGCGCAGCGCTATCGGATGCAGCTTGGAGCATACGCCCTTGCTGCGCAGGAGGTCTTTGGCAAGCCCCCCCGCTCTGTCTCGATCCTCTTCCTTGCCGCGGGAAAGGAAGTTGCCATCGAGTTCACGGACGATCTGGCCGGCGCGGTGAGAAACGCGCTATGACATCCACGGCGCATATCGTCGAGGTGTTCAGCGGCATTCAGGGCGAGGGCATCTACGTGGGACGCCGGCACCTCTTCGTCCGCTTCGCCGGTTGCAACCTCTCGTGCGCCTGTTGTGATACGCCCGCGGCACGTGAGCCGGTCCCGATGGCTCGAATCGAGCGTTCGCCCGGAGCGCGCCGATACGATGACGTGGCAAACCCAGCCGACGTGGCCACGCTCGCGGCGGCCATCGCACGGCTCGATTCCGACAGGAGCCACGACGCCATCAGTTTGACCGGCGGCGAGCCGCTCTTGACGGCGGACTTGATCGCTGAGCTCATCCCGCTTTGCGGCGGGCGGGACTTCTATCTTGAGACGAACGGCACGCTCCCGCGCGAACTTGAGAAGGTCATTGGGCTTGTTCGGACGATCGCGGCGGACATCAAACTGGCGTCCGCCTGCGGCCGCGCAACCGATCCCAGGGTGGCCCACGATTTCCTCTCTATCGCTTCTGCGAGCGAGGTGTTCGTGAAAGTCATCGCCACGGACAGAACAAGTGCGGCCGAGTTGACGGCGGCGGCAGAGGTCGTCGCGTCCGTCGGGCGCGACATCCCGTTCGTCATTCAGCCGGTCAGCGCCGTGTCCGTTGGCATCCGGCCGCCGGGTGCAGAGCGGCTTTACGAACTCCAGACGGCGGCGCTTCGTGTCCTCCGCGACGTCCGCGTCATCCCTCAAGTGCACCGTCTTATGGGTTGGAAGTAGCGCCGACGATTTCGATGTATGACCGCGCCTTGAGCCGATCGACCCACGCTGCGATTTCGGCTCGGGCGCGAAGAACGTGGAGTTTCCGCACGATTCGCGGCGCGGCCTCTTCCAGCGAGAGCATGCGCTCCGGCCGCACATCCTCGACGCGAACGATGTGGCAGGCCTTCTCGGAACGGATCGGGCCAACAACTTCGCCGGGCTTCGCAGTGAAGACTGCTCCGTCGAGCGGGGCGACGAGCGAACCTTGCGCCACGCCCTGCCAAAGGCCTCCCGAATCCCGGTTCGCGTCGTGCGAATACTGCCGCGCGGCCTCCGCGAAGTCATCGGGCTTTTCGCGCAGGCGGCGCAGCAGCGCAGCGGCGAGCTCCACCGCGCGGTCGTCGTTCTGAAACCGCCGGTACTCGAGCGTGATCATACGGAACCGCGCGAGAGGCGGTTCGCGGAATTCGGCGGGATGTTCCTCGTAGTAGGCGCGAACTTCGAAGGGCCGGACAAGGGCGGTTTCTGCGAGGACGCGCGAGAATGCCTCTTGCTTGAGGATGCTGTGGGTAATCCGGGTGCGGCGGGTGGCGAGGCCGCTCCCATTCGCTTCGAGCCATTCGGCATATGCGGCGACATCGGGAACGCCGACGGTGCGGGCTTCCTCCGCGAGGACGCGGCTGATTTCTTCGTTGGACGCCGCGGCGCCATGCGACACCGCCCAGCGCACGACAAGCGCGTCTTCGATAAGTTGGTTCAGCGCCTGCGCCCGCAGATCAGCGTCCCGGTGGCCGGCCTGCGCCAAGAGCGCTTCGACATCGGATTCGAGGATTGGGGCGCCGTTCACGAATGCCGCGGGCTTCGCGACAGGGTCGATGGGAAAGAGCGTTCGCTCGGCGCGGTCGAATGCCCTGGCAAGGGCGGCGGCTGCGGAGGACTCTTGGAACCGTTCGTGAATCTCGGCGGCGCGTTCCTGAAGCAGCGGAAGGTTCCGCGCCGTGGCAGGGGCTTTCCGTATGGCGCGGCCAAGTGCGAGCGCGGCCTCGGCCTCGTCGCTGCGCATCAGGTGCGCGAGCGCGGCGTAGACCTCCAGCTGTGCGTTTCGCTTTCCGGCGGCGATTTTCGATACGGCGTCGAGCGCCGCGTCGGGCTGCCCCAGACTCAGTCTGGAACGTGCGAGGAGCTCGGCGGCCTGCGGGTCGGCCTGGGCGTCCACGAGCAGCGTCGCGGCCAATTGGGCTGCCTTCTCGTATTCGCCGAGGCCGATGTAAGCAACGGCGCAATCTGCCGCCGCGCGGCGCTGGTAATCTGGCGGCTTATCTGTGAGGGCATCGAGTGCGGAACGCACGTTGATGTTCGCTGCGAGGATGAGGCCGGCGGGGTCGAGCGTTGCGGATGGTTTCGTGCCGGATGCGAGGAGTTTGGAGCAAACGTCTGCGGCCTCGCGGAACCGGCGGCCGCTGATGAGCGTTTCGGCAAGAAGCAGTGCGTAGGCGGGATGGGAGGAAAGCTCGTATGCGGCGCGGAGGTCGGCCAGCCCCGCCTCTGTCGGGCCGGATGCGAGGCGGGCCAGCCCGCGCACGGCGAGGCACGTTGCGCTTTCCGGGTGTTCGGCGGCGGCTTCCTCGGCCATTTGCACGGCGGCGTCGGTCAGACCGAGCGCGAAGAGGGTAGGCACCATCAGTGCTCGTCCCGCTGCCCGGTCAGCATCTGCGGGCAACGGCGGCGCCGCCTCCGTCAGTTCAGGGTTGATTTCGATTTCAAGCCGGCAGGTGATCTGGCCGCCGGCGTCGCGCCGGGTCAGAAGACGCGGGAGGTGGTCGGGACCGATGGCGAGGCGGATGCGGCCCCCCGCGTCGTCCGGGTCAGCAAACGATAGGATGCCAGGGGCCTCGAGTTCCGGTGGCGCAAGGGCGAAGTTCCGGGCAAGTTCGGTGAAATGAGCTGCGGCGGGCGGCAAGGCGGGCCAAGCAAAGAGCACGTCGGCGTCCCCCGTTCCACTGGTCACGGCGGCGCCAATATCCAGTTGAGTCGGCGCACCGGTGTTGATATCGGGCGGAAGGATGGCAAAGCGAAACCGCAAAGCGACGGATTCAGGCAGTTCGATCGGGCGGCTCAGTCCGGGGAGGACAACGACGGAGCGGCGGCCGCTCCGCAGGAAGACGAATTCTTTGCTCGGCTCGTCGTCGCCGAAGGCGACGTGCAGCCGCGACCAGCCCGGCCGAACCAGAGCGGCGTTCACGTGGACCCAGCGCCCTCCCCACGTTGTGAACCCGCGGAGCCGCAGCGAACGCGGGCCGCCGCTGTTGTAGAGGCGGATCACCTTCTTGACCATTTCGTAATATAGTTCTTCCGCCGGGCAGATGTCCCGCGCGGGGTCGAAACGCGCAAGCCGCACAACGAGGTCGCGGCGGTTGGCAGGTGCGCCCGGCGGCGACACGAGCCGAAGTTCCACCGCGGTGAAAGCACCGAGGTCTTCGAGGGCGCTTCGGACAGCGTCCATCGCTGACGGAGAAATCGGCTCGCCGGCGCGAAGGGTGATCCGCCGCATCACCTCATCACGCAGCCCCCCCGCGCCATCGATGACGACATGATGGAGCAGAGGTGGTTCGTTCTTATCGACGCTCCCCTTCTCGGACAGCGTATCACTCTGGGCGTGAGGTGTTCCGGGTTCTACACGAATGACGAGCCGCGCCCCAGCCGAATCTGCGCCGCCGGACAGCTCCAGTGCCCGAACCCGCGCATCGCGGTAGCCGCCGGAGCGATATTCGTGTTCCACTTGGACGGCATCCAAGAACATTCCGCGATAATCGATACGACGCGCCTGAAACAGCGTCGATGGACGCTGGCGCAAAAGCGGCCGACAGCGCCGATCCATCTCTGGCACACCACCTGCAATCTCGACGCTGGCAAGGACGGGCGGGAGCGGTTTATCAGCGGGAGCAGCTTCGAGTGACAAGCCGATGCCGTCGTTATCGAACTGTGCCTTGAACCGCGCGGGCACGCAGCCGACGACCCCGAGGCGATAGAGGTCAGCGGCAATCTGCTCGGCGCGAAAATCTCCGCCCGGCCGACTCGTCCAAAGGCCGCGCACAACCGCAGCATCCGCCGGGTTGGCAGCGGCCACATCGAGTGCCCGAATACGCGGCTCGGGCGCCTGCCCGCCGGAAACCGCGGCAGGCCATGCAGCGAGGATACAAAGGGCAAGGCGAGAAACACGAAGCGTCACTGGACCTCAGCCCTCGCACCGCGCGGCGAGCACGGTTTCAGGAACGTGAAACATCCATCTGGTCAACGACGTCGATAAGAACTTCGATTGCCCGATAGTAGTCTCTGAGGGTCTCTCGGACGCGGGAGACGGGCATGCGGACGCCGCGCAGCTTCATCCAGTAGACTTCCTTGAAGGAGAGGGCAATGCCGCCGACGAAGCCGGACAGCGCGTCGAAGAGAGGCGTGATTGCGATGGGCGGCTGGTCGCCCTTCGCGTAGAGGATGCCGCGGACGAGCGGGGCCAACCCGGAAACCGAGCGCTCGAGAAGCTCGGTCAACTCGCGTTTTCCGCCCGCAGCATCCACGTAGCCCCAGCCGAGCTGGACGAGCCGGTTGCGGAGTTCGCGCCCGCATTGGAGCCGGACGCTCGACCGGTCGATTTCAACGTCGGAAAGCAGGTCGGCGCCCCAGACCCGCACATTGATGAGCTTGAGGTCGAGAAGCTCCACGGGCGAAAGGTCGCGCCAACGCTCGATGTATTTCGGCGTCATCAACATCGGGGGACGGATGCGGCTTTCGGCGAACTTGCGACAGAGTGCGCCCACGAGGTCAAGGAAGCCGAAATCGACTTCACGAAGGACGAGCATCGAGTTGATGTCGGACCGGTCGGGGTCAAAGTCCTCCGTGACGGCGCTCCCAATCACGTGAAGTGCCACGACAAGGTCCTTCCGCTCGTCAAGGATGCGGCGGAAGAACGGCCCAATCCGGTCGGCGACAAAGAGCCGCAATTGCGAAAGGCCTAGCGCGGTTTCCTGCATCTCCAGCACACGCGTCCCTCCAAGCGGTGCGTCCATTATAAGCGACGGGCGGGGCGGAGCAAAAGCGCGCGTTGAACGAACTGTGATTCAGACAGGCATCTTCCTCTGCGGCTGCCGAAGGCCGCGGAGCGGCCAACAAGAATGCTCCCCCTCGCTCCGCAAGGCCCCACAGCGGCATCGTGCTGCCGCACTCCAAGAGCCCGACGAAACGCCGATGCCAACTGAAGTCAGCGCAACGGCCAGCGCGGTGGCGGAGTGCTCCAAGGCCGTCTGAGTCACGGTTGAGCGACGGGTTACAGGGTCGCCGCACCGGAGGCAGTTCGAAGATCGCGGATGAATTGCTGGCAATCGGGATAGCGGTCGGCGGGGTTCTTGGCGACGGCTTTTGCGACGACGGCGCTGAATCGCTGAGGGATGTCCCTGCGGACGGCATCGAGCGGTCTGGGCCGCAGGGTCTGCACCTGGCGGACCAGCCCGAGCCCATCGGCGGCATCGAAGGGCGTCCGCCCAACCAGCAGGGCGTAAAGCAGAATGCCAAGCGAATAGATGTCGGCGGTGCGATCGGCGCGTTCCGGACGCAACATGCATTCCGGCGGCCAGAAGCGGAGCACATCGATGGAGTGCTGGATTGGGATGCCGCCGGCAGCGCTCGCGGCCTCGAGACTGGGCAGGAAGCCGAGTCCGGCCAGCTTGGGAACGCGCTCGTCGTTCAGAATGACGTTCGCAGGGCGGATATCGCGGTGAAAGACATCGCGCCGATGGGCGACGTCGAGCGCACCGGCGATCTGGGCGACGAGTTCGACCGCCTCCCGAACGGGCATTCCGGCCTTCGCAAGCGGGAGTTGCTCCAAACTCTCGCCGGCAACGTATTCGCAGCAGACATAGCAAAAATCATCCGCGCGGCCAATGTCGAAAATCCGCACGAGGTTCGGATGCGATATCTGACCGCTGCGCTTCACGGCGGCCAGGAGGTTGGTGACCAGTTCGGGGTCGGAAGCAATCTCGCGGCGGAGCACGCGAAGCGTGACCGGCCGTGCCATGGAAAGCTGCTCGGCCTTGTAAGAGGCGAACCATGCCCCAACACCGAGCTTGGCGTCGATGCGGCACCCCGCAATGTTCTGGCCGATGAGCGGGTCGGACTCTCGGCACCGGCGGCAACAGACCTGCCCGAAGAGGTCTTGCGCCTCGCCCGCCTTGATTTCCTTGATTGTGACCGGCTGCCGGCACGAGGAACACGTTTTTTCCCCTTTGCGGAGCGGCCGGGGCGGGGCGTCGCGGATGATCCGCAACGAAGCGGCGATGGCCTCGCAGTCGGGAACGACCTGCGCCGCCGCCGGCCTCGGCTCGGCAGGACGAGAAGGAAGCGGCGGCGGCGCAGCCGGCGACGGCTTGATTCTTGTCGTTACCTGCTCGCTGCCAGCAGTGCGAGGAAGCGGCGGCTTGACGGGCGTTCGGCTGCCCGACTTCCTGCCAATGGCGGTGGACTTGGCGGCTTCGGGGCGCGCCGCAGGAGCGGCCTTTGCCTTCGGCTCGCCAGCGTTGTATCGGAACTGCGTGTAGCCAACCTGTATCAGGTCGCCATCCTTCAATCCCACGGACGCAATACGTTTTCCGTTGACGTGCGTGCCGTTCATGCTGCCGAGGTCAGCGAGAATTGCGATGCCGCCCGAGACCGAGAGTTCGCAATGGACACGCGACATTTTGGGGTCGCGGACAGAGCAAGAACAGGACTTGCTGCGCCCGATGGTGAACGGGCGGCCTTCGGGGAGGGGGATGTCTGTCGGCTCGCCGGCGTTGTCTTTCGGAAGCATCCGCAGATAAGGCAAGGTGCACCCTCGTCTCAAGGCGCCCAGCAGCATCTTCGGGAGAGTGGAGTTCCCGGCAGCCGCTATCATGCGCCAATCGGATTGAAAATCAAGCGGGAGTATGCGGCGCTTCATTCGGACCCGGCTGAATAAGGAGAGCCCGGCCGCGGCGGGGCTTTCGCAGTTTTGTATCGACGCTGCCGACGACGGCGTATACAATACCGTTGCGCAGTCGCCCCGGATCGACCGCGCCCACGACCGGCCTCCCGGAGAAACTATCGCCGTGCCCGCCCAGACGCTCTTGCCCCGGTGGCGGGGATTCAACCTCTTGGAAATGTTCAGCGTCAGGAGCGAAGGCGGCTTCCGCGAGGAAGACTTCCAGCTTATCGCCGAAATGGGGTTCGACTTCGTCCGCCTCCCGCTCTGCTACCTCCTCTGGCTCGAAGGACGCGAGGAGGACGCGGCGTTCCGCATCCACGAGCCGGCGCTGGAGCATATCGACCGCGCAGTTGGTTGGGGGCAGAAGCTGGGCGTGCACGTCTGCATCAACTTCCACCGTGCGCCGGGCTACTCGGTCAACCCCGAAGTGAAAGAAAAGCGATACCTTTGGCGGGGCGAGACGGCTCAGCAACTCTTCTGCCGCCACTGGGAGATGTTTGCACGGCGCTACCGCGGCATCCCCGCCGCCGCGCTCAGCTTCAACCTGGTGAACGAGCCGCCAAGCCCGGCGCCGGAATCGGACGACAAGGTCTCGTGGGTCATGACGCGGTCCGACCACGCGCGGGTTGTGAAGATGGCCGCGGACGCCATCCACGCGATTGACCCGGAGCGATTGGTCATCGCCGACGGCGTAAACTACGGCAATGACCCCTGCCCGGAAATATCCGACCTAGCGCCTGGCGTAGCCCAGAGCTGCCGCGCTTACTGGCCTTGCGGCATCAGCCACTGGAAGGCAAGTTGGTTCAGAGGATCGGAACAATGGCCTGCGCCGACATGGCCCGGGGCGTCCAATTACTGGGGCGCGGATATTGAGGGAAGAGGCGACGGGCCGTGGGACCGCGCGCGGCTCGAAGCGCACTATCGCAAGTGGGCAGACCTTGCCGCGAGCGGCGTCGGCGTCCACTGCGGCGAGGGCGGCGCGTGGAACCGCACGCCGCACGGCGTCTTCCTCGCGTGGCTGCGCGACGTCCTCGAAATCCTGAAATCGCACAACATCGGCTGGGCGCTCTGGAACTTCCGCGGCGGCTTCGGCGTTCTTGACTCCCAGCGCAGCGATGTAGAATATGAGGACTGGCGCGGCCACAAGCTGGACCGCAAGCTGCTGGATTTGCTGCTAACGTTCTAAAGAAGATGGCCAGAGGAAGCGCGGAATGAAGTCAACAACGCCTTGTGCTGGAACCACGAAGTATCACGCGGCTCTGGCGGTCTTTGTGCTCTCCCTATTCGCCCCTGTCGCGGAAGCCGCAACCGAACCCGCGATCCCGAAACTCCCGAAGTTCCCCACAGGCGTCAATGACCCCGGCGCGCAGTGGACGCGGGACGCGGAACCCTACGCGGGGAGCGGCCTTTCCGGCTACCTCGACGGCCCACGCCGCGAGATGATGTGCCGCAATGCGCCGTCCATCGGCTGGTGGTTCGAGCCCGGCGGCGACTTCGCTATCCGGAAATATAATCCCCTCAACGAGCGCTTCTACACCATCGCCGGCCGCGCACGCGGCTACCTCGATGGCCCGCTCTCCCGCGCCCGCTTCGGCGGCATCGGATACATGCACGACCATAGCGTCGCCGCGTCTCCCGACGGCCGCTTTGTCTATTTCACCGAGCCGGACATGGGCGGCCTGCTCCGCCGCATCGACTTCGTGAAAGGCGAGGTCATCACGCTCTCGAAAGACCTCCGCTTCGGCGGAATGACCGCCGACAGCAAAGGGCGGCTCTACGGCCTCAACCGCGACTTCCTCAGCATCCTCGATTCGGATGGGAAGCTCATCGAGACGCGGAAGTTGGATTTCACCGGCGCCGGAAACGTCAACCGGCTCTTCGGCGCGTTCATGAACATCGCTCTCGACGAGGTGCACAACCGTCTCTACGCCGCGAACCGCGCTCCCGGCGGGGCTGACTGGACCATCTGGTGCTGGGACCTCGCCGACGGCAACAAGTTCATCGGCATCCTGCCCATCCCCAAAGAGGGCGAGCCAAAGCGCACGCTCAACGAGACAGGGCCATTCCAGGGAACCGTCCAGCGCTGTCCCGGCGGCATCTCCTTCGGTCCTGTTCACCACAATCCCGACCGCCGCTGGCTTTACCAGGGCGGCGGCGACAACACAACCTTCTACCGGCTCGACCTCGAAGACCAGGTAATCGACACGTTCGGTCCGGTCAACCCGTCCGAAAGGCCGCCCTACAAGACCCTCGGCTGGGTCCACGCGAAATGGCTGCCTATGGGCTCCATCAGCAAGTGGTGCGGCACGCCGACCTTCGACGAGGATGGCAACATCCTACATCGGCGTCGCACTCGGCGGAACAATCACACGCTTCACGCGCGTGAAGTAGTGGAATTGGAGGCATGCGTGGCTACTGTTCGCCTGGCGCTTGCGGGAGTGCTCTGCCTGACAGCGTCCGCTTTTGCCGCCGAGGAGAACCTTTCGCCGGAAATCCTGCTCCCTGTGCACGAAGATAAGGACGCCTATTTTCCCTGTGCGGCATTTGGCAGAAACGCATACCTCGTCGCCTGGCAGTCCGGCCGCATCGCGCCCGGCGACCTTACGAAGAACGAGAACCTCGTCGGCGTCGCGGACATCGTCGCCTGCCGCGTTGATGCTTCGGGCAAGCCCGTCGAAGCGAAGCCATTCGTCGTGTCGGGCGCGAAGGACATGCAGGAGAAACCGCGTGCGGCGTTTGGCGGAGGCGTCTTCCTCGTCGTCTGGCAGGACCTCCGAAACGAGAAGGACTACGACGTGTATGCCGCGCGTGTCTCGCCCGAGGGCAAGGTGCTCGATGCGGACGGCGTCCCCGTCGCCGCGCGGCCGCGGAACCAGGCGTTTCCGCGCGTCGCGTTCGACGGCGCGAACTTCCTTGTCGTCTGGCAGGATTTCCGGTCGGGGAAGTATGACGTGTATGGGGCGCGCGTTTCGCCGGAGGGAAAGGTGCTCGACTACGACGGCATTGCGCTCGGCGCTTCCAAGAGCGCGTCGGCACATCGTGTGATGCCCGATGTCGCAGCGATGGCTGGCCGGTGCTGCGTCGTCTGGGCCGCGCAGTCGGGCTCCGACGGCGGCGCCCGCGAAACGGCCCGCGGCGTCTTCGTCAAGGACGGCAAAGTCGAGAAGGAGTTTGAGATCAAGGGGCATCATTACTCGACGCCTGTCGGCACCGGCCCCGTCGCGTTGGCGGCGGGGCCGAAGGGATACCTGATGGCCTGGCGCAACTGGGCGCACGTCGGCCGCGCGACGCCGTCCCGCAACGCGAACGCCGCGTTCTTCGACCACGAAGGAAACCGCGAGCCGTCCACCGAGGCCGGCCCGCCTGGGTCTTTCAACCTGAACGGCCAGGCCGGCTGGCACCACATCCTCGACCCGGACGTCGTCTGGGACGGGAGGGGCTTCATCGCGGCGTGGCACCAGCCGCGCGGCCCGCAGAAGAGCTGGCCGGCCGATATGGTCTTTGCCGCGCGCGTTTCCCCAGAAGGAAGGCCATCGGGCCGCGAGATTCACGTCTCGGGCACCCAGCTCAGCCCCGCCTGCGGCGCATCGTTGGCCTCCAACGGGGCGGGGACAACCCTCATCGCTTACGAGAAGCACCCGGACAAGGCCGACACCGCCATTCAGGTTGGGTTCCGTCTGCTGACGGCTGGAGTCGGCAGCAAGTCAGAGCAGGAGGCAGAGACCCCGTAGGCATAGAATACCCGATGGCGCACAGAAACAGAACACACGAAATGCGATCTCGCGCATGAAAATCGACAAAATACTGCTCATCTCTCCCTGCAAGGATGTCGCCGAGCGAACGCCGAGCGCGCTTCAGATTCCGGAGATCGCGCTTCAGGTGCTCGCGGCGCTCACGGACAAGCGGCACGACGTCCGCATCGTTATGGAGGAGTTCGAGGACCTCGACCTCTCCCTGACGCCCGACCTCGTGGGCCTGAGTCTGATGACGGCCAACGCGCCCCGCGGCTATGTAATCGCCGACCACTTCCGACGGAAGGGCGCGAAGGTCGTCATCGGAGGCATGCACGCCTCGGTCCTGCCCGAAGAGGCGCAGCAGCACGCCGACGCCGTGGTCGTCGGGGAAGGGGAGGCGGTCTGGCCGGAGGTGGTGGCCGGTGCCGAGGCCGGCAAGCTCAAGCCCCTCTACAAGTCCGAAGAGCCGGTGGATTTGAGCAAGGTTCCCCATCCCCGCCGCGACCTGGGGGTGCGGAAGCGCTTCATGAACGTCAACCCGGTCATGACCACCCGCGGTTGCCCCTACAGTTGCGAGTTCTGCACCGTCTCGAAGGTCTTCGGCCGGACGATCAGGAACTTTCCCATCGACTGGGTTGTCGAGGACATCAAGCTTTCGGGCCGCCGGTATCACCTCCTTCTCGACGACAACGTGGTCGGCCGGCCTGATTACGCGATGGAGCTTTTCCGCGCGTTGAAGCCCCTGAAAATCCGCTGGGTCGGCCAGGCGTCCATGTCCCTCGCCAACCGGGAAGACCTCCTGCGTGCGGCGTATGACAGCGGCTGCCGCGCCCTCTTCTTCGGCATGGAAACCGTCTCGGAAGAATCGATGAAGCGGATGAGGAAGTCCTTCCGGGACCAGAAGGACCTGGCGGACGCCATCCGGCGCATCCAGGCCGCGGGAGTCCGCTTCCACGCCTCCGTCGTCTTTGGCTTTGACTCGGATGGGCCGGAGATTTTCGACGAGACCCTCAGGTTCCTTCTCGAGACCCGCATCCACTCCGCTACCTTCAACATCCTGACCCCCTATCCCGGCACGGAGGTCTATGAGAACTTCAAACGCGAAGGAAGATTGCTCACCGAGGACTGGCAGCACTATGACCATACGACCGTCGTCTTCCAGCCCGCCCGGATGACACCGCTCGAGTTGGCCGAGGGCCAACTCCGCGTCCGGCGGGCCTTCTATCGACTTGGCTCGATCCTCAAGCGTCTTCCATACAACACCAGGCACCCGATGTTTTTCCTCGGTCTAAACCTTGGCATGCGCTTCGCGTCGAGGCGGGCACGTGTCCCTCTCGCACCCAGCATACGACCCGCGGCCGGAGGCCCCGTGGCCCCCGATAAGGATTCGTTCGTGTAGTTGGCGGCTATCAGCGGTTGATTCCGCGCCTTTTCAGTAGTATGTTGCTCGAAACCGCTCTTTCGGTGGCCGAATAGGAACGCACGGTAAGGAGTCGAGCGATGAGGCGATTGAGTGCATGGACGGCGGCGATGGCCATGGCGTGTCTGGCCGGGTCGGCCGCCGGCTGGGAAATCAAGCTGGATGTGAAGGACGCGGTCGGCGCAGCCGGACCGAGGTATATCACCTGCGGCGTCCCGCTCCTGCCCGGGCAGGCTAAGGAGACCAGCGAGTTCGCCCTCGCTCTGAAGGACGACGCTGGCCGCCTGAACGCCGTGCCTGCGCAGTTCCGCGTCCTCGCCCGCTGGTGGCGGAAGGACGACTCCATCCGCTGGGTGCTCGTCGATGCCGCTACGACCATCGATGCCGGCGCCGCCAAGTCCTTCTACCTCGCCGATGCCAAGTCGGTCGTCTTCCCGCCCGAGAAGCGAGTTGGCGTCAGTGTGCGGCAGACCGACGACGCGATCGAGGTCAATACCGGCGCCGCGCGCTTCGTCGTCAACCGCAAGAAGTTCAACTTCATCGACAAGGCCGTGATAGACCTGAACGGCGACGGCAAGTTGACCGACGACGAGAACGTGCTGGCAGGCGGCGACATGGCCGGGACCGTCGTGCACGACACGTTCGGGCAGCCATACCTCGGCAGCGACGGAACCGAGAGCGTCGAGATCATCTAGTCGGGGCCGATGCGCGTCTGCGTCCGCGCCCGCGGGCGGCACGTCGCCCCGCCCGGCAAGGGCTATTCGCCGGGAATCTATGGCTATGATGTCTTCCTCAACTTCTACGCGGGCAGCACGGATGTTTACAGCGACGTCATCATCACGAACAACCCACCGAAGAGCATCGGCTCGCCGACGTTCGAGGACGCCTCGCTCGTGCTCAACCTCGCCGACCGCGCCGAGGCGGTCACGCTCTTCGGCGACAAGGACAAGTCGCACGAGTTCAAGCTGGCCGACAAAGGATCGGTCTGCCTCTACCAGGACTCGAACGGCGCCGACACCTGGGCGGCGTGCCCCGGCTTCGGGCACATGGACTCGCCCGGCTGGTCATACCCGAAGGGCACGGTGACGAGCTTCCGCGGCTACCGCGTGTATCGGCGCGAAGGCGCCGCAATCGCGCCGCCGACCACGCCGGACGAGGCCGGAGAAGTTGCAGCCGAGGGCGATCATGCCCGCGGCCTCGCGCATATCCGGACAGCCCGCGGCGGCCTCATCGTGCACACCAAGAAGTTCTGGCAGCAGTTCCCGAAAGCCGTCGAGGTCGCGGCGACCGGCCGCGTCCGACTCGGCCTCTTCCCCGGCGAATGCAAGGTCGTGCACTTCATCGAAGATACGTCGGCCAAAGGACACGAGATTGTACTGCACTTCTACGGCCCTGGGACGAAATCGGGCTACGCGAAGGACGACACGAGCAGGCCGATGGCCGATGCATGGGCCGCCTGCTGGGACGGCCGGCTGATGTTCCGCCCGCCCGTCGAGCATTCGGGCGAATGCGGCGCTCTCGCCGACGCCCCTTTCACCCCGCCCATCGTCACGCCCGAAGACGTCCGTCCCGACACCCGCATCGTTCCCGAAGGCCCGCGCATGCTGACAACCGACCAACTCTACGGCAACGCCTACGGCTGGCAGGTTTGGGGCGAACGCTGGCGGAGCAATGGCGGACATGGGAAACGCGGCGCCCGCCAGCCCATCGACCAGGACAATTTCCTCTGGCGATGGTATGTCACCGGCTCGCCGATGTGGTTCGAGGTTGGCGACAACCGCAGCCGCCACTTCCGCGACGTCCGCACCGGGCGCATCGACGGCCAGGACCCCTTCGGGTTCAAAGACTGGCAGGAGTTCCGCCGGGCCAACCGCAGCGAGGACTGGACAAACCGCCCGCAGCCGAAGGGCGAAGAATACGAAAAATACAGCGCGGGCCGCTGGTCGCGTTCCGAATGGCCCTTCCCCAACCCCGAACACACCGTGCTCGACCTCGTCTACGACCGTTATCTGCTCTTCGGCGACGTCCGCTCCCTCGAACACATGCGCATCGCGGCGGCGCACGGCGGCTACTTCGCCGGGCGCGGCGGCTCGGCGCTCACCGGAAGCTGGCAATGGCGGGCGCTCGGCTGGGGCTGGCGGGCACTCTATCGCTACTGGGAACTTACCGGCGACAAGGCCGCCGAGGCGTGCCTCGAGGACGTGATGAAAACCCACGCTCAATATGTCGGCAAAGGCCCGCTGGCGTCGGCCGGCCGGAACCCCGGAGACGTCAACTGGTGGTTCACCAGCATCTACTGCCGGGCCGTTGCAATGACCGCCGTGACCACCGGCGACCCGCGGATGCTCGAACTCTGCAAGACGCTTGCCGAGGATAAGGAGGCGAACGCCCGCAAGGTGCCCACGCTCTTCGCCGCACTCTACCACCTCACCGGCGACGAAAAATACAAAAAGGCGGTCCTGCGCGACGGCAACGGCGACTTCCTGCGGACTGTCGGCGGATACTACCCGTCCTGCGACCACTGGCTCTTGAACCAGCTGCCGAAGAAGCGATAGCGACCAGTGGCGGGGTTGTCCCTACTGGCCGTTCTGGATCAGCCCGCGCGGGCGGATGGATACCCGTCGCCTACCAGGTCACGGCCCTTTCGTATCCTGCCGGGTTGCGGAGCGCAGCATCGGTCCGCTTACGGATTTCTTTGGCGACTTCGGACGCGGCGGGGTTCATCGCCATCTCCATTGTCGCCATCGAGCGAAGTTGCCGGGTTCGGACGCGAAGCTGCGCGACGCGAAGGTCCTGCGGGTCGCCGATGCTCTGCGGGATAGCGGGGACGGCCCCAAGCGCGGCGGTGGCGCGTTCTGGAATGTCCACTTCGAGCGCTTGATAAACCTTCGCAAGGATCGGCTCCGCCCGCTTCGCGCCGTCGGCCGTCCGGATCGGGTTCTCGCGCCTGCCACCGTACATAAACATCTCCCGCTTGGCCAGATTCCTCATTCTTCCGATGAAGGCGGCCAGTTCAGGGCGCTCCTTCTCCTGCTCATCGAGGTACTGATGCAGCCAGCGGAGAAAATCCACGTAGCCGTTGATCCGGTCCTGAATATGAGTGATGAAGAGAAGCACGTCCTCGTTCTGCCTGCGGACGAACGCCCGCTCCTCCTTGAGCGTCATTGCGGCGACCCGCTCGTAGCGCGGGAGTTCGCGGGGGATGATCTTCCCGAACGTCGCCCCGTAGGAGCAGGTGAAGATGCCCTTGTTCGTGCTCGTCCGCGCCGAAATATCGAGGATGAACGCGCAGGGCTGCGAACCCAGGCACTCGCGGAGCAGGTCGTCGAGGCACAGCCGGTCGAGCGGCGTCTCCTTCGTTCGGCTGATCGGATAGACAACCATAAGCCCCTCCGGCCCCCCGACAAAATCCTTGTTCATCGTCTGCCGGTCCTTATTGATCGGTTGGACGACCGCCTTGAGCGAGCCGGGGCGGCCTTCGATGCCCCCGTCTCTCCCGTAGGCAAAGAGCCGGCTTCCGACCAGGCCGTCCTCGTGGGTGAAGTTTCCCTTCCATTTCGCGATGAAGGGAACGGCCCAGTCGAGCGTTACGCCCGCGATGCCCTCTTCCTTCGTGAGGTGCCGCGAATACCAGATGCCTTTCTGCTCCAGCGCGGCCACCCAGATGACCCCACCGGAGCTGAAGAAGACGTCCGTCGATGCGATGACGCGGTTCTCTCCTTCGCCGCTGAGGCCGACTTGCAGGTCTCTCTCGTTATTCTCCCAGACCGCCGCCAGAATCGAGCTCCCGTCGCCCACCATGTGCAGGAAGAAATTGTCGCTCGGAATCTCCGTCCGCTCGACCGTAATCCGGCGGGCATCGACCACAAGGTCATCGGCAAAGAAGTCCGGCAGCACGCCCAGCCGGCACGGCGCAAGAATGCGCAGCGCCTCGACGGGGCCGCGAGCGGTCACCTTCACCGCCGGCAGCACCGGGTCCTTGAGACCGAAGACCACCGCGCCGCCCTCGACCCCGGGGACGGCTACCTCGACGGTTGGGGAAGCGTCGTCAACGCCGACCGCCTTGATGGCGCCCGTGTTGAGACCCTTTCCCGCGGCGGCGGGAGCAAGCCCTGCCCGCCGCGCCCAGCCCTCCGCCCCTTTCGCGTATAGGTCGGCCCCCCGACCGTCCTTTCGCACGACTACGGCGACCGCGCCGTTGATGAGCACCGCGTCGCCCTCCGGAGCGCCGTCCCGCTCAATGCGCTTCCAGTCCTCGGCGACGATGGACGCCGCCACGTCGCCGATGTCCGTGGGCTTTACGGTGTCGTAGAGCAAGATTTCAGCCGCCGGCTTTGTGTCTTGCGCTGTCGCCACCGACGACGCAACGAGCAACACCAGAACAATCAACGGTTTCATGGGCATCTCCTTTCCTGCGCCGGTTATTTGTGAGCGGACAACCGATTCACTTCGTCGGCGTCCAGACATATTCGCCCTTGTGATTGATGTAGCCCTCTTTTCCTTCAATCGCCACGCGTGCCAGCCCCATCGAAAACTCCCACGCTGGCTGATATTGGGGCTGGATGACCATCTTCCCCTCGCGGTCTATATAACCCTGCTTCTCTTTCACGAGCACCCGCCCCAGTCCTTCGGAGAAGGGCCATGCGTGGTCGTATGCCGGCTCGACCACGACCTTGCCCGCCGCGTCGATGTAGCCCCACTTGCCGCCGAGGCGAACCGCCGCCAGCCCCTCCGAAAACGGCCAGGCATCTTCGAACTTGAAGTCGATGACCATCTTGCCTTCCTTGTCGCAAAAGCCCCAGGTGAACTTGGTCCTTTTCTCCCAATCCCACGACCGCCCGGTTTCGGGCGGCGGGGGGTCCGCCTTCGCCACAGCCGCCAGCCCGCCCGAGAAACTGTCCACCTTGTGGAACTGCGGCGGAATCGCCCACTTCATCGAGTGGTCAAGGTAGCCCCACAGGACGCCCTTTCTCGCCCCCGCCAGCCCCTCCGAAAAAAGGTAGAGCTCATCGGCGTCGTGCTTGATTTCCTTGCCGTCCCTGCCCAGGCAGTGGTTCCGCGCCACCACGGTCTTCCCCTCGCGGAACCCTGCGGTCGAGCAGTCGGACACGACCTTGCCCTTCTTGTCGATGCAGCAGAACCGCCCGCCGCTCGGCCGGTAGAACTGCGGTCGCCCAGCGAAATCGTTCTTTTCGTTGTACACCGGCGCGAGGCCTTCGTGGAACCGCCCCGCCCACGCGAGGTCCGGCTTGATGACCATCGCGCCTGTGCGGTCGATGAAGCCGCGCCAGCCGTTGACGATGACGCACGCAAGCCCTTCGGAGAAATCATACGCCGCTTCGTATTGCGGCTCGATGACCACCTTGCCGGTCTCGTCCATGTAGCCCCACTTCCCATCCCTGACGATGGGGAAGAGCTTCACCGGCCCGTCGTCCGGCACTGCTGCGGCTTCTTGTCCGCTGAGCGGCGCTGTTGCGAAGACCAGCGCGAGGGCGAGCAGCGCCCCAACTGCCGCGAGCGATCTTCTTGTCCCGAGCACGGATGGCCCCCCGTGCAACGCACTTGAACCATCAAGCATTCTCATAGCGCAACCTCGCTGCTAAATTGGCCGGAAGCACATCGTTCACGCCCCTAAGTTCGTCGTTTCGCACCGCGCACCTAAATCATATACCGTTTCGCGCACTCGGTCAATATTCGGAAACGGCCGGGGCTTCCCCAGTTTTTTGAAGAGCGGCCCTCGTCTTGGAGTCCGCGTCGGTCAGATGGTGCCAGGGGTTCTAAAACTTTCTACCACCGTCGCAGTAAATTGCATGCCCCGTGGCACCCATTGGCCGAGGTCGGTCGCCATAATCGGCGTCCTGCCGCCGCGCTCCAAAAGGACGGCCTTCGGCGGCCACCAGAGAGAATGACGCAGACTCTCTGAACCACGGAAAGGCGCTGAGTTGTGCTTCCCGTTCGGCGGGCGTTTGTGTATACTTGAAATGTCGCCGTTCCGGCCTTTCCTTCGAGGGCGTCGCGAGTTCCCGCCCCGCGACGGCCCTGCGGGGATTGTGTGTCCAGAAGAGGGCACCCGCCTTGCAACATGCTGCTCTAACCGTGCTTATTGTCCTGATGGCCGCATCGGCGCCGCCCGGAGCCGGGGCTGAGCTTGCTCCCACGTCTCCGCCAGCAAAAACCGCGGAACTGGGCGGCCTCTTTACGAGCGCGTGGGACTGGTTCCACAGGGGCGGGCCGATCATGTATCCGATTGCGTTCATCTCGCTGGTCGGTCTGGCCTTTGTCATCGAGCGGGCCGTGGCACTGCGGCGGAAGAACACGTTGCCAGAGCATTTTCAGGACCAGTTGATGCGGCAGTTGGATGCGATGGACATCGCCGGAGCCATCGCGCTTGCTGAAGAAACGCCCTGTTCGCTGGCGCGGATCATCAAGGCGGCCTTGCTCCGGCAGTCAGGCACGATTCAGGAGATGGAGCGCGCCGCGGAAGAAGCCGGCATCCGCGAACTCTGGCAACTCCGGCGGAACGTCCGCCCCGTCGGCATTATCGCATCCATCGCGCCGCTCCTGGGGCTGCTCGGCACCGTCCTCGGAATGATCGGCGCGTTCCGCACAATGGCCACGGGCGACACGATGGGCAACCCGAATGCTTTTGCGAACGACATTTACGAGGCGCTCCTGACTACGCTCTTTGGGTTGAGCGTGGCGATTCCGATGCTCGTCTGCCACGCTTGGCTGCACGGCAAGGCCGAGGCGATCATTTCGGAAATCGAGGAAGTCATCGGCGATCTGCTGCTGCGGCTGCGCGGCCGCAAGACGGAGGAGGAGAAGGTGGAACTTCACGCCGCCGGGAGCGAGTGATGCGTATCCGTCGAGAATCCGATGAACGCTTCGAGATCGCCCTCGCGCCGCTCATCGACATGGTGTTTCTGCTCCTCATCTTCTTCCTCGTGGCGACGCGGTTCAGCGACCCGGAACGCGACCAAGCCGTCAAGCTCCCCGAAGTCAGCGAAGGGACGGCGATGAAGAAGACGCCCGACGAAATCATCGTCAACGTCCGTCAAGGCGGCGTCCTTGTTGTCAGTGGCCGCATCCTGACCACCGACGAACTTCAACAGAAGCTGATCGAAGGCGTCAAGGAAAACCCGAAGCTCGTTGTCAAGGTTCGCGGCGACGCCCTCGTTTACCACAAGCACACCGTCGCCGTGCTGGAACTGTGCCAGAAGGCCGGAATCAAGACCGTCTCGATTGTGACGAGAGAGAGTCGGTAGGTGTGAGCAGAGTCCGCCTTGCGCTTGTTTTCGGCCTGTTCCTTGGCGGGGCGTTCGCGCACGCCGCCGAAATCCGCCTTTCGCTCGTCTCGCATCCCGCCGCGCCACGGGCCGCGGACCTGGGCGAAGGGCTTATGGTTCGCGCCGAACTGGCGCCCGACGTGCCCGAACTCAGTTCCGGCGACTTCGAACTCGTCCTGCGGCCCGCGGAGAGCACCGAAGTCGCCGCAGTCAAGCGGCTCGGCTTCATCGCTCGGCGGCTGCGCGGCATTTGGTTCTTCGACGTCCGCGCACTGCCCGTCCTCGACCGCGGCAGATACGTGCTCGAACTGCGTGTGCGGCGCGAGGGACGCATCCTCGCCGCTGCCGCTCTCGAACGCGAACTCGAATACTTGCCCCCCCAACTCGACGTCGCGCTCATCATCGACCAGTCCTTCAGCATGCGTCGCACCGACCCCGAGCGGCTCCGCGTCGCCGCTGCGAAACAGTTCGTAGACCTCGCCGCCTCCGGCAATCGCATCCGCAGCATCTGCATTGTCGCCTTCGACGAGCGGAGCCAGACGCTCGTGCCGGCCACCGCACCCTCAGACCGCGACGTCCTGCACAGAGCCATCGACCAGATCGGTGCGTTCGGCCGCACAGACATCGGCGCCGCGCTCACACGCGCTCATTCGGAGCTCTCCCGCGGTCCCAGCGCCCGCAAGGCCGCTGTCCTCCTTACCGATGGGAAGAACGAGCCAAGACCATACGCCGACACCCACCGCATCTTTGTCGAATCCGGCTGGCCCGTCTTCACCATCGGCCTTTCGGATGAAGCCGACGCAGATGTCCTCCGCCTGATCGCGCGCCGAACCGGAGGAACCTTCCACGGTGCGCCGACCAGCAACGAGCTCCGCGAAATCTTCAGCCGCATCTGCTTCGCGCTCGAACGCCGCAC
>CAZBRH010000007.1:0-3541 GCA_964494245.1 uncultured Planctomycetota bacterium | reverse complement strand
CGGCGAAACCTTTTCGCTCCCGCTCCCCATCGACGACACGATTTCCCGCGTCGTCTTCTCGCTTCGGTCGAAACCGGCGGACGTGGGCTTCCGCGTGGCTGCTCCCGGCCCGCTCGAACAACCCGAAAGGTCCAGTATCGAAGGCCCGTTCAAACTCCACGCCTACCGTGACCCCAAGCCCGGCCAGTGGACGCCATCCGTGCAGGCCGCCGACGAGCCCACCGAGGCCGAGCTTGAGGTCACGGCGCACACACCTCTCTTCCCTGTGCTCTTTCCGCTTGCAGACGAGTATCCCTATGGCGGAGTCATCGAACTGGTCTGCTCGCTTGCCGACGGCGCCGTGCCGTGCACAGGCGCCGACGTTCGAGCGGACATCCGCGCGGCGGACGGCAAGGTGCACTCCGTCCGCCTGACCGACGAAGGCGGCGGACTCTACGCCGGTAGACTCGCGCCCCCCATTGCGCCCGGTGAATTCGAGCTCTCTGTATCCGCCCGCGGCGCGACTGCCCGCGGCTTCGCCTTCCGAAGGCAAGCAACCGCCACCAGCCGGGTTGTCCCGCCCGGCAAACCGGAACTCTGGATAAGCGCCAACCGAATCGACCTGGGCCGGCTGCACAACGGCGAGATGGGACACGGCGCTGTGCAGGTTCGGAAGACACCCCTCGGACTTCCTGGGCCCGAACTTCACGTTGTCGTCGAGCCGGGCGAACTCCCCGAAGGGGCGTTCGGCCTTACGCTCGGCAAGCCCGACGCCGACGGCAACCGCGAGTTATCCGTCCGCTTTACTGTCCCGGAAGACCGGGCTGCCGGGGAGTGCGCCGCGCGGCTTCGGCTCACGCTCGGTCCCGATGTCGCCCGCACCGTGGACGTTCGCGCCGAGGTCGTTCATCCCCGGCTTATCGCTGATCCCGCTGTGCTCGATTTCGGCGAAGTGGAACCGGGCACAACAGAGATGCGGCGCATCCGCCTCGGTGTCACCGGTCCGGTGGACGTTGACGCCGTCGCCTCTGTCGTCTTCGATGCAGCCCCGCCCGCAGATGCCATCGACCTGCACGGCAAAGCCGTGCGGCTCACGCCGGCGGTCACCGAGGCCACTGTCCGCCTCGCTGTCCCGACGGTCGGCATTGGTGATTACGTCGGGCAGCTCCGCTTCCGCGGCCGCCACGACCTCGGCAGCGTCGCCGTCCGCTTCAAGGTCGCTCCGTTTGCCTCGTTCACTGTCGAGCCAGAGATGGTGGAGATGGGGACGCTCTGCATCGGCCGCCGGTCGGGGCAGACCGTTACGCTCCGCTCTGTCCTTGATAGCGAACAGCAAGTTCGCATTGAGGCGGAAGAGGGAGCGGGCTTCATCGCGGCATCGCCAGACGCCATTGTGCTGGCGCCGCGGGGCACAGCGACGGTGGCGCTTACATGCCTGCCGCCACTCGAAGCAGCGCCCGGCGGCGCCGAGAGATCCTTCCGGCTGCTTGGCCCGACGCTCCCGCTCCGCTTGACCGCGAAGGCGAATCTCGTCTTGCCGCCAGACGGCACGTTCCGCCTCGCGTCCGACCACATCTCGCTTGGCGAGGCACAGCCCGGCGACTCGCTTTTCGGGACCATCCGAATCATATCAACGGTTGACGTGCCGCAGCGGCTCACGCTCGATCCCGAAGCCGCCGAGCACGCGCAGGTGACGGCGCCCGAGTGCGAAGTTCTGTTGCCGCCGGGCGAAACGGTCGAGGCGCCGCTCCTTTGCTCGATTTCGCCCGGAGCTTCGACAGTGCGGCCACGGCTCCGCGTGATGGTTCGCGGGCCGCTCCACGAGCAGCCGGTAACTGTGGGCGTTGTTATCCGCACCCCACCGCCCCGCGAATCAGCGCCAGCCCGCTACACGATTCCGCTGTTGCTTCTGCTCGGCATCCTCCTGACGCTCGTTCTGGTCATTCTCATCATCCGTGCCCTGCTCGAAATCCCCGGCCACCGGATGGTCAAATACTTCGCGGCGTCTGCCGTCCTCAACATTGGTTTCTTCCTCATCCTGACGCAGATGCTCGCGGTCGGCAAGGCCATTGAAGAACACTACGTCGTCGTTCGCCTGGAAGGACCTCCCGACGTCGCTCCAATGTCTCCCGATGCCCACCGCAACCATAAGCCGCTTGACGTCGATGCACGCGAGCGCCAGGCCGAAGCGGAACGCCGGAAGGCCGAGCGCGTGGACCGGGAAAAGGACCTCGCAAAGGCAGAGCAGACGAAACTGGAAGCGCAACTCCGCGAGCAAGAACGCGAGCGGGCAAAGCTCGAAAACCGTATCGCCGAGCTGACACCTGACCTCTCGAAGCTGACAAACGCCCAACTCGAGGAACTCGCGGCACACGTCCGCGAACTCGAACGGAAAGTCGAGGCGGCGGCGAAGCTGGAGCGCGTGGCTGAGGTTGACGAGCCGCGGGTTGTTGCACCGAGCGAAGAGCAGAAGCAGCTCGAAGCCGCACGTGAACTCGCCTATGCTGCGCAAAAAATCCAGGCGGAGCGAGCCGCGCATGCCCTGCCAGACGCTTCGCTCCAACGAGGCGACTCGGCCGCAACCAAACTCTCTGTGGGCGTCTTTGAGCGCCTTGTCGCCGAGGCACAGGCCGCCCGTCGCCATGCCGAAGGCGCAGCGGAGCTGAGCGCCGCACCGGCAGAGGTGCATAGTGGCCGCGCATATTCTGCGGAAACAGCCGGACGAACGAACGTTGCATCTGCGACGCCACTTGCCTCGCCAGAGGGTGCTCGCGAAACCGCAATGGGAAAGTGGGGCACCGCAGGCCCCGATAGCAATGTCCATGCTTGGCATGGCGGCGAGCCAAAGCTCGCCACAACCATCGGAGAGAATCTGGACGACGAAGCAAGAACGTTCCCTCGGCAAGCAGCAGAAGGCCACGCAACGGATGTGGCGGAAAGCGACACGTGGGCCGACCGCCCTGCCCGTTCATCGGGGGACGGAACAAAGCAAACCCCGGCGGCTGGCGGATCAGCGCTCACCGAACCGGCCGCCGAGGCAGCTCTTGTCCGAGCCGCTGTCAGCACCTCTGCGCTCGACAGAAGAATCATCGCTGGAACATCGGCTGGCCCTTCCGCGGCAACGTTTGTCCGCCGGGCCGATGCTCCGCCGCTTCACGCGGAGCCGGGCGACCTTCACCGGGCCGAGGCGGAGTCGGGCTCCCCGCGCGCGGCCGAAAGCCCCCTACCGCCAACGCGCGGCGGTGCGCTCGGCGCAGTGTCAAAACAGCCGGCTGTGGCCGCCGGCCAACCGGCCCCTATCGGTGCGGCGGGGACGGTTCCTTCTCGGCTTTCGGGTGTCGGAACGGAAATACGGAGCTCCGTAGAAGCTCTTGTGTCGGCAGATCGCGCCCAGCAACGAACATCCGTTGAAGTAGTCTCGCCTCTCGTGCGAGCGGTTGAGCGCCCGCAGGAGCTCGGCCGCAGCGCGTTCGCCGAGGTCGCGGCTGTCGAGGCGGCGCGCTTTTGCATCGCGGAAACGCGCAGCGGCAGGCCCGATGCCGCGGCGGCACAGGTGTCTTCT
>CAZBRH010000006.1:23910-47253 GCA_964494245.1 uncultured Planctomycetota bacterium | reverse complement strand
CAGGTCGCCATGGCTGGGGAGGATCTCAAAGTGCGGGCTTTCCCAGAGTTTGACGGTGGTGGAGAAGTTGCGGATGACGACGGTGCACACGGCGATGAGGATGCCGTAGAGGATTCGGCCCCACGTCGTTCTTGCCGCGCTGACCGGGTCGGTCGCCATGAAAAACGCCCCGAAAAGGAAGCCGCCGCCGAGCAGCGCCCGCAACGGGTCGGGGACGGGCGCAACGCCGAGCGCGTGGAGCGCCCCCGTCAGCACCGCATACGAGACGACGACCGACAGGATGATCGCGCGGCTCGCCGTCTTCGTGAGCAACAGATAAAGCCCGCCGACCAGGATGAGCAGGGCGCTCGTGACGCCCATCGTCCCGCTGATTCGGCCGAACAGGAGGTCGGACACGGCGGGCGTCGCCGCGAGTTGGTCGTGGTAGGCCGCCGCCAGCTTCGGGTTCTTCTCGGCGAACTCGAGCGGCGTAGGCGCGGGCACGGCGCTCCGTTCGAGCCGGCGGACTTCGAGCGCCGCCGCCTTCGCCTTTGCCATCGGCGTCGCCGAGGTCAGAGCGTCGGGTTCCCCCGGCTTCGCGGCGCGGCTCCACGTCTTCCATTGTCCGAGCGCCCCCCACGGCCCCTGCGCCGGCGCCGACCAGACGCCCGTCAGCGCGACGGGAAAGCAGATGTAAACGAAGCACCGACCAGCCAGCGCGGGATTGAAGAGGTTCCGACCGAACCCGCCGAAGAGCATCTTGGCGACAACGACGGCGAAGAGCATTCCGATAACGACGACGTGCCAGGGCACGGTCGGCGGCATCACCAGCGCAAAGAGGACCGCCGTGACGAAGACCGCCTCGCTCACCGGCTCGCGGCGCCTGCGGCAAAACAGCCATTCCGCAACGAAGCCGACGACGCACGAGAGCAGCACGATGGCCAGCGCTCGCCAACCAAAGAAATAGACCGATCCGGCGACGCACGGAAGCGACGCCAGAATCATCCGCCTCATCGGCGGCTGCTTCCGCAGTTCCACGAATGCTCCGCTCATGCCTTCTCGGTCCAGAACGGCCGCCGCACCGTCTCAGTCATCCGGGTCGATGTCGTCGGGCGGGTAAGGCCGCTCCACATCGTCCGGTTCCGGCTCCGGTTCCGGCGGCCGGGGCGCCGCCTCGATGGCCTTCTCGACAGCGGGGTCGCGCGGGAACGACGCGCGGAGCGTCTCCACCAGCGCGTCATACAAGAATCGATCCGTTGCCGTCTTCAGCCGGGCGACCAGAGCGTCCCGCGCCCGTGTGCCCGCGATGCCCGTTGGGCTGCTGCCGCGATCCTTTGGGTCGGTGAGAGCCCAACCGAGGAAAAGCACCAGCCGTTCCGCGTAATGCTCCCTTGCGTCGTCGTCGGCATCCTGGTCATTCCACGCCCGTTCCATCTCTCTGGCGGCCTCGGCGTAGTTGCCGGCGCGGGCGTGCGCGCACGCGAGTGTATCGACGATGGCGTGGACTTGGTTCTGGTCGGGCTGTGCGCGGTCGATCGCCTTCTTGGCGGTTCGCACGGCGAGCTCGTGGTCCTGAGCTTCGGGGCGGCCGGCCGTCGCCAGCGACCACGCGATGCTGTTCAGGTCGTTCGCCGAGTCCGCCTTTTCGGCGATCTCGTGCGCCTCTCTCCGCCTGCCTTCAATCATCGCGAGGATGAACTGGCAGTGCGCGTCATCCGGTTCCTCAGCGATGCGGCCCCTGATGATTTCCAGCGCCCTCTTTGGGTCGTGCACCCCGGGGTCAGGGTTGGCGAAGAGCTGCCAAGCGAGAAGGTCTTTCTGTCCCGGAGACAACAGCCCCGTCGGAACCAGGAGAAGGATGCGGGAGACGGCGGCCAGCTCGTCCGTGAAATAGTAGCAGCCGAAGTTCTCGGCAAGCACAAGCGCCAGGCCCCGGTCGTATGGCCGGGCGTGGGCCGCTCGGCAGAAGAACGCGAGGCGATCCTTCATACGAAGCGCCTTCCCGAACCGATAGACCGCCCACGCGGTCTCCGGCAACTCGCCACGAGGTCCCCATCGCCCGATGAACTCGACCGCTGCGTCGGTCATCTCCCGGCGCGGACGTTTACAGAGCAACTGAAAGACCTTCCATCGCTCCGCCGCGGTTCCGCGCCGCAGGCCGAGTCGGATTATGTCCGCTGCATCTTCGCGCTCGATGAGTTCCTTTTCGGCCACCTTGTTGCCTTCGAGCCACGCGGCGAGGAGCCGCGCGGATTCCCGACCACCCGTCTCCTCGGAAGCATAAACAAGCTCGACCGGTTGCGACGTCAGCGTCAGCGTGTCGGCGAGAAAAAACGCTTCGTCGCCGTCCCGCATGACCGCCGGAGGATGCCCCGCGGGAGCCAGCGCGAGGGTCAGCCGGGCGACGCACCTCTCTGGCGTCTGGCCAGGAGCATCCGGGTCGGCGTCCATCAGGAAGCCGAGCGCCGCGCCGGGGGCAAGGGTCTGAACAGCCAATGCCGGCGCACGAGGGTCCATTCGCACTTGCGCCCCCGCAGGCGGCCTCGCGTCAGCGGCAGCCAACGCCAGTGTCCAATTCGACACAAGCAGCGGGACGGGCGCGCGACCCGCGTTCCGCACGGTCAGCCAGAACGTGACGGTCTCGCCCCTTCGCGGGCGGGGGCCGACGGCGACGGCCGAGAGCTCCAGCCCGCCACGCGCCTCCGCCGGCGGAGGAGCCATCTGAAGCAGCGCCGCCCGCACCCTGCCGGTGACGTCCACGTTCGTGTGGTGCAAGTGCTTTACGAGAAGCGGCACAGCGCGCGGGCCCAGTTCCACCAGTTTGCGGCTGGCGGCCACTCGGACGGCCTCGTCCGTGGCGGCCAGTTCGCCGACAAGCTGCTCGACGTGCCCCGCGAGGCGATCCGCAGGCAAAACCTTCGGCGTCGCAGGGATCGACCACGCTGCGCCCGCGGCAAACAACGTCGCCGCGAACGCCGCCGCTCCGCGAACAACCCGTGAACGGCTCCAAACCACAGGACACCTCCTCCGCTTCTGCGGGGAAACCGGTCAATACATTGAGTTTAGCAGAGCAAGCACGCCGATGCGAGAGCGAATCAATCGCTAGTCTTCCATTCATTGGGGCAAGCGCTATGATGTTCGCAGAGAAACAGCGTTTGTGGAGGAACGCCGATGCCGAGCGGAGGCAAGAGCATCGTCATCGGAGCGGCGCTGCTCGACCTCGACGAGCCGTGGAAAGTCATCGCCCGGACGCGGCCTTATATCCTCTCACCGCGGGCGCTTTACGAATGTGTTGGCGACGTGCCCAACGTCGTCTTCCCCTGCGCCGCGCTCTGCGACGCGCCGACCGGCCGGCTCGCCATCTACTACGGCGCCGCCGACACCGTCACCGCGCTGGCGTTCGCCCACGCCGACGAACTTGTCGAATACACCCGGTCAAACTCGATGGTCTGAACTGGAGGACACGATGATAGGTCGCCGTCTTGTTCTCGCAGCCGCCATTCTGTTGGCAGAGATCGCAGTCGTTCGCGCGGAGGACGCCCCGAAGCGGCACATGGCGCTCGAAACCCGCAGCCAATGGCGGTGTTTTTTTGTCTGGCAGCGGGAGTTGATTCAGTGGAGCTCCGGCGAGGTCTTGCCGTTCGCCGCACCGGCCAAGGGGCCGATTCAGAAGGAGCCGGAAGGCGCCGCGCCCCTGTCGGCGGCGCCGGCAGCAGACTGGGCATCGCCGGACTTCGACGACACGGCATGGGCTTTCTCTCCCGGACCGTTCGAGGGCATCCCGTCGCGCCGCGACCTCGCCGCGATATACCTGCGTGCGCGGTTCGAGGTCAGCGACCCAGCCGCGGCGGGGGAACTATCCCTGACCATGTCGTTCCGCGGGGGCGCGGCCGTTTACCTGAACGGGAAGGAACTCGTGCGGAAGCACCTCCCCGGCGGGCGGCTTGAGCCGAATACGCTCGCAGAGCCCTACCCGCCCGAAGCGTATGTCGATCCGGACGGGGCGCTGCTCGCCCAGGGATATGGCCAGCAAAGGCGCCAACCGATTGTCCCGGCGGGCATGCAGCTTCGGCAGCGGAAAATCGACACACTGCAGATTCCCCCTGCCGAGTTGCGCAAGGGGATGAACGTCCTCGCCATCGAGCTGCACCGTGCACCGACATCGGAGCTTTTCTACACCGCGAAGAACCCAACGGAGCGCGGCCGACCGGAGTGGTCGATGGTCGGCTTCGATGGGCTTGAACTGACGGCAGCGAGCACGGACGGCTTCCCGGCCCCGGCCACGGTTTCTGTCTGGCCGGGCAACCCGCTCATCGAGATGTGGAACGGCGGCCCACGAGAGGTGCGCGGCGGCCTAGCGCCCGTATCCATCGTCGGAACGCGAAACGGCGCCTTCAGCGGCGTCGTTGTCCTCCACAGCACACAGCCCATTCGGGGGCTGAAGGTGGAACCGAGCGACCTGGCACATGCGGAGGCCAGAGCGTCCGTCCCTGCGGCCGCCGTCGAGGTCCGCTATGGGCTGGCGGGCGACGCGCCGGTTCCGGGACTGCAAGGCCGCTATCCGAAGGGCGCTCAGTTCCTCGGCGTGCTCGGCGAATCCGCTCCACAAGAGGTCACTGTGCCGGCGGGTGCCTCCGGCGCGACGCTGCCCATCTGGCTGACGATTCGCGTCGGGCGCGACGCCGCGCCGGGCGACTATCGCGGGGCGCTCGCCATCCATGCAAACAACATCGCCGTCAGCGCGCCCGTCCACCTCTCGGTTGCGGATTATGCGTTGCCCGACACCAAAGAGTTCGTAGCGTTCGCGGGGCTGATGCAATCGCCGGAATCCGTGGCGCTCAAGTATGGCGTCGAACTCTGGTCGGACGCGCACTGGAAGCTCCTCGACAAGACGTTTCGCTGGCTCGGGCAGGTGCGCGTGCGGGCAGTCTATATTCCAATTGTCGCCCAAACGAATCACGGCAATGCGCAATCGATGGTGCGGTGGGTTCGGCAGGCGGACGGCTCCTACACACACGACTTCAGCATCGTCGAAAAATACCTCGACCTGGTCGTGAAGCACCTCGGCCAGATTCCGGTCGTCTGCTTCGAGGTGTGGACGCCCGCCCACGGCGGCGGCAGCTTCGGCAGCACGCCGAGCGTCGAAAAGAACTACCGCCCGATGATGTTCACGGCGCTCGACCCAGCCACCGGCGCCACGAAAGAGGTGGAAGGGCCGGACTGGGGAACGGCCGGCAGCGTGCCGTTCTGGAAGCCCGTGTTCGAGGGGCTGCGCAAACGGCTTGCGGACCGCGGCCTCGAAAAATCGATGGCTCTCGGCATCGTGTGCGACTTCACGCCGAGCCAGCAAGCGCTCAACGACCTGAAGGAGGTCGCGCCGAACGTGCCGTGGGTCGTGCACGCACATGGCCTTGCCCGCAACTTTGCGGGGATGCCAGTTGCGGAAGCGGCGCACGTCTGGGGGACGCGCGGGCCGAACCTCTCGACGGACCCGGGCAAGCGATACGGCTGGCAGAATCGGACGATTGTTTCGGTGTTCGCCCGATGGGGCGCGGGGTCGTTGGGGCACATGCAGGCGTCGTGCCCTGTCGGCGTGTTCCACGCCGCGCTCGAATGCTATCAGGCGTCCGGCTACGACGGGCTTGGGCGTCAGGGGGCCGACTTCTGGCCGGTAATCCAAGGGGCCCGCGGAGAAATGTCCTCGGTCATCTCGCGCTACTCCTACCGCGACCGGCCGGGCGCCCCGACGATGACGAACGGCTCTTACCTCTTCCCTGCCCCGGAAGGCCCCGTCGCAACAGTCCGGTTCGAGGCGCTGCGGCTCGGCATGCAGGAGACGGAAGCCCGCATCTTCATCGAGAAGGCCCTGGTCGACAAGGCGCTGCGAGCCAAGCTGGGCGATGAACTCGCACAACGGGCGCAAGAGTTCCTCGACGACCGCGTTCGGGCGATCATGCGGGCGAAGGACGGCCGACCGGGCAGTCCCGTCGGCTCCGACGCGAGCTGGCTCTGGTATGCCGGACAGTTCCCCGAAAGCGCCCGGACGCTCTTCCGGCTCGCGGCCGAGGTCGCCGCGAAACTGAAGCCCTGATTGCCACAGAACTGTTCAGGCCGGGGGCGCCACCAGAACCGGTTCGGGCAGCGGCTCGCCGTAGAGCCGCTCGCTCCAGCGGGAAAAGGTGCGATACATGTGGAGTTTGGTCTCGACGCTTGGGACGCCGATGGCAGCGTCGTCGCCGTAGTCCGAAAAGACGAAGCCGCCTGCGGGCGTGGCCCAGTGGGTCATCAGCGCTTCGGCGTCGGACTCGATTCGGGCGCGGTCCCCCGTCGGCAACGTCGCCTGAATATCGCAGAGGGAACTGAAGGTAATGCGGCCGCGATAGCGGCGGCCGACCTCTTCGATGCCGAGCGCCCTCGGCTGCTGGAGGTTGACGGCATCGACACCGGCTCGGATGTAGCCCTCGATGATCTCGTTGACCTTGCCGCAGGAGTGGACCCAGACGTCGCAGCCCATCGCGTGCATCGCGTCGAAGATGCGTTTGTAGCGCGGGAGGAAGAAATCCACCCAGAGGTCGAAGCGGATGAAGGCGGCCCGCTGCGTGCCCCAGTCATCGGTCATCGACCAGCCGTGGACGCGGCCGGGGAAGCGGCGGTGGACGTTTGCGAGCAGGTTGAGCTGCACATCGACGATGCGGTCGGCGAGCGCCGCCATCGCAGGGCGGTCGAGCATCAGGTCCACGAGCGTGTTCTCGAAGCCGTGCAGC
Source organism: uncultured Planctomycetota bacterium (assembly GCA_964494245.1). Taxonomy (GTDB): domain Bacteria; phylum Planctomycetota; class PUPC01; order PUPC01; family PUPC01; genus CAZBRH01. Next base: position 40,510 of record CAZBRH010000006.1, on the reverse strand, counting down.
GCGTGCATCCGCTCAAAGAGCACCATGAAGATGCCGCCCTGGACATACTTGCCGTCGGCGTCGGCCTGGTCGAGCCACGGGAGCACCTCCGTGTAGCGTTCGTCGGCATCGTAGTTGGGGAAGCGGTGGGAGTCGAGCTTGCGGATGTCTTCGAGGGGGTGGCCCTTGACCTGCCCCATGTTCTTCGCTTCCGTCTTGGCCCAGACGCAGCCCCACTCGTCCGCGCCTTCGGGCAGGTCAGCGAGAGCGGGATCGGCTTTGATTGGGACACCGGTGAAGTCGCGGCAGCCGAAGGCGGCGAAGTTCACCGGCAACCGCGGCGGGCTCTGGAACCGCAGCGCGCGCCGCACGATTTCTCGCGGGGTCAATGGTCGGTCCTCGCAGCCGGGCTAGCGATATCGTAGCGTCGCTTCGGTGCGGCTTCAAGCGGCGCCGCCCTTGCCGAGCGACAGCGGCTTTTTGCTGTTGACGCGCCCGATTCGATACCATACAATTCATACGGAAAATGACGGTTTTTGCTCGGACTGTAAGGCGGGAAGGCGATGAAACTTTCGACCCGCGGACGCTATGCGACCCGTGCGATGATTGAGCTCGCGCGCGAATATGGCCGCGGCAGCGTTTCCATCGACCGCGTCGCCGAGCAGCAGCACATCTCCAAGCGATACCTCGAACACATTTTCGCCCGCCTGCGGGAGGCCGGCCTCGTCTCGGGGACGCGCGGCAGCAAGGGCGGCTATACGCTCCGCCTCCCGCCAAGCAAGATCACCGTCGGCCAAGTTGTCCGCGCCGTCGAAGGCCCCCTCGGCCCCGTGCATTGCGTGGACAGACCGGACTCTTGTCCGAGGACGAAGAACTGCGCCACCCACGACCTCTGGAAAAAAGCCGCCGTCGTCCTGAACCGGCTGCTCGACCGATACACCATCGAATCGCTCCTGCGCGACCAGCAGCGGCTCGAGGCCGCCGGGGGCAAGGAGCGCTGATCCGTTTCCCTCTCGATCCCGTCAAAGGAGGACGTTGGTCATGGTGAAGGTGAACGCGGACGAATGCGTGGGCTGCGAGACCTGTGTGCCCGTGTGCCCCGTCGAGGCCATCTCGATGGTCGACGGCAAGGCCGTCATTGACCAGGACAAGTGCACGCAGTGCGGGACCTGCATTGGCGAATGCCCGGTGGAGGCCATCAAGGAGGAGTAACCGCTTGCCGCGCAAGCCCTCGACCGAGTGTTGCCTTGCGAAGCTCGAGCGGCTGGCGAAGGGACAAAAGCGGGCGCTCATCCTGTTGCAGAACAACCCGGACCCTGATGCGATCGCCAGCGCAGCCGCGCTGAAGCTCCTCTTGCGCGAACTGGGCGGCTGCGAAACGGTCATCGCGCACGGCGGCGTCGTCGGCCGCGCCGAAAACCGCAGCATGCTCCGATACCTCGGCGTCACGCTCCGCCCGGCCGACAGCGCCCCGCTCGAAAAGTTCGACCTCGTCGCAATGGTCGATACCCAACCCGGGTTCGGCAACAACCCCGTCAACGAGCCCGAGCGCGTCGACGTCGTCATCGACCACCACGAGCGCGCCGGCCGCCTGCCCGGCGTCGCGCTCTGCGACGTGCGCCCGAACTACGGCGCCACGTCGTCCATCCTCGCCGAATACCTCCTCGCGGCCCGAATCAAGCTCCCCACTCCGCTCGCCACTGCGCTCGCCTACGGCATCCAATCCGACACCCAAGACCTCGGACGCGAAACCTCCGACGCCGACATCGCCGCCTTCACCCAGCTCTACCCCCTCGCCAACAAGCGCCTCCTCTCCCGCATCGAAAACGAGCAGGAGCCGCGCGAATACTTCGACGTCGTCTCCCGCGCCCTCCTCGACGCCCGCACCTACCGCGACGTCGGCGTCTGTTGGCTCGGGCGCATCCCGCACCCCGAACTGACCGGCGAGATCGCCGACTTCCTCGTGCGCTGCGACGAGATCGACTGGGCGCTCTGCCAGGGCCTGCACGATGGAACGCTCTACGTCTCGCTGCGAACGGACATCCGCAACGAAAACGCCGACAACGTCATGCGGAAGATTATCGCCGGCATCGGCACCGGCGGCGGACACGAAATGATTGCCGGCGGACAAGTGCTCATCGAGCGGAACCGCCTGACGACGGCGAACCGTATCCGCAAGCAGATCGAGCGGAACCTCTTGGCGCACTTCAAACTCGACCCCAAGTGCAGGCGAGCCCTTGTCTGCCGCGCACGAAAAAGCCCGAGCCGCAAAACCGCAAAGGCGTGACCGCGCCGCCTGCCGTGAAGCGGCAGGTGTCGCACTGGCTCTCCTCCCCTGAGCGAAAAATCCCTTTCGCACGCCTTGAGTTGCTTCATCTCCCAAGCGGCGGTCAAGGAATCAGGACAACGAGGGCGGGCGGTCAATCCACCAGCACAAGCCCGAAGTAGTGCTGCGGGTCCTTGCGCGTCCGGACGACGTTGATGGTGAAGCCGTGCTTTCGGGCGGTGGCATAGACGTCGATGCCGCAGGCCTCCATCGCGGGCCTCGCCTCGCGCGGATGGCGGCAGCCCTCGTCGAAGGCGCACGTCTCGCAGAGCGAACACGGCCCGCAGCCAAGCCCCAGCGCTTTGTAGTGCCCATCGAGGAAGAGTTCGCGTTCGAGTGCGGCGGCGATCTTTTTCGCCTGGCCGCGGGGCGATTCGAAGAAGACGGCTCGCCTGTAGCCGTCGAGCAGCCGGCGCGTCTCGTCGGGCGTCGGCGTGTGCGGCGGGCAGACCAAGCTTGACCCGTATCCGCCGCAGCCGAACTGGCATTTCCAGCGGACCCAGGCGGCGGTCTCAATGGCGGCCGGAGAAATCACCTTTGTGGCGATGGCCCCGTGGGCGAGCGCTTTTTGCACAAGGGCGGCCCTCGTCGCGGGCTTGCTTGCGGCTGCTCCCATGGCTTTGTTCTCCTCCCGTGCGCACTAGGCGCGCTGACACATGGCGAGAAATAGTTCGCTGACCTCGCGGGGGTACTTGCCGGCGGCTTCGGCGGCCTGGGCCTTGACGACGTTCGCGGCGATGACGTTGTAGATCGCCTGCTCGTCGTCCCCGCGCGAAAGGTCATCCACCGGCAGCGCAACGCCCTGCGAGCAGAGCATCGTCCGGCAGCCGGGGATGAGCCACTGGACGGCCTTGTAGATGTTGTTTGCGACGTCGAGGGTCGGGCCGATGATGACGTTCGCCGGCGCATCGGTGAACGGGCAGCCGCGCTTGTTTCGGGCGACGGCGGGGACGACGGCGGCGTCGAACTGGCAGGGACCGAAAACGAACCAATGGCGCCCACGCTTCCGGTATGCCGCAACCGCCGCGTGAATGCGCTCGACGAGCTCGCCCTTCCCCGACGTGCCCGTCGAGTACGAGAGAATGGCCGCCCGCGGCTCGATGCCCGAAAGCGTCTTGAACGTCTCGCACGAGGTCTCGACGATCGACGCAATCTGCTCCGCGTCGGGAAACGGATTGACGACGACGTCGCCGACGGCGAGCAGCCGGAACACGGGATAATCCTCCGGCGGCTCGCAAAAAAAGAGCGTCGATGCGATCTTCCCCGGCTCGTGCTCCATCAGCGCGTTGACGGCTGCCATTACGTTGTAGGACTGCGTGTATTTGCCCGACACCATCCCGTGGGCATAGCCGAAGCGCACCATGCCGACGGCGAAAACGTTCGGCTTCTGGACGAGTCGTGCGACCATTGGCCGGCCAGCGGCCCCGACACCGCGCACTTCCATGTATCGCTCGATGAACTCGTCGAGCACGCCCGAGGCCTCGATCATTTCGCTCGTGAGCGGGATGATGCGGGCGATGCCGTCGGCTTCGGCGCGGGCGGCGGCGCGGGCCATTGGCCCGTCGGCCATTCGCTCACGTTCCACCGCGAGCTCCGGAAGAACAACGATCTTGGGCGACCGCCGCGCGCGGGCGTGAAGCTGGTCAAAGAACGAAGCCACGATTCGCGCCTCCCTGAAGCCCTTTCGTCCCGCGGGGCTACGGGACTCTCACTCGCCATTTCCGTCTGGGGTGGAAGATGGGACTCGAACCCACGACCTCCAGATCCACAGTCTGGCGCTCTGAACCAGCTGAGCTACTTCCACCGTTCTGTGCTCCCGTCTGCGCCTCAATCCAGCAGTTCGAGAAACTCCTCCTCCGTCAAACCCGCCCTCCGGACCTGGCTGCGAAGGAGAAACGGGGCGACCGACCGATGCATCGGGATCACCAGATGCGGCCTGCCCTGCTTCGCAAGAATCACATGGCTTCCTTTCTGGCGAACTTTCCGGAACCCGGCTCGACAGAACGCACGAACCGCCTTCTGCCCGGAAACCCCGGCCAGACTCGCCACCTACACCTCCAGTGTGGTCGTAAGGGCGGGCCTGCGCAGCCGCCGCCTCCTGCGCGGAGCCGTCTCCAGATACAGCGCGACTGCTTCTCTCACGTTTCGAAGAGCCGCTTCGATCGTCTTGCCCTGGCTCATGCAGCCCGGCAACTCGGGCACGTCAGCGACATACCCTTTGTATTCCTCATCGTAAACGAGATTCACCATGACATGCACCGTAGAACCTCCAAGCTACGCTGGTCGGGGCGGGCGGATTCGAACCGCCGACCTTCTGGTCCCAAACCAGACGCGCTACCAAGCTGCGCTACGCCCCGGCCTCGCCCGACCTTCGCCCAATGCCGGGATTATACTGTCCCCCTCGGCGCCTGTCAAACGCGGGGCGACGCAGCATTTTCGCCGATCGTGCTTGACTCGGCCCTGCGTTCCGACTATGCTTTCGCGCGACAACTTAGATCGCCGCCGCGCGACTGGCGAGAAAACGTGGCCGGAACCACGGGGAAGCGCGGTGCGATGGGATGAGCCGCTCGCCTGGGCCGCGCCGGACCGCAGGTCCGGTCGCCTTCCGCCGCATAGGATGCAGAGGTCGCAGAGGAGGACAGCATGCTGATTGAATTGAAGTATGGATGCAATCCGCATCAGAAGCCCGCACGGCTCCGGTTTGATGGCAAAAAACCGCCGTTCGAAATCCTGAACGGCACGCCGGGCTACATCAACCTGCTCGACGCCATCGGCTGCTGGCAGCTTGCGCACGAGCTTCGTGTGGCGACGGGGCTGCCGGGGGCGGCGTCGTTCAAGCACGTCAGCCCGGCGGGCGCGGCCATCGCCCGTCCGCTCTCGGACGCTCTCCGCGAGTCGCAGTTCCTCGGCGACACCGAGTTCTCGCCCGTCGCAACGGCGTATATCCGCGCCCGCGCGGGCGATCGGATGTGCTCGTTCGGCGACGTCGCCGCCGTCAGCGACCCCGTCGATCTCTCGCTCGCCAAGGTGCTCGCCAGCGAGGTCTCCGACCTCATCGTTGCGCCGGACTTTGAACCGGAGGCGCTGGAAATCCTCAAGAAGAAAAAGGGCGGCGAATACCTCATCATCAAGGCCGATCCGAACTACGTCCCGCCCGAAATGGAAAGCCGCCAACTCTTCGGCCTTGTGCTCGAACAACGGCGGAACGACGCCGCAATCACAAAGGCGATGTTCGCCCGGTCTTTGGACGGCGCCGCAATTCCAGAGGACATTCAGGAGACGCTTGTTGTCGCGACGATTGCGCTCAAATACACACAATCGAACTCCGTCTGCCTTGCCTACGACGGGCAGGTCATCGGCGTCGGCGCAGGGCAGCAGTCGCGCGTCCATTGCACGCGGCTCGCCTGCGCCAAGGCCGAAAAGTGGCTTCTCCAGCAGCACCCGAAAGTCCTTTCGCTCCAATTCAAGGAGGGCCTCGGCAAGCCCGAAAAGACGAACGTCGTTGACCAATATCTGCTTTGGGATGAGCTTTCGGAGCCGGAGATGCAGCAGATGCTTTCGGGCCTGACCAAGAAGCCGGAACCGATTACCCGCGAGGAGCGGCTCGAATGGATCCGCAAGTTCGACGGCATCTGCCTTTCGTCGGACGCTTTCATCCCGTTCCGCGACAACATCGATCGCGCAAGCCGAACGAACGTCCAGTATGTCGCCCAGCCCGGCGGGTCGGCGCGGGATGCGAGCGTCACTGAAGCCGCCGCCGAATACGGAATGAAAATGATCCACACCGGCCTGCGGTGCTTCCTGCATTGAGGCGAACGCTCGGCCAGCGCGTGACCGCTGCCTGACGAAACTTCATTGGCGCGAAAGAGAAGCGGAGCATGACGCGCCTCAGCGTGAACGTGAACAAGGTGGCGCTGCTTCGGAACCAGCGCGACATCGGCATTCCGAACGTCGCCGAAGCGGCAAGGATCATTCTCGACGCCGGCGCACACGGCATCACCGTCCACCCGCGGCCCGACCTGCGCCACATCCGCCCGTCGGACTGCGAGGAGCTCGCAACGTTGACGGCGGCCGCGGGCGTCGAGTTCAACATCGAGGGCAACCCGTTCTCTGAACCGTCCGCCCGATACCCTGGTTTCATGAACATCCTGCGGAAGCTCCGGCCCGACCAGGCGACGCTCGTGCCCGACAGCCCCGAGCAGTCCACGTCCGACCACGGATGGGACCTCGACCGAGACGGCGGGCGGCTCGAACCGATTGTCGCCGAGCTCAAGCGCCTCGGCTGCCGGGTCAGCTTGTTCCTGGATGCCGAACCGCGCCGCGCGGCGCGAGCGGCAGACGTTGGCGCAGACCGCATAGAACTCTATACGGAGCCCTACGCCCGCGCGTTCGCCCGCGGCGAAGCGGAAGGCGAACTGCCCCGCTTCATCGAATCCGCTGAAGCGGCGCAGGCCGCCGGCCTCGGGGTCAACGCCGGGCACGACCTGAACCTCCTGAACCTCGGCCGCTTCTGCTCGGCCGTGCCGGGACTGCTCGAAGTGTCCATCGGCCACGCGCTCATCGCCGACGCGCTCCGCATGGGCCTCGGCGCGACGGTAAGAGCGTATCTGGACGCCATCGCAGGCGCAAAGAAAGGGGCGACCACGTGAAAACCAAGCGCATCGCCGTCTTCGGGGCTTCGGGGGCCATCGGGCAGGAAGTGGTCGCTGCATTGCTGGAACGCGGCGACGCCGTGACCGCCCTGCAGCACAATCGCCCCGTTCCTTCTGGTTGTCTCGTCGTCGAAGGGTCCGTCTCGGACTACGATGCGGTCCGCCGCGCAATCGGCGACAATGAGGTGATTCTTCAGTTCGCCACGACGAAGGGCGACCGCGAAACGTTCCTCGATGTGGCGGTGTGCGGGACGTTCCACATCCTGGACGCGATCCGCGAACGCGGCGGCTGCGAGCAGTTCGTCCTTGCAGGGGGCGACTGCTCCGTCGGCATCTGGTATTACCGCCACACGAAGCCGCTGACCGAAGAATGCCCGCTCCGAGCATACCCCGGCTACTATGCCCTGAGCAAAGTGCTCGAAGAAACGCTTACCGAACAGCACCACATCCAATACGGCCTGCCGTTCACAATCCTGCGAATGGGTTGGGTTCACCGGCCATCCTCGCTGCTCAAGCTCTTCCTTGCCGGCCGGGTCGCGGGCCGGGTCTGGAAAAACATGTTCCGCGGCGACATGGCGCCTGATCTTCAGGCCCGTTGCGACGGCGAGGGAGAGGGCTTTGTGATGGTTGCGACGGATCGGCAGAGTGGGCTGCCGATCCGTCGGACGACCGTCAGCTTCGGCGACGTGGTCCAGGCGTGGCTGCTCGCCATCGGCAATCCGCTTGCAAGGAACCAGGTCTTCCACGTTGTCCATCCGGCATGGGACTATGCCGACGTTGGCTCGTTCCTTTCGGGGCGGCTTGGCGTGCCGGCGGAGCGGGTGCCGCTCGACGCTCACAGTTGGGACATGGACACGACGAAGATCCGCACGATGCTTGGGTGGCAGCCGCAGGACGACGTGTTCGGCATGCTCGAAGCGGCTCTTGCGGAGCTTGGGGCCGCTGCGGCTTGATCGCAGCGAGTTCACGCTTGGCGCACCGGCGCGCCGCCGATATAATCCGTGCGAACCGAAACGCCACTTTCACCGAAAGGGGGTCGTCGTGAGCATCCTGTCTGCTGCAGAGTCGAACCTGAACGCCCTCCGCTCAAACCCGTATCCCGGACGCGGCATCGTCATCGGCCAAACGCCGGACGCGCGGCACCTCGTCCAGGTTTACTGGATTATGGGCCGTAGCGAAAACAGCCGCAACCGCGTCTTCGTCCGCGAAGGGGACGTCGTTCGGACGGCTCCCTACGACGCATCGAAGGTCAAGGACCCCTCGCTCATCATCTACAACTGCGCGCGGGTGCAGGATTCCGCTCATATCGTTTCGAACGGCGACCAAACCGACACGATTTGCGACGCTCTCGCCGTCGGCGAGTCGTTCGAGAACGCACTCGATACGCGCGAGTTCGAGCCGGATGCGCCGAACTACACTGCCCGGATCGCGGGACTTGTGGATCTCGACGACGGCCAGAACGCCTACAAACTCGCGATCCTCAAGACCCTCGATAACAACCCTGAACGGCCGGTGCGATACTACTTCAACTATGAGCGCGCCGTGCCGGGTATCGGGCACTTCATCGCGACATATAAGGGAGACGGCAGCCCGCTCCCCGCGTTCGAAGGCGAGCCGCAACCGGTTGTCATCCCCGACGGCATCGAGGCCGTGCTTGACCGCTACTGGTCTGCGCTGGACAACGGAAACAAGGTCTCGTTGATGGCGAAGTTCATCGATGTGGAGACCGGCGCGTCCGACATCCGCATCGTCAACAAGCACGGGTCAATGTAAGCTCGCTGGCCACGCCCGCATGCACATCGCACTCGACTGTTCGGAAGCGGCGACCACTCTGCCACATGGGGTGCAGGTTTACGTGCGCCGACTCGTCGCAGGCCTCGCGCAGGCCGCCAGCCCAGAGGACCGCGTGGTGTTGGCCTATCAGGCGCGCCGGTGGGCAGAGCGGCAACTGGGGCCGAAGCCGCCCGACGCGCGGTTCAGCATACGCCGGCTCTCGGCCTTGTCGTTCCTTTCGTCGTGGGGACGCGGGACAGATATTTTTCACGCGCTGTCGCCCCGGCTTCCAAAGTTCGGGTTCCGCTTGCGGGTGGCCACCTTTCACGATCTTTATCCGGTCGTGTTGGCGCATCTCTGGGCAGGACGTGGGGCGGCCGCCGAGCAGCGACAGAAGCACCGGCAAGAGCGCTACCTTGCCGTGGCCCGTAGAGCCGACGCTCTCGTTTGCGTCTCGGAAAACACCCGCCGCGACCTGCTTGCCGCAGTCCCCGAGGCGGAGGGGAAAATAAGCGTTATTCCCCTGGGTGTGGAGCAGAACCTCGCGGCCCAGGTGCCGCCCGAAGGCGAAGTTCGCGCCGAGCTGCGCCGAGTCGTGAAGCGGCCATATCTGTTCCACGTCGGGTCGTTCTTGCCCGTGCGGAACTTGCCGCAGACGATTCGTGCTTTTGCGAAGGTCGCCTCCGAACTTCCTGACGTTCGGCTTCTTCTTGCCGGGGGCGGGACGGGCTACGCCGAACGGGAGAAGGTCGAGGGCGAAATTCGCTCGCACGATTTGCGGGAACGGGTGCTGTTGCTGGGGATCGTCACGGAGCCGGAGAAGCTCTTTCTCTTGAGTCGGGCGAGGGGGCTGATCATGTTTCACCTTTACGCGGGCTTCGGCCTGCCTGCGCTCGAGGCGATGAGCATGGGGATTCCCGCGGCTCTCAGCCCCTGCGGCTCGCTGCCCGAAGTGGCCGGGGACGCCGTTCTGTATGCCGATCCGAACGACCTCGGAGCGATGGCCGAAGCGATGCTGTCGCTCTTGACCGACGTTGAGGGCAATCGCTTGCGCGTTGCCGCTGGGCGCGCAAGAGCCGCACGATACCGCTGGGAAACGACCGCACAGGCGACATACGACGTGTATCGTTCGCTTTGTGCCGTTCGCTGACCGCTGCCTTCACAGGGGAGCGCACAACGAAAGCACGTCGCCAGCGAGATACATCGAGCCGGTGACAACGATGCGGTCGGCGGGCGACGCAAGGCGACGGGCAAGCGCCAACGCATCCGCCGGCGTCGCCGCGAGGCGGACGGGCTTCCCAGCGTCCGCTTCCAGCAGCCGCGACTTCAGGTCTTCGGGCTCGGCGGCGCGGGGATTCTTTGTGCGCGTGAATATGAATTGGTCGCCGCAGGACGCGAGCAGCCGGATCATCGACGGGATATCCTTGTCCCGCGCGATGGCGACGACAAAGATGGTCTTTTTTGCGGGCAGGCCCGAAAGAACATCGACCAAGACCTGCACGCTCGCCTCGTTGTGCGCACCGTCCACGATGGTCTCCGGTTCCCTCGATACGGTCTGTATGCGGCCCGGCCATTGGACAGCGGCGAGGCCGCTGCGGACATGAACGGCGGAAATGGCGGCGCCGCGTTCGCACAAAACCTCGGCCAGCCCAATGGCCGTTGCAGCGTTCTGCTGCTGATGCCGCCCAACGAGAGGGACAGTCAGTCCCTCGATCCGGCGGCGCCACGTCGTCACCGCAAATCCGTTGCACCCGCCTTCGACGCGGATGTCCTCGCCAACGACGCGGAGCGGCGCAGCAAGCTCCGCGCAGCGCGCGCGGATGACGTCGAGGGCTTCTGGCCGCTGGACGCCGGAGACGACGGGCGTCTCCGACTTGACGATTCCGGCCTTCTCCCGCGCAATCTTTGGCAACTCGGTCCCGAGTTTGTCCGTGTGGTCGAAGCTGACGGGGGTGATGGCGCAAGCGAGGGGGCGGAGAACGTTCGTTGCGTCGAGCCGCCCGCCGAGGCCGACTTCGACGACGGCGATGTCCACCTGCCGTTCGAGGAAATAGAGAAAAGCGATGACCGTGAACGTCTCGAAGAACGTCGGCGCGTATGTCTCGCCGCCATGTTTGGCCACCTCGAGATACGGGTGCAGGCGATTTATGAGCCGCGTCACGTCGGCCTCTGGAATCCACTCGCCGTTGACTTGGATGCGCTCGCGGACGTCGTAGATATGCGGCGAGGTGTAGAGCCCGACAGAGGAGCCAGCCGCGCGGAGTACGGAGGCCAACATCGCTGCGGTCGATCCCTTGCCCTTCGTCCCGGCGATGTGGACTGCCCGCAGGCGGAGGTGCGGGTTCCCGCAGTGCTCCAAGAGCCGGTTCATCCGCGAAAGGCCGAAGACACTCGTTGCCTTCTGGACACGGTGCATGCGCTCGTAGTCGGTGAAGTGGAAAAGGTAATCGAGCGCTTCCTGATAGCATTGGAAGGTCGTCATGTCCGGAAGCCCTGCGGGTCTCCGAGGCCGGTCAGACGAGTTTGAAGTCTCCGTGTTTCTTGATGTGCTCGGCGAGGCCGCCGTCGGCGAGGATCCGCTGCATCACGGGCGGCAGCGGCGGGAACGCGATCTCCGTTCCCTGCGTCAGGTTCCGCAGCAAGCCAGCGCCGAGATCAACCTCCAGTTCGTCGCCGGGCGCGATGCGGTCGGTGTCGAGTTCAATCGCCGGCAGGCCGACGTTGATGCAATTGCGGAAGAAGATGCGGGCAAAAGACTTGGCAAGGACGGCCCGGATGCCGGCGAGCTTGATGATCGTCGGCGCGTGCTCGCGGCTGGAGCCGAGGCCGAAGTTGCGGCCGCCGACAACGAAGTCGCCGGGGCGCATTTTCGAGGCGAACGCCGGGTCGGCGTCTTCGAGCACGTGCTTCGCCAGTTCGGGCAGGTTCGACCGCAGGTGGAACAGCCGCCCGGGACAGATCAGATCCGTCGAAATATTGTCGCCGAACTTCCACGCCTTACCGCTCATGATTCAATGCCCTGTGTATCGTGTAAATAGAGGAAAAGGGGGAAACGGGGAAGGAATCATGTCAACTCCACTCGCCGCACATCCACGGTTGACTGGGAGAAATTCACCAGCACGCCGAGCTTCCGGTCGGCCGGCTTCAGATGCGACTTGACCTGCGCCAGTTCGAGTTCGAGAGCGCGATGATACACCGCTTCGAGAAAACCAGGGACGATCTCTTTATGGACTCGGATGCAACAGCTGATGACGCTCGTCGCCAGCCGTTCCATGTCCGGTTTTCCTGTTTTCCCTTTTTCCCGTTTCCCCATCCTACACTACACCTCCCGCGGGTCGGCGATGCGGCCGGCAAGGGCTGTCGCCGCGGCCGTCGCTGGGGAAGCCAGGTAGATGAACGAATCTGGGTTGCCCATCCGCCCCTTGAAGTTGCGGTTGGTCGTCGCAAGGCACGCCTCGCCATCGCCCAAAATGCCGCCGTGCACACCGACGCACGCGCCGCAGCCCGGCGTTGTCACCGTCGCGCCAAAGTCAAGCAACGTCTCAATGATTCCCTCGGCAATCGCCTGCCGAAGCACGCGAGGCGACGCGGGCGTGACGATGACTCGTGTCCCCTTCGCCCGCTTTTTGCCCTCCACGATTTTGGCAACGGAACGCAAATCCTCCAGCCGTCCGTTCGTGCAGCTTCCGATGAAGACCTGCTGGATCGGCACGTCCCCCACCTCATCGATCCGCCGCGTGTTGTCCACCGTGTGAGGGAACGCCACCATCGGCACAAGCGAGGCGACGTCGATTTCGATGAGACGTTCGTATGCTGCGTCCGCATCGGGGGCGATGCGGCGGAAGTCGCGTTCGCGCCCGTGGCCCTCCAGGTATTCCCGCGTGACGTCGTCGGACACGAAAAGCCCGGTCTTGGCTCCCGCCTCGACGGCCATGTTGGCCAGGGTGAGCCGTTCGGACACCGGCATTGCGTCGGCGGCTGACCCGCCGAACTCCAGCGCCTTGTATGTCGCCCCGTCTGCCCCGAGCATGCCGATGAGGTAGAGCATCAGGTCCTTCGAGCAGACGCCCGCGGGCATCGAGCCGGTCAGTTCGATACGGAAGGTTTGGGGAACACGGAGCCACGTCTTGCCGAGGGCGATGGCCATTGCGACGTCGGTGCTGCCCATGCCGGTGGCGAAGGCGGCGAGCGCGCCGCCCGTGCACGTGTGCGAGTCCGCGCCCACCACGAGGTCGCCCGGCTTGACAGCATCCTCGACCGCAATCTGGTGGCAAACGCCCTCGCCGACGTCCACGAGCCGACAGCCGAACTCCTCGGCGAAGCTCCGCAGCGTGATGTGGTCGTTCGAGAGTTCGCGCCGCGGGCTCGGCGCCGCGTGGTCGAGAAAGAAGAGCGTTCCTTGCGGGCTGGCGACGGCGCGGAAGCCCGCCTCGCGGAACTTCCGCACGGCGAGCGGCCCCGTGCCGTCCTGCGCCAGGCAAATATCCGTCCGCGCGATGATGAACTCATCCGCCTTGACGGCACGGTCGCATTTGCTGCTCAAAATCTTCTCGGCCAGTGTCTGCCCCATCCCTCTGTTGCTCCTGCTCGTGCTCTTACACTCTCCGGTCCGCCCGAGCTTCTTGACCGTCCACTTGGAACGCCGCATGGAACGCTATTGCCGCGCGACAAAAGTGGCCATCAAACAAGCTTGAGCGGCGGGAATATAGCAGCGGAGCGGCGCCGTTTCAAGCAGAATCCCGCGCGGTCGGCTTGGCTCGCAGCGGCCTTCGCATGTTGTTGACACGCTCTGACGGAGGCCTTACAATTCCGCCGTGCTGGGGGCCGTTGGGGCTAGTTCGTGCGGGGGCTTGCGTGGCTCTGCTCCGAGTGATCGTCGGGCCGGATGCAGGGGCGACTGCCCTTGTGGACAAAGCCCCTGTGACCATCGGCCGCAGCCCCGAATGCGGCTTGCGCCTGACCGACGAACACGTATCGCTCATCCACGCGGTCGTTGAACCCTTTGAGAGCGGCTACCGCGTCCGGGACCTCGAAAGCTTCGGCGGAACCGGCGTAAACGGGCAGCGCGTGCTCGACCGCCGCCTCGCGTTCGGCGACATCGTCAAGGTCGGTGCGACGCTGATCCTCTTCGGCTCGGGCGAGCAAACTGCCGACGTCGAAACCGTTGGCAGCGCCGAAGCCCCAGAACCCGGGGGCACAGCGGCCTGTTGACGCCGCCCGCGCGCGGCATCACTCCCCGGCTTCCTCGTCCAGAAAGCGGATGTTGTCGAAATAGACGACGCCGTCCTTGCTCGTGTTGTAGATCATCAGGATGATCTGCTTGACGTTGTCGCGGTTCACGAGGTCGCCCGTGTTGCGCCACTTCGTTTCGGCAGACTTGAAGCGTTTGGCCGTCAAGCTGAACTTGACCGTTGTCCACTGCTTCTGGCTGGGGCGGATGCTCTTGGCGGTGCTTTCGAGGAACTGCCAGCCGGGCATCGTGTTGAACGCGATGCTAAGGCCGATGGAACTTTGGGCGGCGTTCCAGATGTCGAAGGCGAGCGTCTTGCGGTCGGTCAGGTCCCAGGCGCCGCTGAGCCGGACGGCGGTCTTGTCCTTGTCTGTGCTGCTGTAAGTGACCGCGAGAACCTTATTCTTGTCGGGACCCTGGGGCAGGACGCTGACGCTTCCGGCGTTCCCCCACGGCTCGATGACCCAATCTTCCTCTGCTTCGAGTCCCTCGATGACTTTGGGGGGTTCGGGGGGCTTTTCGGGCTGTTTTTCAGGCGGCTTTTCGGGCGGAGCCGCGGGCGGCGGCTCGGCCTCCGCAACGTTCTTGGCTACGCGGTCGAGCCAGCGCGCAATATCCTGCCGCGAAGGATTGACCCGAAGAACCATCTCGAGTGCCGTCTTTGCGTGCTTCCACTGCTTCTGCTCTTCCATCTGCTTCGCAACGCCAAGCAGGATATCCTCGGAAATCCGCTCCTTTTGAAGGATCAGCCCGCAGACGTTGGCCGCCTCGCTGAGCATGTCGTGTCGGCCAAGCAGCGTGGCGAACTCCCAGAGCTCGCGGGGCGTATCGCGACCCTCCGCCTTCATATTCGCAAGGCGGGTGTCGAACTCGATGACGATGCGCTCAATCCGGTGCCACGGGATGGTAATCGTGCCGAGCGAGACCTTCACGTCGACGCCGCTCTCGGTCTCCCGCAGCACCTCGACCCGCGGGCCGCTCAGCTGGAGTCCGTCCTTGAAGAAGAGCGTATCGGCGCGCACGCCTGCTGCGAAGAGCAGCAGCGCCGCAAAAAAGGCCGCTACCCGCTTCACGGGCTTGCCCTGGACGAGAGAGACCGGAATACCACCGATTCGATTATAGGCCGCACCGCGCGGTGAAGCAAGGCGCTTTCGCGGCTACTTCAGCTTCTTGAGCACCACGTCGTCGAAATAGACGACGCCTTCCGGCCAGTAGGCGTAAAGCTCGATGCGGGTGACGGTGGGGTCGAACTTGCCGTCGTGGTCGGTCCGGTGCGGGCGGAAGTCGCGTGTATACGTCGCCCACTGGCCGCGTTCGCCAACGCAATTCAGCGGCGCGCGGCGGGTCTCGCGCCACTGCCCCTCTTTTTCGTTCGGCCCCGGCGGGAAAAAGCGGTAATGCTTGAGGAAGACTTTGACCGTCGGGCCGTCGGAGCGGACGCGGATGCTGAAGCGGTAAATCGTCCCGTCCTCGATGGAGATGGGGTCGCTGTAATAGGCGGCGCCGTAGGTCGCAGCGATGTCCTTCGGGACGCTGAACCGGATGCATTTGCCCCTGCCTTCTTCGGGCGATTGAACCCAACTGACGCAGCGGTGTTGCGGGTGCTTCGGGTCGTCGCTGATCGGCTGCCAGAAATCGGGATGGTCCTTGCCGCTTTCGAAGCCGGGGTTGCGGACGAGGTTGGGCCCAGTCCGCCAGCGTTCTTCTTCAGCAGGTCCGACGTCGGGGGCGGGTTTTTCGAGCTGGAGCAGGAGCCGCACGGCCTCGGTCGCCGCAAGCTGGATTTCGCGCTGGTTCTGGACGGCCATGCTCATGTCGACGCCGAGCGTCTTGCCGTTGTCCTCGGCGGAGGCCGCTCGCACGGAGATTCTCAACCGCCGCTCGCTCCCCGGGCCGACTTGGTCGATCTGCTCCACCTTGCCCCAAACGGCGTGCGTCGCACCAAACTCCTCGGCGGCGAACTTTACGATCTCTGCCGGCTTGCCGTCGAACGCGGCGGCAAACTTCGCCCGGCGAACGACGGCAACCAGGTCTTCGCGGTCGATGAGGACGCACTGCGCCGAGCGGTCGAGCTTCGCCCAGAGGTTCTTTGCGACGAACTCGCCCATTCGGCCGCCGTCGTAGTCGGAATTGAAATCGAACACAACGATGACCGGCTTGGCGTCCTCCGCGCCCGGGTCGCCGCCGCGTGCGGCTGCGCCGAGCATGCACACTGAGAACATCGCAATTGCAACAATCGCTCTTCGCGTGGGCATGGTCCTATCCCGTGCTTTCCTTCCGTGCGCCTCGGTAAGCGCGGCTGCGTGCCACCGCAAGCATAGCGCGGCGGCGCGCGTCCCGCCAGCAATCAGTCGCTCCGCGGCGCAGAACGCGCGAGCGCGATGATGGCCTCGGCGACCTTGCGGCGGAAGGCGTCGATGTCGGCGATCTTGGGAGCGCCGCTTCGTTGGTAGAGGTTGCCGGCAAGAGCCGCCTGCTCAAGGAGACACTTCGCCTCGGCGGCTCCCTCGCCGCTCGCTTTCGCGGCGAGGTCGGCGAGCGTCCGCAGGTAGCGGTAGTCGTAGCAACCGGCGTGGACGGCCTTCAGCCGCAGCGAGAGCCGAACTTCCGTCGGCGTGTAGTAGAACATGCAGACGTCCG
>CAZBRH010000006.1:12260-23900 GCA_964494245.1 uncultured Planctomycetota bacterium | reverse complement strand
CCCCACCGAACGCACCGCCTTCGTCCTCGAAGACGCGGGCATCGAGGTCGTAGTATGGGTCGCCGTAGCGGACATAGGCGTGCCATGCGTAGTGAGCGACGAATCCCTCGGCGTCGGCGGCCCACTGCCGCAGGCCGAACTCTTCGCGCGAGCAGCCGCCGTAGTAGCCGATTTGTTTGCCTTTCGACTTGAGATACTCGACGGCCTCGGGGGTGACGCGGCCGAGCGTCGTCCGACCGAGCGCGTCCATCAACCGCCGATGCGCTGGGTTGCGCGGCTCCGGAGACCAGTAGCCATTGGTGACCAGCCAGGGCGCGGCAGCCGTGATGTCTTCGACCCTCACCACCGCTTCCATCACGGCATCGTCCGACCAATGCGGCTCATCGACCATCGAATACGTGAACGGGAGCCAGTCCGCCTGCTTCGCGTTATCCTGAAGCTGCGCCATCGCAAGCCGCATCACGGCTCGGAACGGATGCCCCAGTTTCTGAGCCGCGCTCTCGACGCCCGAAAGCCCACCGCCGCCGTAGGTGTCCACCGCGAGTGCAAAGCCGGCCTTCTTGAGGGCAGTCATGACGCGGTTTGGCTGGTCGAAATTGACCTTGACGGCTCGGTGATAGACCGAGGCGGCTCCGAGCGGGACACCCCCAACCGAAGAAAAACCGTGTCGGCGGAGTTGGTCGATGACTGTATCGATGGCGTTCGCAGGAGCATAACGATCGGGGAAAAGGCCAAAGAGACCAAACGCCATTCGCGGCTCCGAAAGCGTAATCGGCAATACCTCGACGGACACGGGCAGCGTCGTCGTTCGCCCCGCGAACTCCATTTGCACCTGCCCGTCGTATTTGCCGGGCGCGGTGGAACGGGGAACGGGGATTTCGAGCCAGAACTGGCGGGACGTTCGCGGGTCAAGTTGCACCTCGCCCAACGGGCGAAGGACGTCGGGCATGATCGTGTATTGCCCGCCCAATCGCGCGAGACGATTCTGGACAAGGAACATCGTCGGAAAAAGGCGCGGGATGGCGACGCGGACTGCGACGGGGCCGCCTTCTTTCACGGAGCGGAGGCCAAATGACGCGCCCGTGTCCTCGCCGGGGACGCAGAAGAGGCGGATTTCCGACACGAGTTCCCCCGCGGACGGGATGTGGTTCGGGCTGACGGGCGCCGTGCCGCCCGCCGAGAAGACCAAGAGGCCGGCAGCACGGACACGCTCCGGCAGCTCAGCCAAGTTCCGCCCCTGCGGTGCGGCGTCGACGTAGACGTTCTCGACATCGAACTCCGCCCGCATGCGGCGGTCGAGTTCGGCGCACCACTTCGCCGCATCCTCCGCGTGGGACGTCGGCCAGAAGACAATGGCCGAGATGCGGCAGGCCATCGGCCGGTCGGCGTCGAACCGCAGGTCGAGCCGTCCGTCGGCCACGGCGACGTCGAACTCCTTCGGCTTGTAGCGGCCGCTGCGGATGTAGGTCTCATAGATGTCGGTGTCGGGCAGCGGCTCTATGTCGGCGAACTGGTAGAAGCGCCGGGCCGCTTCCTCGCGGCTCAGTGTTTCCTCGAAAACCGTCTTCCCTTCCGCCTCGATGGTCCGACGCGAGAACCAGGCGAACTGGTCTTCCCACCAGCCGTGGTCCTCGTAGTAAACGCGGACGCGGTAGGTGTCGTTCGGAACGCGGACGGAGAACGTTTCGCCGCGCGCCTCGCGGAAATCGGCGAGGAGGTCGTTGGGGTGGATGTGGTCCCGCACAGCGCCCGGCCACCCGGGGCCAGACCAGCCCCACCCGCGCTCGTCGTCATACGTCTCCCGTGAGCAAGCGGTGAAGCCATGCCTCTTCGCTTGGTTCTCGGGGCCAAAATCGAACGCCCGCAGCCCTTGCACTTCCGGCATCGGCGGGTCGGGCTCGAACCGGATGTTGTCGATATAGACGTCCCCGGGGGCCTCCTCGAAAGCCAGGTCTATGCGGTTCAGCCCCGCCGGCTCGAGGAAGCTGTCGGGAATCCGCTGAGAGTTCTTTTCGCCGCGGTAGAGCCGCGCGACACGGAACGAGAGCGTGTTCCAGCCCGGTCGGAGCGCGTATTCGCGCACGTGGCGGTGCCAGTAGCTCCGAAGGGAAATCGGGTCAAACAGTTCCGCTCGGACACGGAGCGGGCGGTCGCCCGAATAGCAGAGGTCGATCCGCAAGAGGTCGCCCGGCCGGCCGAGGCCGAGCCGAGCGGTCTGGATGTTGATGTAGTCGCCGGCCTGGAGCCGCAGCGAGGTGCGCCCCTGCGACGCCTTTTCGGCCGACAGGACGGCGGGCTTTCGCGTGCGCACCATCGCCCGGTCGGCCGGGTTTTCGAAATCGGCGATGACGATGGGCGCGGACGCCGCCTCGACGCCCGGCGACGGCGCGGGCGCGGCAACGTCTGCAAGAGCGAGGACAAGGAACACCGCCGGTGCTCGCATGTTCGGACGCTCCGGGTGTCGGGCCGCCCGCCGGATTATACATCGGCGGGTTTGCGTCGGCCAGAAAGCCCGTTCTATGTAATCGTTCCAAAGATTGTGTGGCTTCTTTCAGCACGCAACATGTTCGACTACCGCCGCCTCAGCAACGCAACATATTGTAGCCCGAATTTGATCACTTTGATCACACAGATTTTGGAACAATTACGAGACGGTTCCAGCACGTTGCATGATGCCGCGCGCCTGATTAGAATACCGCCCCAGCTTCGGCTTCCGGCCTCGATGGCTTTCCGTAGAGGAGCAAAAAATGGCGAGAATCCGGTTCGGCGTCATCGGCTGCGGCGGCATGGGCACCGTGCACCTCGATTACATGGTCAAAATGCGAACTGTCCGCGTCACCGCCGTTTGCGATGCTGTCGAGCAGCGCGCGAATGAAGCGGCCGCGAAATGCGACGGCAAAGCGTTCCTCGATTACCGCGACCTCATTACGAGCGGCCTCGTGGACGCCGTTCTCGTCGCGACGCCCCACTACCAGCACCCCGAAATCTCGATCTTCGCAATGAACCACGGCATCCATGTCCTCTGCGAGAAACCCATTGGCGTCACCTTGACGCCCGTCGATGAACTCGTCGCTACGGCGCGCCGGACGGGCGTCCGCTTCGGCGTCGTCTTCCAGAAGCGCACTGTCCCTGCCTTCCAGAAAGCCCGCAAGATGATTCAGGCCGGCGAGCTCGGCGAACTCCACCGCGTCTACTACCTCGCCCCCGGCTACCGCTCCCAGGCCTACTACGACTCCGACCCCTGGCGCGGCACTTGGCGCGACGAGGGCGGCGGCGTCCTCATCAATCAGGCGCCCCACTACACCGACATGCTCTGGTGGCTCGCCGGCGACCCCGCCGAAATCATCGGCAAAATCCAAACAACCCTTCACCGCATCGAAGTCGAGGATGAGGCCGAGGCGCTCCTCGGCTATCCCAACGGCGCGAGCGGCTACTACTGCACAGCGACCGCCGAGGCGCCCGGCATGGAATACGTCCGCATCGTCGGCGACAAGGCGACGCTCGAAATCCGCGGCGAGGGCTCCCTCCGCATCGCACGGCTCGAAACCCCGCTCCGCGAATTCACGCTCCACAGCAAGGCCAAGTGGGGCGCCCCGAAGAGCGAATGGAAAGACATCCCCTGCCCGCCGCGAAAAGAGGTCGGCCACCGCGCCATCGCCGCGAACTTCGTCCGCGCGATCAATAACCCCAAGGTCGAACTTGTCGCGCCCGGCGTCGAGGGCATCCATCAGGTCGAGATTTCGTGCGCCATCATCCTTTCGTCGATGACCGGCAAGCCCGTGCGGCTGCCCGTCGACCGCGCCGAGTACGACCGGCTGATGGCGAAGCTCGTCCGCACCTCCGCACGGCGGACGAAGACCCACGCCGTCAAGGACAGCGGCGTCCGGTTCTTCACGTGAGCGGACGCGACGGTCAGCCGATGGCCACGCCGCCCGTTTCGCCGGTGCGAATGCGAATGCACTCGGCCAGGTCGAGGATGAAGATTTTCCCGTCGCCGATCTCTCCCGTCCGCGCCCCCTTGATGATGGCGTCCACTGTCGGTTGCACGAAATTCTCGTTCACGGCGATTTCCAGCCGCACCTTCTTCAGCAGGTTTATGTCGACGACGACGCCCCGGTAGGATTCGGTGTAGCCCCTCTGCTGTCCGCAGCCGAGGGCGTTTGTCACGGAAATCTTGAACACCTCGGCCTCGTACAGGGCCTGCTTCACGTCGCGGAGTTTCTCCGGCTGGATGTAGGCGATAATGAGCTTCATCGTTCCCTCCTCATTCTGTCACGAAAATCTGGAATCCGGCGTAGGCCTCCATCCCGTGCTCGCCGATGTCGAGCCCGCGCAGTTCTTCCTTCCGTGAGACGCGCAGCCCGACCGTTTTCTTGATGGTAAAGAAGACCGTGCCCATGGTCACGAGGACGAACGCGGCCACGACGGCGGCTCCGAGCGCCTGAATACCGAGCTGCCGCGGGCTGCCCGTCGTCAACAGCCCGCTCTGCGTGTGAAAGAGGCCGACGGCCAGCGTTCCCCAGATTCCGTTCAGGCCGTGCACAGGGAACGCGCCCACCGGGTCGTCCACCCGGACGCGATCCAAGAGCAGCGTCCCAAGCACGACGATGATGCCGCCGACGATGCCGATGAGAATCGCGGCCGCTGGCGTGACAAACGCGCAAGGCGCCGTGATAGCCACGAGCCCGGCGAGGCAGCCGTTCATCGTGAGACCGAGGTCCGGCTTGCCGGTCGCCAGCCAGATGGTCAGCATTGCCGTGATGGCGCCGGCCGCCGCGGTGAGGTTCGTGTTCACTGCGACGAGCGCCGCGGCCACGCCCCCATCGCCCGACACGCCCAGGGTGGAGCCGGGATTGAAACCAAACCAGCCGAACCAGAGAATGAACACTCCCAGGCTCGCCATCGGGATGTTGTGGCCTAGGATTGTCTTGACCTGTGGCGTCCCGTGGCCGTTGCCGGTGTACTTGCCGATCCGCGGCCCGAGCAGGATGGTGCCGATCAGCGCGGCGCAGCCGCCGGTGGTGTGGACGACCGCGGACCCCGCGAAGTCCGCAAAGCCGAGCTTCGCCAGCCATCCCTGTTCGCACCATATCCATCTGCCAATGACCGGATAGATCAGCCCGCTGATGATGACGGTGTACAGGAGATAGGCGTGGAACTTCATTCGCTCGGCCATGCCGCCGGCGACGATGGTGGCCGCCGCTCCGCAGAACGCCGCCTGGAAGAGCCAGAACGCGCAGAGCGGCACGCGCGATGGATTCGGGGATCCCTGCCCCAGCCCGAATCCCGAGAGGCCGATCAGGCCACCCCCGGCCCCGAACATAAAGGCGTACCCGACTAGGAAGAACATGATGCTGGCCGAGCAGTAGTCGATGAAGTTCTTCGTCAGGATGTTGCACGTGTTCTTGGCGCGGATGAAGCCGGCCTCGACCATGCCGAAGCCCGCCTGCATGAAGAACACGAGAAACGCCGCGAGCAGCACCCAGACGGTGTCCACGGCAATAGCGCCGGCGGCGGCGCTCGGCACGGAATCGCCGGCCAGAGCGACTTCCGAACTCAAGCATAAGATCAACGCGCCCAGCGTCGCACGTGGTAAGGCCCTCATCGTTCGATTGCTCCGAGAATTGTTTTCCGTCGTGCGGGGCTCCGCCAGTGCCCATAGCAACTGGAGTGCCACGCGAGCCGCGAAAAGTCGCAACAAGCTGTATCCATTTAGAAATCAACGGTTTAGGCGTATGCTCCCGCTAGGAACGCGGCTTTCGGGCGCGGCAGCGCTGGCTACGCAGATGTAGGAAACCGCTGATGCACTTACGCAGCGGTAGGAAATGGCGAACGTTCCTGCCGGGAAACCCTCGGCCGCGAGCAAGAAAGGGGGAAGGCGGGAATTTCGGAACGGCGCGGGCGTTCCTTCGTTTTGGCCGCTCCGCGGCCTCTAAAATCTATCCCCGTTGCTCCAGTCGCGCCGCTGCTTGACATGCCGGGCGGTTGCTACTATCCTGTGCCCAACTCGTGCGGAGGGATGCTCTTGCAAACCACGTTGGTAATCCTGAAGCCGGACTGCGTCGCGCGGCGCCTTGCGGGAGAAGTCATCGGTCGCATCGAACGGAAGGGCCTTCAATTGGTCGGGATGAAGCTCCTGAAGATTCCCGCCCCGCTCGCCCGGCGGATGTATGCCGTGCACAAGGGGAAGGATTTCTATGGGCCGCTCGTTCGGTTCATGACTCGCGGTCCTGTGATTGCGTTAGCCGTGCGGGGGAAGGATGCCATCGACGTCGTCCGGAAGTTGTGCGGGCCGACGTTCGGCCCCGACGCCCCGCCCGGAACCATCCGGGGCGACTTTGGCGTGAGCAAGCGCTTCAACCTCGTCCACGCATCGGACAGCCCGGCCAGCGCTCGGCGTGAGCTAGCGCTTTTCTTCAAGCCCGCCGAACTTGTCAAAAGCGATCCGGCGGACTTTGGTCAGCTTTACGATGGAACCGGCGGTGCGTTCGTGTAGAGGACGGCGCGGGTGCACGTGCGTTTGGGAGCATGGGAGCGTGTGCGCCGGAGGCGGTTTTCCCGCGCTCCGGCGCCCCCACGCTCATGAGGACCTTGGCTCATGAAGGCAGTCCAACTGGTCAGCCGCGGAAGGATTGAGATCGCCGACGTCCCCGACGTCCGGCCGGCCGCAGGCGAGGTCGCCGTTGCGCCGGACTTCGTCGGGCTTTGCGGGACAGACCTCCATGTCTTCCTCGGCGAGTGCGAGGACCGCGTCGCGTATCCGGCGGTCCTCGGACACGAATTCGGGGGTCGCATTGTCGAGCTCGGCGATGCAGTCGAGGATTTCGCCGTCGGCGACCGCGTCGTCGTCGATCCGGTCTTTCCCTGCGGGGAATGCGCCCTCTGCCGCGCCGGGCGATTCAACATCTGCCGCAGTCTCGAAGTTCTTGGGATCGACTGCGCTGGCGGGCTGGCGGAGCGGGTCGTCGTCGATGCCGCCAACGTTTTCCGCCTGCCCGAATCCGTTCAGCCGCAGCATGCGCCAATGGCCGAGCTTTACTGCGTCGCCGTGCATGCTTCGCGGATCACCCGTATCGAGACGGGCGACACGGTCGTCATCCTCGGCGCGGGGCGGCTGGGGCTGTCGTTGCTGGACGTGATGCGGCAAGGCCAAGCGGCGCGCATCGTTTCGGTCGATATCCTCGATAGCCGGCTCGAGGTCGCACGGAAGCTCGGCGCGAACGAGACGGTGAACGCGCGGGATACGGATCCCGTCGCGCAGGTGATGGCCCTGACGGATGGCGTCGGCGCCGACAAGGTGATCGAGGCGGTCGGCCACGCCGTCGAACTCGCCGGCAGGAACCCGCCGATGTATATGGCTTGCGAGATGCTTCGGCCCGGCGGCCAGATTACGGTGATGGGCCAGGGCGGAGCGCCCGAACGCTTCTTTTGGAAGCCATTTGTCCTCAAGGAAGCGACCATCGTTTCGTCGCGGCTCAACCTCGGCGACATGCCGCGGGCGCTCAACCTTGTGGCTTCTGGGGCGCTTCATCCTGAATTGATAATCACGGACACGATCCCTCCCAGTGGCATCCAGCGTGCCTTCGAACGGATGCACACCGACGCCGGACGGGTCATCAAGGTGGTCGTGAACCTGTCCGGCCTGGCCCGAACTTGACGGGAGCAACGCCTTTACAGCCGCAGCCGGAAGTGCGTCCCTCCATCAGAGAAAGTGCGGGGAAGGCCAGAAAAACCAGTAAAGAGCCGGCTCCAGATGTCGATAACAGTATTGTTGCTGAAGCGAGGGCGCTTCCGATGACGGGCGATTCCATGAGCCGGTTCCGGCGGGCATTGCGGGAGGCGCGGACACGGTATTTGGTCGAGTCCTCGTGGGTCGGAACGCTGGAATTGGACCCCCGAGTTGATCGGCGACCCGTGCGGCGGGGGCTGCGGGGTGCGCGCCGCTGAGCGCCGCCGTGTCGGGCCTCGGCAAGTTAGCCGCCGGAAATCAACCTTTGCCCATACGCGCGGGCTTCGTCGAGCGCGCTCGGGTGCTTCGCAGCGTCGCCGCGGGAGTCGAGCCCTGGCACGAACAGGCAGCCGACGTATTGGCTCCCCATCACGAAGTAGAGCGTTTTGACGATTTGCTCGGTGCATTTGAGGAAGCGGTCGTCCTTGAAGCCGCAGCAGCAGACGAAGCCGCCGCGCCGCCCCGGGAGGGGGGGCTCTTGCTTCAGCACGTATTTGCGCGCCCAATAGGGCTGGCAGCGGTCGATCATCGCCTTCGCCTGGGAGCAGAGCGAACAGAAATAAATGGGCGAAGCGAGCACGACCACATCGGCGTGATCCAGAGCATCGTAGATGGCGGTCATGCCGTCGTCGATGACGCAACGGCCGGACCTCGAGCAGCCGCCGCAGTTGCGGCAGCCCTCGATACCGAGTTCACGGAGATATAGCGGCTCGACCGCTGCCCCGGCCGACGCGGCACCGTCCAGGACGGCGTCCAACAGCGTGTCGCTGTTTCCGCCTTGACGCGGGCTGGAGTAGATGCCGACGACTCGCGGGCGTTCTGCCACGGCCATTCCTCCTTGCGGCTGCCGATAGCATACGTGTTTTGCGCTCTGGCGCAAGAAAATCATCCGGCAGGACATTGCCCGTGTCGGACGCCCTGCGCGTCCTCGTCATTGTTCTCGGATCGGCCTTGACGGCAGTGCGAGGAGAGGACGATTGTGTTAGAGGTTGAGACTTTCTGGTTTGCTTGACAGTCTTGCGGCAGCGGGCTAGAATCCCCGCCGACGCCGAATCGCGGAGCACACGAATGACACCCGAAGATTTGGCCCGCGCTTACCCGCTTATCGAGGAGCGTGTCGGCACGCTGATCCAAGACGGGGCGTCTGTTGCGGCGGAAACCTTTGCCGAAGACCGCGACGTCCGGCGCTTCTTCCGCCGGCTCGGCGTGATCCCACGTCGGCAGCGGGCCGCCGCGGCAAGCCGCACAGTCCTGGACGTCATCAAGGCCGTCTCGCATGGCGCGGCGGCCGACATCGTCCGGGCAAGAGCCGTGCTTTCTGCCTACTGCCGAAGCGACGGGGAGATCGCCGGCATCTGCTCTGCGAGGCCGCAGTGCGACCGCTGCCCGCTTGCCTCGGACTGCGCGTTTGCCGCGAAGAAGCCGACAATCAAGGACTTGCCCGAAGGCGAGCGCCCCCGCGAGCGCCTGCTCCGACTTGGCGAAGAACAGCTGACCGACGCTGAGCTTTTGGCCATCGTTCTCGGCGGAGGGACGGAGAACATGAGCGCGGTCGAGCTTGCCCGGAAGCTGCTCACGCAGTTCGGCACGTTCCGGAAACTCGCCGAACGCTCGCCCGCCGAATTGCAGTCCGTTCGCGGAATAGGCGAGGCGAAATCGGCGGCCATCAAGGCCGCCCTCGAAATCGCCCGGCGCTTCGCCACTGAACCCGGATTCGACCGTGGCGGCGCGTTCCTGGAACCGAAGACGGTGTTCGAACGCTACCGCATGCGGTTCGGGAACAAGAAATGCGAGACGTTTATCGTCCTGTTGCTCGATGCCAAGAACCGTCTCATCCGCGATTTCGTTGTCTCGCAGGGCAGTCTCACCCAGAGCATCGTGCATCCGCGCGAGGCGTTCGAGCCGGCCATCCGCAACTCCGCCGCCTCCGTCCTTTTTGTCCACAATCACCCTTCGGGCGATCCCACGCCGAGCCGCGAAGACGTCGAGGTCACGAGACGCCTCAAGCAGACCGGCGAGCTCATCGGCATCCGCGTGCTCGATCACGTCATCATTGGCGAAGCCGGATACGCCAGCTTGGCCGACCTGAAACTTCTCTAGGAGCAACTTATGCCGGTCTATTGGGGCGATCTGCACGGACAATCGGCACTCTCCGACGGGCAGCGCTCGCCGGACGAGTATTACACCTACGCCCGCGACGAGGCGAAACTCGACTTCTGCGCCCTCACCGACCACCTCGACCACGTTCCTGCGTCGCGCCTCGGCCTCATGGCCGACGAGACGTGGAGCGAGATCAAGGCCGCTGCGAAACAGTTCCACGAGCCCGGCAAGTTCGTCACGCTGCTCGGCTTCGAGCGCTCTGTGCCATCTTGGGACGGCAATTCGCCCGGCAGCGTCTGCGTCTATTACCGCCGCGACGACGGGCCCTTCGCGCGGCCGCGGCACCCGCAGCGCGACTGGCTCCGCCCGCGCGCCCTCAACCCCGAAGCCGAAATGAAGGAGTTCTGGGACGCGATAGGCAAGAGCGACCGCCTCGTCGCCGTCGTTCACCCGACGTCCGCGCGACAGGGCTACACGTGGGCTGCGGCGCCGCTTGCCTACCCAATCGACCTCGTCGAAATCTACTCGAAATGCGGCTCGTGCGAAGCCCCCGACGCCCTGTTCCCCGTGCTCGACGGCGCCGGGAAAGGTCCCCGCCCCGGCGGCTCGGTGCGGGACGCGCTGCAGGCGGGGGTTCGTCCGGGCTTCATTGCCTCCAGCGATACTCATCTCGGCATGCCCGGCAGCAACACGTGGGAGAACGACTGGGCCAATGTCGCCCGCTACGACCTAAGTGGCCTGACCGCCGTAATCGCCGACGACCTATCGCGGGACGCCATTTTCGATGCCCTGAAGAACCGCCGCTGCTACGCGACGATGGGCGAGCGAATCCAGCTTTCGTTTACCATCAATGGCGAGCCGATGGGCAGCGTCCTTTCCGCCGCTGGCAAGCTCCGGCTCCATGTCCGAGCCGTCGGCACCCGCCCCGTCAAGCGTGCCGAGGTTTTCCGCAACGGCGAAATCATCCATCGCAAAGTCAGCGGGCGGGAGGAACTCGAGATGGTCATCGAAGAACAGGCGCCGCCGGCGCCGGTTTGGTATTACGTCCGCGTGACGCAATTGGGCGAGGCGACGGCGTGGTCGAGCCCGATCTGGGTCTCGCCCCCGGCGTGAGAACCCGAAGAGAAGGAGTCTGATGATGCCTCGTGGCGTGCAGTTTCGACGAGTCGAAGGCGGGGTGACCGCTGCGAAGGGATTCAGCGCCGCGGGCGTGCGGTGCGGGATCAAGGTCAAAAAGGATGCCCTCGATCTGGTGCTGCTGCTGTCTGACCGCCCGTGTTCAGCCGCGGGAGTATTCACGACCATCAAGGCCCCCGCCGCGCCCGTGCTTTGGAGCCGTTCCGTTGTCCGCCGAGGCGTGGCGCAGGCGGTGGTCGTCAACAGCGGCAACGCGAACGCTTGCACTGGCGAGCGCGGCGACCGCGATGCCGCCACGATGGCCGCCACAGCCGCCTGTGAACTCGGCCTCGATCCCGGCTGTGTCTGCGTCGCCTCCACCGGTGTCATCGGCCGCCCCATGCCGATGGACAAGATCGTCGCTGGCATCCGCAGCGCCGCCGATGAGCTCTCGCCCGCGGCGGATGCTGGCGCTCAGTTCGCTCGCGCGATCATGACGACCGATACCGTCGAAAAGACCCTTGCCGTCCGCACCGTCATCGGCGGCGCCGTCGTCACTGTCGGCGGCTCGTGCAAGGGCGCCGGGATGATCTCGCCAAACCTCGCAACCATGCTCGCCTTCGTGACGACCGACGCCGCCATCTCGCCCGCCATGCTCCGCCGTGCGGTCCGCGACGCCGCCGACCGCTCGTTCA